>JAYURC010000094.1:0-7589 GCA_043756405.1 Polaromonas sp.
TTTGCAGGGTTAAAAACTGCTCGATCTCGCCTTTGAAAAAAGCGCTGCGTTCTTGCGCGCGCGGGTGGCTGGGCGGGAAGTCAAATGCCAGAGTGGTCAGGGCGTCCATCACGCGAAAGCTGCCGGTGTCGCGCCCATAGATGGTTTCTACACCAATGATGCCGACGATGATGTCCATCGGCACGCCGTATTGGCTTTCGGCACGGGCCAGCGCAGCCTGGTTGGCTTGCCAGAACTTGACGCCTGCGGCAATGCGAACCGGGTCAATAAAGCGGCTGCGGTAGACGCGCCAGTTTTTAACAAAAGGTTTGGCTGCTGGTTGCATCAGGCGGGACACAGTGGCGCTGTAACGCGCATTGCCGATGGCATTGCGCACCCAGACGGGGTCAAGGTCGCGCCGGGCAGCCAGGTCGTCGGCGAACTGCATGACCTCGGGCCTGCTGGCGTAAAGCGGCTCGCCAGATGCGTTGGCTGCTGAGGCTGCTACAAATGTCGGAATTGGCTGTTTCTTAGGCTTTTTTGCCTCTTTGGCCCATGCATTATTTGTGCAGGTTGCTACTATAAAAATAGCAATCAGGTAACGGACATCGGGATATAAGGTAAGCATTCAGCGATTTTACGCAGGCCACTGCAGGCCATTGAATTGCTGCCTGAGCTGCCTGAGCTGCCTGAGCTGCTTGAGGGTGTGATCAGAACCAGAGGCAGCGTAGCGTTGCGCTTCAAGCTGCATCAGCCAGCCACCCAGGGCTGCATACTGTGCGCTGTGGTGGGTTTTTAACAGCTCGGCGAGCTGGCGCGGCGAGGTGGCGGCGGTGCTGTTGATCCCGGCTTTAGCCAGCCGCTTGCGGGCTCTGGCAAGCAACCGCAACCACGGGTCGTGCTGCGTGCGCTCCCACAGCCCCCAAACCGCGCCCAGCAAACTGACCATAACGATGATGCCGATCAACACTTTGCTCAGGTCTTGCCAGCTGGGCGATTGAAAGCCGATGTTTTTAAGCAAATCAAGTTGTCTGCCCTGCGTGTAGTTAAGAATTCGCTGGTTCCAGGCGCTGTTAATGGCGTCCCAAGTTGCGCGCAACTGCAGTGAAAAGCGCGGGTTAAGGTTCGTCAGTGCCTGGCCAACAACGTTTTGCGGGGCCTGCAGCCTTTGGTAAGCACCTGTTCTGCCGGGCGCGACAGCTGAAGTCGGGTCCACCCGCACCCAGCCTCGGCCTTCGTACCAGACCTCAGCCCAGGCGTGGGCAGCGCTTTGGCGAATGGTCCACAAACCATCAACCGGATTTTGCTCACCGCCCTGGTAGCCCGTCACGATACGGGCGGGCACATCAAGCGCGCGCATCAAAATCACAAAGCTCGATGCAATGTGCTCGCAAAAGCCTTCTTTTTTATCAAACCAGAACTCGTCCGCCGTGTTTTGCCCGTACACGCCGGGCTCCAGCGTGTAGGCGTAGCCGCCAGTGCGCAGCTTGCTCATAGCCACATCGACCAGCGCGGCGCTACCCGCCTGGGTGTAGCGTGCATCACGGCGTATTTCATTGGCCAGCGCGAGGGTGCGGGGGTTAAAGCCAGGCGGCAGCTCAACAAATTCGCGCAGACCAATGACTGCGGTTTTGGGGCCATGCTCAAAACTGGGGTAACTTTGAACCTTGTAGCGCAGCAGGTCGTTGAGTGGTCGGTTCAGCAGCCATTGCAAGTCGGCTTGCATCACGGTTTGGTAGCCGGTCAACACGGGGCTTTGTGCGGCAGCGTCCAGCACCATCAACCACGGCTTGCTGCTGGGCTCCATCGTGACTTCATAGCTGATGGGCGCACCACTGACCACCAGGCTGGCGGTGACCTTGAAGCGTGAAAACACATCGACATTGGCTGGCAGCCACTCGCGCCCGTCAAAGCTCGATAACACCGGGCCACGAAAATACAAATCACTTTGCAGTGGCGGTTTGCCGTCAAATTTGATGCGCATCGCCACGCTGTCGTCAAGGGCCAGACTGGCGATGGTGCCGACCTGCATTTTGGCGCTCAGGCCGCTGCGGCCCACCACACCATCGCTGGGCACGCCCCACAGCGGCGACAGCCGCGGGAAGAGCAAAAACAGCACCATCATGATGGGTGCGCCCAGCAGCGCCATCCAGCCTGCCGTTTTTGCGGCCTGCAACAACGGCGGTTTGCCAACGGGCACATGGGCATTGACCAAAACTGTCAACAAGCCCAATAGTCCCACCAACATGCTGGCCGCAGTTAGCAGCGACTGCGAGTAAAAAAAGTTGGCCAGCATGCAGAAAAAGCCCAGAAAAAACACTACAAACGCATCACGCCGGGCGCGCAGCTCCAAGGTTTTGAGAGTGAGCAACACCGCCAGCATAGTCACGCCCGCATCGCGGCCCAGCAGTGTTTTATGGGTGAACAGGGTGGCAGCTATGGCCAGCGCAAGCAAGCCCAAACGCCACCAGGCGCTGGGCAAGGGGCGCATGGTCAGTGCCAGGTAGCCGCGCCATATCAGCACAGCCGCTGCCAGTGTGCTGCACCACCAGGGCAGGTGCTGGGTTTGCGGCAGCAGCACCCAGGCAATGACCGCCAGCAAAAACAGTGTGTCGCGGCTGTCTCTGGGCAGGTTGTTGAGCAGCGTGATGATGTTTTTCAGCACAGCGCCAGCGCCTCCAGGCATTGCCGTTTGTGGGCTTCACCGCTGGCGGGTTTTATCTCTAGCGCTGGCAATCGCAGTCCGTAGTCAAGCGCCAGCTTGTCAGCCGCCAGAACCCAGGCGCAAAGGCGTGAGAGTTTTAGCTCGGTGCCGCCCGTGCCAGCTTGCGCAAAGTCCAGCCACAGCTCGTGCCGCTGGGCTTGCTGGGTGTCGCGCACCACCAGGCCCCCATTTTCCCGGCTGTCGTTTTCGTCTGCCTTGGCGGCTTTTTTCCAGACCACCAGCTTGAGGGGGTCGCCCCGGCGATAGCCGCGCACGCCGTCGAACTCGCCTGTGTTTTGCGCCGCCGCGGCATGGGCAGCGCCACTTGCGCGCGGCTCGCCTGGCGGCAATGGCGGGGGGTTAGCTTCAGGCGCTGGGTACACCAGTACCTGCGCAGCGGGCCGCCACACCGTCCAGACCCGAAACGTACCGAGCGGAAAGCGGGTTTCAGCCGTCAGCGTGGGCAGGCGGTGCAAGCCGCGACGCTCGGGCTTAAAAGCCACCTGCACGGTGCTGCTGCCTTGGGCGGGGACGTCTGCCCAGGACCAGTGGTCTTGCCCGGCTTTGGCGGTCGGGCTCAACACACTCAGCCCGATGCCGTGTCTGATGCTGCGCTTTTTGTTTGACAATTTAATGTCAAAAGCAGCGGTAGCGCCCGCGTAATGTGCGCCAGGCGCTATCAAATGCATGGCAAGCCCGCGCAGCGTACCGTGGCATACATGCATGCCTACCAGCGCACTGCCCGCCAGTAGAAACGTCAGCAAATAGCCCAGGTTGAGCTGGTAATTGATAGACGCGACCAGCAGTGTGAGCAACGTCACGCCCAGCATCAGGCCGGGGCGGGTGGGCAAGATGTAGACAGTACGCTGGGTGAGGGTGACTTGGTCTGTCTGGGGCAGGCGGTTTTCAAACCAGACACGAAAGCGGTTTTGGATGGATGCGAAAGGTCTTTGTCTCATACCATTCCCTCCGCTTGCGGGGCAGGCAAGCTCAAGATTCCCTCCCCCGCTGGGGCAGGCAAGCTCGAGATTCTCTCCCCCGCTGGGGCAGGCAAGCTCAAAATTCCCTCCCCCGCTGGGGGAGGGTTAGGGTGGGGGCAAGCGCAGAGATAGTTCCAGCACCGTGCGTGCCCCCGTCCCAACCTTCCCCCAGCGGGGGAAGGAGCAAAGCGGGGAAGCTTCAGGACCATCAAGGCAGCGGCACAGCCGCCAGCATCGCCCGCACCTGCTCCAGCGCGCCCCGGCCTGCGTCGCTGACGGGTATCAGGCGGTGCGCTGCGGTTTGCGGCAGCACGGCGGCAATGTCGTCAGGTGCCACGTAATCACGATGATTCAAAAAAGCCTGCGCTTTGGCGGCGCGCATCACGGCAATGCCTGCGCGTGGGCTCAAGCCCTGCAAAAACCAGCGACCCGAGCGGGTCGCCGCCATCAGGTCTTGCAGGTAGTTAAGCAACGGCTCGGCGGCGTGGACTTGATTGACTTGCTGCTGCAATTCCAGCAGCTCATGCGGGGTCAGCACCGCTTGCAGGTTGTCCACCATATCGCGGCGGTCGGCACCTCTCAAGAGTTCACGCTCAGCCGCACGGTCTGGGTAGCCCAGCGACAGGCGCATGTGAAAACGGTCCAATTGCGATTCAGGCAGGGCGTAAGTGCCCAGCTGGTCATGCGGGTTTTGGGTGGCAATCACAAAAAATGGCACCGGCAGCGGGCGGGTTGCGCCTTCAATCGTGACCTGCTTTTCTTCCATCGCCTCCAGCAACGCGCTTTGGGTTTTGGGGCTGGCGCGGTTGATCTCGTCGGCCAGCAGCACCTGGGCAAACAGCGGACCGGGGTGAAAGACGAAGCTTGTCTTTTGCCGCTCGTAAATCGACACGCCAGACAAGTCACTCGGCATTAAATCCGCCGTGAACTGCACCCGCGAAAACTGCAGTCCAAACGATCGTGACAATGCGTGGGCCAGCGTAGTTTTGCCAACACCAGGCACGTCTTCTATCAATAAGTGACCCCCAGCAAGCAGGCAGGCGACGCAGTCTTGTACCTGTGCAGGTTTACCGACGATCACCGTGTTAAGCTGATTTATAAGGGCTTTGAGTTTTTCTTTGACAAGCATGACATCACGTTACCCGAAATTTTTTACGCTATGAACGCTACAGGTTATTTCACCCACTCTGACTGCAAAAAACACGAAATGGGCCAGGGTCACCCGGAATGCCCGGAGCGACTGGATGCGATTGATGACTGGCTTCTGGCAACAGGCGTGAAAGACGCGCTTGATTGCCGTGAAGCCATCGTTGCGCCGATTGGCGACATTGAGCTGGCACATGACCGCATGATGGTGGCGGGCATTCGGGGCTTGAGTGTGCAGTTGGCTGAAGACATGAATGCAGGCGGCCCCAGCCATGCACAGATTGACCCCGACACCACCATGAACGTGCACACATGGGACGCCGCATTGCGCGCCGCAGGCGCAGCGCTGGCGGCCACTGATGCGGTAATGGCGGGCGAAATGGAGAACGCTTTTTGCGCTGTACGTCCGCCTGGCCACCATGCTTGCCATGACAAAGCCATGGGTTTTTGCTTTTTCAACAACGTGGCGATAGCCGCGCGTTATGCGCTGGAGCGCCATGGCTTGAAGCGGGTTGCTGTGGTTGACTTTGACGTACACCATGGCAACGGCACTGAAGATATTTTGAAAGGCGACAACCGGGTTTTGATGGTCGGGATTTTTCAGCACCCGTTTTACCCGCACAGCGGCACTGAACACATTGCCAGCAACATGCTCAACTTGCCAGTGCCCGCGTACACCAAAGGCATGGATGTGCGGGACATGATTGAGGCTCACTGGGTTCCGCGCCTTGAAGCCTTCAAACCTGAAATGATTTTTATCAGTGCCGGGTTTGACGCGCACCGTGACGACGATTTGGGCCAACTGGGTCTGGTTGAGCAAGACTACGCCTGGATCACCCAACGCATCAAAGACATTGCCAAGCGGCATGCCAAAGGGCGCATAGTGTCGTTGCTTGAAGGCGGCTATAACCTGGATGCGCTGGCCAGAAGTGTTGAGGCGCACATACGCGTGCTGGCTGATTTGTGATTGTCGAGAAATTAGAGAGCACGTCGTGATTTGTCAGTTCAAAGGCAGCGCGGTGTTAACGCCTTGACAGCAGTTCATACAATGCTCCTCATTTTTATATCAAAATGCCTGTAGTCCAATTAAATATTGCGCTAGAAGCTATTTAATTCATAGCACATGATGACCACTGACGCCACCCTAACCACTCATGAACTCCCACCTCTCGTCCTGCACACTCGAGACGAGCGGGGCGTGCACACGCTGGAATTTAACCGCGCCAGCACCTTCAATGCCCTGAGCGAAGAAATGTTGAGCGCGTTGCAAGCGGCGCTCGACTTTGTAGCGCAAGATGCATCGGCGCGTATTGTGGTGATTGCTGCGCATGGCAAGGCTTTTTGCGCGGGCCACAACCTGAAAGACATGTGTGCCAACCCTGAACTGGCGTACTACCAAAAACTGTTTTCGCAATGCACGCGCATGATGCTGGCGATTCAAAACCTGCCAGTACCGGTAATTGCCAAAGTGCAGGGCCTGGCCACTGCAGCGGGTTGCCAGCTGGTGGCGCAATGTGACTTGGCGGTGGCCAGCAATAATGCGACATTTGGCGTCAATGGGATTGATGTCGGCTTGTTTTGTGCCACGCCCAGCGTGCCTTTGACACGCAACATTGCGCCCAAGCAGGCGCTGGAAATGCTGCTGACGGGCGAGTTCATCAGCGCTGACGAGGCGCGGGTTCGCGGGCTGGTCAATCGAGTCGCACCGCTTGAAGTGCTAGATGCCGAGACTGAGAAATTAATCCAGAGTATTTTGGGCAAACCCCGCGAAGCTATTCGCATGGGCAAAGCACTGTTTTACAAGCAGCGCGAAACCGGCATCGAAGCCGCTTACCAGCTGGCAGGCCAAACCATGGCTGGCAACATGATTCACGCCACCGCTCAAGAGGGCGTGCAGGCATTTGTTGAAAAGAGAAAACCTGTGTGGCCAGTCTGATGTCGCTTCAAACCTTTTTCCCACCTGGCCTGTTTTCTGGCGCAGTGGCTTATCCCACGCGGCGCATTGACAGTTTTGACGAGTGGCTGACCGCACTGACCCAACCCAGTGCACTGATTGAGCTTGGCGTGCTGCTGGCCTGCGTGCTGGTGGTGTGGCTGGTTGTTTATTTGTTGCGTCGGGTGAGCGGCAACATTGACGAGCACTCGATTGTGTTTGGTCGGCACGTTCTGGATGGGGTGCTGTTTCCACTGCTGCTGTTGTGCGCAACGTACGCTGCCAGTGCGCTGCTGCTGCGGGTAGTGCCGTTGGCGATTTTCAAGGTGGCGATTCCGGTGTTTGTGTCCCTGTTGGTCATTCGCCTGGGCGTCAAAGTTCTGCAAGCGGCGTTCAAAGACAAGGCGTGGGTACACGCCCTTGAGCGGTCTATTTCGTGGTTTGCGTGGCTGGCCATGTTGTTGTGGGTCAGCGGGCTGCTGCCCGTCATTCTTGAAGAGCTGGACGACATCAAGTGGAAGTTTGGCGCCACCACGCTGTCGGTGCGCACCATGCTGGAGGGCGCGCTGACGGCTGCGGTGGTGGTGCTGATCACGCTGTGGATATCCTCGGCCATCGAGTCGCGGGTGCTGCGTACGGCCACTGGTAACGAGCTGTCGCTGCGCAAGGCGTTCAGCAACGCCATGCGGGTGGTTTTGGTATTTGTCGGGTTGATGGTGGCATTGTCAGCAGTGGGGATTGACCTGACAGCGCTGTCGGTGCTGGGCGGTGCAATTGGCGTCGGCGTCGGCCTGGGTCTGCAAAAGCTGGTGGCCAGTTATGTCAGTGGTTTTGTCATGCTGGGTGA
>JAYURC010000095.1:0-45871 GCA_043756405.1 Polaromonas sp.
GGCGCTCCAACTCCAGCACCACTTTGCCGCCAAAGCCGATGTCTTCGTTGATGATGGTGATGGGGTACCAGGTAAAACCGCGCCGCTGACGCTCACCGATGCTGGCCTTGGCATTTTTGAGTTTGAATTGCGCCGCGTCTTCCTTTTGCTCAAGTTGCATGAGTGCGCGCACGTGGCGCAACTCTTTTTCAACAGCGCAAGGATTAGTGGGAAAAACGTCGTTGGGGACAGCGTCGGCGTTGGCTAAAGGAATAAAGATTTAACTGCTCCAAATTTTGAGATGGTCGGGTACTTTAAGTCAGGCAGCGGTTTCTGATTGAGCCGAGGGAGCTGGTAGAAAGGTGCGGTGGTAAATCCGTTTGAACCCACGAATTCGCGTGACAGATACCCAGCTTAGTTTCGACCGGCTTTCAAATTTCTCCTTCCAACAGCTGCCCATTTACCTTAAGCCAAGACTTGGCCTTCTCAGCCAGCGGCACCTTGGCTCGCACAATATTCCAGAAGCTTGGCGTGTGATTTGCCTCAAGCAAATGAGCCAGTTCATGCACGATCACGTAGTCGATGACAAACATGGGCGCCTTGATCAGTCGCCAGTTGAAGTTGACATGGTCTTTGGTTGTGCAAGAACCCCAGCTAAAGCGGCTTTCCACAATATTGACTTGTGCAACAGCTACCCCCAACTCGTGTGAGTGAAGGGCGACCCTTGGCGAAATTTCTTGCTTGGCCCGCTCAACATACCAAGCCTTGAGAACCTCCGTGCGCTTGCCCTGGTCTACAGCGGGTATCAAAAATCGACCAGAAAATTCCACCCCGCCACTTGCGGTGTCTGTCAGCGCCACCTGGTATTCCTGCCCGAGATAAAGCGCAGACTCGCCATTGACGACTTCCTTTCCGGGTGCATGTGGCAAGTCCTGATACTTTTGTGGGTGATTCACCTTGTCAAATAACCACTGCCGCTTGCTTTGCACAGCCTGGGCAATGTTTGCCTCAGTGGTCGTCGCAGGTGCGTGTACCACCACTGCTTTGTCCCGCTCTACAGTGATGGTGAGCTTTTTCCGGCTTGCCGACCTGACGACGGTGTAGTTAATATCCATAAGTCGGTGCTAGTGTCGGCATCAGTCAGCGTAATGAATGATGTCGTTGTTTTTTTCGGCGATCTCCATCAATCGACTGATGATGTGCAAGCGGTTATTCACCAGTTTCGGCCACAGTGCAAACTCAGACTGCAGGAGCGCCTTTTGTAGATCGGCCTTGAGTTTGTTACGCGCGGGGATACTCTCCCAAAAACCAGTCAGCATCAGCTCACGCTCAATCTCAAGGTACAGGTGCTGCGTCAGCATCACCAGTTTGCCAATTTTTTCATCCTCCGTCAGGGCATCGCCAGGACCCAAATCTGACACGATGCGAACGTCCTGCATCAGTAAAACATCGCCGAAAATTTCTCGCTTCAACATGCGGAAAAAAGGCATCTGTTTTTTGCGATTCAGACCATAGGTCGGCTCTTTGCTTGAGTTGACGATACGTTGACGCAATTTTTCAAGCTCTTCGTGAATCTTCTTCCAGTTATTGGCAAACTCTTCAAGAATTTTCTTCAGAGCCTCGGCAAAAGAGGCTTGCAATTCAGGGTCATCGTTCAGCGAAACGTCCAGGTGATGGCGCACAGCATGCTCAATTTCAGCGGCTTTTGTCTTGTTACGGTCGTGTTTTTTAACTTCTTTTTGAAAGTCTTCGTCAAGAATCGATATCGGCTCGACTCTCACGTCAATGCCGCGCGACTCTAAAAATGCATCGGTGATCGTGCGCAGCTTGGGAGCCAGTCCCTTCATGCTCAGTCGGGCATCACGAAAGTGTTTAGCCGCCAGCGCGTTGATCTCCATCAGCGCTTTAAAGTCCCCCATAAAATCTAGCGCTTCTTTGGCCGGGAAAACAATGTTCAGGTTTTTTGAGAACTGTTTAAACAGGTTCATGAACGCAAAGCGCAAATCCTCGTCATAAAACACGTCGAAAAAAGCATCGTGATCTGTCAAGTCATTGAGCCCATGCTGCTCTAGCAGCGCCAGTAGCGCGTCGTGGCTGGCTTTCAGCTCAAGCAGTTCCTGCTCAGGAAAGCTCAGCACGTCAGTCACTTCTTTTTGTTCGCGTTCGTCGTAGTTGTCCAACGCCTTTTTTAAGTGATGGCCAACGCCTACATAGTCCACCACAAAGCCTTTTTCTTTGGCCTCACCTGCCACGCGGTTAACCCGGGCAATGGCTTGCAACAGGCCGTGCGCAACAATTACTTTGTCCAGGTACATCACCTGCTCCACCGGCGCATCAAAACCGGTCAACAACATGTTGTTCACAATCACAATGCCGACATCGCCATCCACGCCTTCATCGTTTTTACCGAACGGCAGTTTGAAGCTTTTGATGGTTGATTTGTGTTTGGCTGCATCGGTGTAAGCCAGCATGTGCAGCTCGTCGTTGTGGCTGCCTGAGATCACCACATCGCTCTTTAGCCGCCTTAACCCGGCTACATCCAGTTGATTCGGATTTGCTGAGTCCAGCGCATGGATTGCTTCAACCACCGCTGCATCAACATGCTTTTTGTAGCGCACAGCAGCCTCGCGCGAAGTCGCCACAATTTGCGCTTTATACCCATTTGGGAACACATGCGTCAGGTAGTGCGCCACCATGTCTTTGGCCTTGGCTGCAATGGTGGATTCGGCTTCCAGATACGCCTGCCGCGAGCCGTAACCCAGAATCTCCAAACGTTGCGTCAGGTTGTAGTCGCTGAACACGTCTGCAAACCTGGCATCCATACCCGTCTTATCTGGCACTTCTGCATTGTGCGTGCGGCCTTCATAAACAATCTCCAGCGTCACGCCGTCTTCAATCGCTTGGCGCATGGTGTATTTGTCAATGTAGTCGCCAAAAACCCGCTCGGTTTTGTCAATGGGTGTGCCGGTGTAGCCAATGCGTGTGGCGTTGGGAATCCCCTTGTCAAGATTCGCTGCCAGCCTGGAGTATTGCGAACGATGCGCCTCGTCTGTCATCACCAAAATATGTGGGCTGCTATTGAGCTGCGGAAACATCTCGGTCAGATCGTCATCACGAAATTTGTGAATCATCGCCATCACCAGGTCTGATGCGCCGCTGGCCAGCAGCTCCTTAAGCTTTTTAATGCTGTCTGCCACTTTCACGGTAAAGCCAATGCTCTGGCTGGTTGCGCCCAACTGCTGTTCCAGCTGGGTACGGTCTGTGACAAAAACGACCTTCCACTTCGCCAGCGCGGCGTGGCGGTACATTTCCCGCACCATGAACATCATGGTCAATGATTTGCCGCTGCCCTGCGTATGCCAGATGATGCCGCTGCGCTCACGTGCATTTTTGCCTGCCAGCAGCCGTTGTACTGCCAGCTTGACAGCGCGGAACTGCTGGTAGCGCCCCACCACCTTGATCAATTCACCTTTGTCATTGGTGCCAAACAACGTGAAGGTGCGCATGATGTCCAGCAAGTTACGCGGGTCCAACATGCCAGCTACCAAGCGCTGCTGGTCATTGGGGCTACTGGCACCATGATCCAGGTCGTTCAAGGTACGGGGAAATGGGTCTGACCAGCGGTAAAAATGCTTTTCACTGTGCGTGGTGATGGTGCCAAACTTTGCCTCCTGGCGGCAAGTCACCACCATAAACTGATTGAAGTAAAACAACGGTGCGCTGCCTTCGCCGCGGCCGCCACGCTGTTCGCTGTAGCGCAGCAACTGGTCAATCGCTTCAGGAATAGGGTCATTGATTTTGGGAGACTTGGCCTCAATGACTACCAGCGGCAGGCCATTTATAAACAGCACCACGTCTGGAATGATGTGGTGCTCAGTCCCCAATACGCGCACCTTGAACTGGCACACTGCCATAAAGCGGTTGTTGGTGTGTTGCTCAAAATCTATAAAACGCACTGTCGGGCTTTTCGCGCCTGTCTGGCGGTTTTCGCTGACGCTGGTGCCGTCGAGCAGCAACCGAAAAACATGCTGGTTGTTTTGCAGCAGGCTACTGCCGGTAAAGCCCGCCGTCAGTTGCTTTGCCACGTCGTCAAGCTGGTCGTCGGCTAACCATGGCTGCATGATTTTTAGCTGCGCTAGCAGCACTGGCAGCATCACCACTTCAGCAAAGCTGCTGCGGTGACTGTCTTCAGGCCGCTGTTTTGCTTCCAGGTCTATAACCTCCCAATCCATGCTGGCCAGCTGGTCTAGCAGCGGCTTTTCAACATGGTTGCGTTCATCAAGTTTGAATTGCTTGTCGTCGGGTTTCAACATACGCCATTGACCTCTTTAAGCTTTTCATCCAGAAATTGCTGAAGCACTGTTTTGCTGGGCAGTTCCAGCTGGTACTTTGACACAAACAGCCGGTCGCTCATGCTCGACAGCGCGTACTCGACCAGCGCATGGTCTTTGCCAGTACACAGCAGCAGGCCAACCGGCGGGTTGTCGCCGGGCTGCATCATGTTTTTTTCAAACCACGCCACGTAAGTGTTGAGCTGGCCAATATGCTCATGGCGAAACTCATCAACTTTAAGTTCCACCAGCACATGGCATTTCAAAACGCGGTGGTAAAACACCAGGTCTACATAGCCCCTCGTTTGTCCAATCACAATGCTTTTTTGCCGCGCCTCCAGGCAAAAGCCGTGGCCCAGCTCCAGTAAAAACTCCTGCAAGTTGGCCAGCATGGCTTGTTCCAGGTCAGACTCGGCCATGGCCTCACTGGCCTTGAGACCCAAAAATTCAAACACATACGGGTCGCGTATCGCGAGCCGGGGCTCGGTCTGCTCCGCCGCTGTATGCGCCATGTTTGAGAGCTTGTTTTTGTCGAGCGACAGGCCCGAACGTTCAAAATACAGCGAGCTGATTTGCCGCTTGAGCGCCCGCACCGACCAGTTGCCGCGCAGGCACTCCACCTCATAAAACGCACGTTGTAGCGGGTCGCCAATGGTCAGTAGTTCTGCAAAATGACTAAACGACAAATGCTCTAGCAACTTGTGGGCCGCAACACTTGGCGCTTGTTGTAGCGCATGCAAATCCGCTGCAGCCAAAGGCGTACCTAATTCGGGAGACGCTGACTCCCGTATGTTTAATGCAAGTGCCGGAGCCAGCGCAGGCAAGGATTCGGGAGACAGCGACTCCCGAATCTGCGGATAAGCCACATAAAACGCCCGGTAGCGGCGCAGTTCACGCTCCTGCGTGCGCACCATGTGTTGACTTTGCAGCTGCTGTGCCAGCCTGGCCAGTAAGCGATCGCCGTAATCCGCCCGGTCGGCCCCATGCAACTCGTAGTGGTGGATGTAAGCCCCAATCAACCAGTTGCGCAGTGTTAACTGGGTATTGACTGCCCGGCTGGCTGCCGCTGAACTGTAGGCATGTGCTTGCTCAATGGCCGCTACCAGCGCGGTGAAATCCAGGGCGGCTTGCGCGGGCTTGGGCGGGGCAGGTTGGCGCGGCATGTGGGACTTTCTTTTAAAGCTTGGACTCGCCCTGTGCGGGCACGGGCGGGTCGGCGAGCAATGCAGTCACGCGCTTGCGGCCTGTAAGCAGGTCTTGCATTAGGGCGGTTTTCAGGGCGCGGAGTTTGGCAAGTCGCTGTGAAAACTTCGCGCTTTTCTGCGTCGCTTCATCAAGAATTGCTGCAATGCGCGACTGCTCAGCGATTTCCATTCTCGGTATCTTCAGCTGCTTGATGGTTCCTAAATTCAACCCCGCCTTCGCTCCTGATTCATTCAACTTTTCGAATTGGGTCTGCCCACTACGACTTGATAGAAACCAGCCGATAAAACGAGGGGCCACTTTCGACTTCATCAAACGCACCAACGCGATGTGTTGATTGACGTAAGCTGATTCAAATTTTTCAGGAATCACCGCAATAATTCCCAAGTCTGCTGTGATTGATATGAGTAAGTCATCAGTATCGACAGCGGTTCGATTGCCTTCCGACAATTCAGGCGGATTAACCCGAACTAGGTCGTCAAGTCGCATGTTGATGTGTTGTCTTGTCAAATTGCCAATTCGCAAAAACAATGAACCTTCAGTCGCATAGTAGCGCGCCCATCCTCGTGAGCCGCTGGTCACAAAGTCGGCCACGCTATCAAGACTGCAAACCTCCCACTCCACGGGAATCCTACCCAGCAGCGAATCCTTGAATTCGTGGGTTTTCTCAGCACGCAGATTGCCATCAAAATCAATGCCACGGGTGAGCAGGTCTTGCATTAGCCCGGTTTTGATGCGCTGCTGCTTGGCCATTAAAGCTTCGGTTTGCTCAATGGCGCTGTCAACCGTTGACAGGACTTCGGCGATTTTGGTTTGTTCGGGCTTCAATTCAGGAAACAACGCACTAAATCGGTTCAATTCTTTTCGTGTGATGTGCTGCATCGTCGATCCATGAGCTGCAGCAGTAAGTTCAGGCAAATAAAAGTCTATAAATGCCTTTAAGAAAAATCGGTCGACGCCCTCATATTCAACAACTTTGAAAAGATGTTGATTCAAAGCCGCTCTGCCATGTCGCCATATTCGTAGAAATAGCGAAGCGCTCCAAGAGAAGATCAAATCACCATCGTCGATGATTCTTGAGGAAGGTAACTTGCCGCCGAAGTAATCTGTTGGTGCATTGGGATTCTTAAGTTGCTCAATTCGAATAATAGGCAAGCCATCTTTACCCCAATCGTCAGGCTTGAATGCGTAGCCGTTTATGTAATCGGCCAGCTCAGTAAGACGTTTCGGTGTCCAACCCGCTAGAGCATTCACCCCAGATACCCCAACCCGGATAGAAACCCATCCAGTGTCATCAGCGTTTCACCGCGCTCAGCCTCCAAGGTGCGGCTAGACACCGCATACTTGTCCCATAAATTTTCAACCGCCTGCACCAACTGCCGCTTTTCCGCATTCAGGTAGCGATTGAGTTCATGCGTGGCCAAATCGTGCAGCTTTTTCAAAATCAGTGTTTTGGCATCCAGCTCAGTCAGTTGCCCACCGATGCTTTTGAGAACGCAATCGGTTTTGGCCAAGCGGGCTTGCAAGGTGGTTTGGTCTTTTTGCAGGGCAGTAAGTTCTTTTTTGTCTGCCTTACTGGCTGCGTCCAGTGCAGCGATGCGCTTGGCTACCTCCACCAGGAGTTGCTGACTTTCAGCCTTGAAGTCTTTGGCACCCATGCGTTTGAGCTGAAGCTTGAAGGCCAGCTCGTCGGCCAGCACTTTTAACCCGGCCTTGCTGGCCTTGATGGTTTTCTCCAGTGCAGCAATGGCCTTTTCTTGCGCTTGTAGGGCTTCGCGCTCTTTTTTAGCTGACTTCCCGGTGCTGCCTTTCAAGTCATCAATCAAGTCCTTCAGCGCTTTTTTAATAATCGCCGCAGTAATGGATTCGCCTTCATCAGGCTCGTAAGCAGCAACTTCTTGTGCGGCCTCTACCGCCTCAGCCAGCTGGCTTTGTGCCTCGCTGACAGTGGCCTCCAGTGTGTCAATGGCATCAGCCTCTGACTGGAAAAACGCCGCCACCAGGTAGCTGTCTGGCACCAGCGTGTGGTGCCAGCCTGTAGACACCACAGTTTTCAAGTCATAGCGTATTTGTTGCCACCAGTTAACAAAAACACCCGCGGCTTGAAACTCATCAAACAGGCCAAGCGCCACAAAGCAGGCTTTCAGGCTGCTGAGCAATTCCTGGCGCACCTCGGGCATTTTTTTGCCTTCGCGCAGTTGGGCAAAGTCGTCCCTGGCCACGTACCACCAGGTCTCCAGCACATCACGGTGGCGAGTGAGTGTGGTTTGCAAGGCTGTGTCCGCCTCCAGCGCAGCCTTGATGGCGGGGCGGGAAGTGATGCTCTTGTCAAAAGCCAGGTAACCGACGCGCCCATTTTTTGTAGGCAGTAGTTTGAACAAACTGTTGGCAGCCACACCAAATTTGGCAAAGTCGCTAGCTCTGGCCGTTACTTCTGCTTGCGGCACGCCGCCCAGCAAATGGGCGCGTACGTCCTGCGGCTCCGGGTCAGGCGTGTTGTCAACATAACGGCGAATGTTTAGGTTGTAGTCGTGCTTGTCAACAATCTCGGCCTTGCTAACCAGGCGGCTGTACTTGTGCCGCTCTATCTTGTGGGTGAAAACATAGTCTATTTTTTCAATGTCTTCCGGGCGCAGTTTGTTTTGATTTTTGCCCTCGGCATATTCGCGGTCTGCATTGATGAAAAAAATCTTGCCCTGCAGATTGTCGGGCTTACTTTTATTGATAACTAGCACGCAGGCCTCGATACTCGTGCCGTAAAACAAAGCTCGCGGCAGGCTGATGATGGCTTCAATCACATCGTCGTTGATCAGCAATTCGCGGATGAGCTTTTCTTTACCACCCCGGAACAGCACACCGTGCGGCATGATGGTGGTCAGGTGGCCGTCAGCCTTCAGGCTGGCCAGCATGTGCAGCACAAACATCAGGTCGGCTTTTTTACCTGTTTCAGGGCACCATTCACGAAAGCGTGAAGGCACTTTTAAAGTGGCGCGGCTGTAGTTTTGTGAAAACGGCGGGTTGGCCAGCACACGGTCAAACTTGCGCACTGCATTTTTGTTTTTACCGTCCAGGATGAGTGGGTCTTCCAGCGTGTCGCCGTTTTCAATGGTGAAGCGGTTGATGTTGTGCAAGATCATGTTCATCACACAAATCGACCAGACGGTTCCGTTGGCATCTTGCCCAAAAAGCGCCAGGTTGTTGGCATCCTGGCCTTGCTCTTCTACGTACTGATGACTTTGGATTAAAAACCCGCCCGCGCCCATGGTCGGGTCATACACCTCGTGCCCAGCTTGTGGTTTGACAATTTGCACCAGCAGACGGACAACTTCGCCAGGGGTGTAAAACTCGCCGCCCTTTTTGCCTGCGCTGTCCGCAAAATACTTGATCAGATACTCATAGGCCGCGCCCAGCAAGTCAGGAAACTCAAAGTTGTCATTGACCAGCACAAAACCGGGCTGGCTGAAATGGTCGAGCAAGTCCTTCCACTTTTGATCAGGGATTTTGGTTTTGCCCTTGATGGCGTTGAAATTGATGTTGTTCTTGAGCACGCCTGCCAGCGCGTCGTTGGCATCTTCTACAGCAGCAATCGCTTTGTTGAGCATGTTGCCGACATCGTGCTTGAGGTCTTTGAGCGCAGGCACCTCAGCACCGTTTTCATCAATCCACGGTTCATGCCAACGGGCGCGAGGCGGCACAAAGAATGTTTCGCCGTAGGTCGTTTTGTCTTCAAGCAGTTCGGTCAGGAGCGCTTTACGATGCGAGTAATCCTTTTTTATCTGCTCCCGCTTGCGGTCAAACTCGTCAGACAAGCGCTTAAGAAACAGCATGCCAAAGATGAATTCCTTGAACTCTGAGGCATCCATCTTGCCGCGCAGAATGTCGGCTGACTTGAACAAAAACGATTCAAGTTGAGAGAGTGTAATTTTTGTGGGGGTCATGCAAAGAGGCTGGAATTTTCAGGATGAAGAAATCTTCAATCGCTCAATTTTAAGTATTGCGCTGCTGCTCACAGGGGCAATTAAAACTAAATTTAATTTAGTTTTACCAGCTTCTTACCTTGCAATCAATGCGTTGCACCATCTGAAAAATCACTCAATAGTCACGCTCTTTGCAAGATTGCGGGGCTTGTCCACATCCGTCCCCCGTGCAACTGCCGTGTGATATGCCAGCAACTGCATCGGCACCACGTGCAGTATTTGGCTCATTTGCGCGGCTTCTTCTTGGCAACCACATCGGACATCAGCGCCCCGCGAGGCGGCCAGGCACCGTCATTTGTTGCCGCGTCATACCAATGATGCATAGCCGCATCGTCCACCGCGTATTCCCCTCGCAATGACTTCCACACCATGGACGGGTTTCTGCCTCGGAGCCCGTCGAGTGCGTTTTGTGCCTGGGCTGGGCTTAGTTTTTTACCCAGTTTTTCTTCATAAAAAGCCAAGGCTGCAGCGTCGTATGGCCTGAACTTTTGGCCTTGCTCCAGCAATCGCCACAGTACCACCTGCTCTGCCGCTGGCAACCCAATGTAGTCAGATGCCATCTGCTCTTCCTCGGATGCCACTTTGTCTTTGCCCGCTTGCAACAAAGCATCTTCAAACCGAACGCCCTCTGGCGCGGTCAAGGGGCTTAAGGCTTGCCCAATAGCTGCTATGAAAAACTGTGGGCGATGACCAAACGCTTTGAAAGCGGCCATTAACGCTGCCCGGTCAAGCGGTGCAAAACTTTTGTACTCCGCCTCAATGAGTTGTGCGACGTGAGCAATAAAGTCTGAGCCAAGCTCTTTGAATGTTGTGATGTTCGAACCGAAGAATGGTGCTTTGTTGTTATTGACTAGGCGCATGAGTTTGTCGCGGTCAGAACCTGACATCACGATCATCAAGTTAATGCCGCTGACATTCATTTGGTCACGCGCTGATTTGAGGGCGGTCATTGCGTCTTCACCGTCCTGGCTCGTCAAGGCGTGTTGCGCTTCGTCGATGATCAGTGCAACAGGCTTGCCTGATGTTTCTCCCAGCTTGGCCAAAGCTTGAGCCAGCGTTAAACCATCTACTTTGCCAATCTTGCTGGTGTCAACAGTCAAAACGCCTGCAACTTTCACTTCCTTCAAACCAGCTTTATTCGCCAGCTTGGCAACATGCCCCAGATGCTCGCCCAGAACCTGACCAATCGCTTGGGCAATTAATAGAGCTGGGTCGCGCTTTTTGTCTGCCCACAGATCAACGTACACGACAACGACACCTGAACGCTCCAGCTCTGGCTTTAAGTCGCGTTGCAAGAATGTAGATTTACCCGTGCGCCGCGGCGCAGCCAGAAACAGCCCGTTGGGCGCGTCAGAAATACTGGACTCACCACGGAGGGCTTTTGCGATCTCCTGCGCTAATTGAATTCGCGGATAGTGTTTGAGTGACATTTGCAATTATCTTAAATTATCAGTATTTTGATAATTTATCAGAAATTAGATAATTGTCAATAATTGCTGGAAAGTTCACTCACCAAAGTTTTTGACCGGACGCGTAATCGCCGCCACAGTCAACTTCAATCCCAGCATCCCGAAGATTCGGGTCATTGTTTGCACGCTGCCGTCGCTGCGTTCTTGCTCAATATCTTGCATGGTTCGGTGGGCGATGCCTGAGAGTTTGGCCATCTCCAGAGTGGTCAGGCGCATGGTTTTTTTCAGGTGCCTGACGGCCTGCGGCAGTGACCATTCAGGATGCGCCAGCACGTCGTCTACGGCTTGCTTTCGCAGCTGCAACTGCTCGGCCAACGTCAGGGTGTTGTAGCGTTTGTCCATCAGAATTCAGATCAATTTTTCAAGCTCGGCAGCTCTGGCCTCAATGCCCAGCCGCAAATGTGCGTGCACCGCAGGCTCCAGCCCCATGGCAATGCCGTTGGTGGCGATGTCGCGCTTGATGTATTCCAAAATTTCGTCTTGGGGGTTTGTGCAGCGGCGTATCAGCTCACGGCACACCTGGTCATGGCTGGGCACAGCGTCAAAGCCAGGCACACCGGTCAGTGTGGCAATGCTTTCCTGCGCCAGGCGTAGCAGCGTATTGCCGCCAACAACCCGGTCAAAGCGCGGAATAAACAGGGCCCTGCTGCGCAGCACCAGCGGCGAGTTAACGCGTAATCCCAAGTGCGTTGCCAGCGCCATATAAACGGCTTCGTGCCTGAGGATGGTTGCCAATTGCGGGTCAGCCCCCCGGCCAAACTTGACGATGAAATGCTGCACGGCTTGGTCATCCGGCAAGGTGTGGTCAAGGTACAGCAGGCCATCTTTGGCACTGGTCAACAGCACTTTAGGCCACTCGCCCTGCACACCTGACGAACCCGCCACAGGCAAGCCATACGACGCCAAATACTCGGCAAACTCATCCCCACGCTGCGCTACTTCATCAGCCGTAAAGCCGCGAACTGCACCTTGGTTGTCAGCCAGCCAAGCGGCAGCTTCTTTGACTCGCAAATTGCCAATCGAGTTGCCAGCGCCCGCCAGTAGCAACTGCCAGTCTGCGCTTGCGCCAGCCACTGCAGACTTGCCGATCCGGCGCAACAGTTCTTGCCTTCCAAAACCCTGCGGCAGCATGTCGATGAGGAAGACTGGCCAGGGCGGCAGCTCAAGCGTTTCAAAACCCACAGGCCACTGGCTGCACAAGGCTTTAGCGTCTCGTGCGCCAGCATTTTCTGACGTCCACTGCACACCGTAACCAGTGAAGGTTCTTGCCTTCCAGCCTTCATTTTGTGCGCCAAACAGGCTAACGCTGGCAACGTCGTGCCAACGACCGTCAGCATGTAATTGAAGTGTGCAATTTGGATTCATTTGCACGGAATTTTATATATATTAATTCATTTCAACAACTTAATTTATATATATTTCTGTGCAATTAATAATGAAATCCTGAAGTTGTATGACAGCCGTTATTCAACAGTCCTACTCTTTGCAAGATTGCGGGGCTTGTGTGGCCACCTCACTTCGCTTTGCGAAGTGAGTGTCCCCAAGCCAAAACCTGGATTCGGCTTCGCCAAAACGGCATTTCATGCCTTCCAAAGTCAGTCACTCGACAGTGACCGACTTTGCCAGGTTTCTTGGCTTGTCCACATCCGTTCCCCGCGCAACTGCCGTGTGATACGCCAGCAACTGCAGTGGCACCACGTGCAGCAACGGGCTTAGCGCGCCGTAATGCTCTGGCATGCGAATGACGTGCAGGCCCTCGCTGCTGACCAGTTTTGTTCCTGCATCGGCCAGCACGTACAGCACACCGCCTCTGGCGCGGACTTCCTGCAGGTTGCTTTTCAGCTTTTCCAGCAGGCTGTCGTTGGGCGCCACGGCTACCACTGGCATGGCGCTGGTCACCAGTGCCAGCGGGCCGTGCTTGAGCTCACCGGCGGGGTAGGCTTCGGCGTGGATGTAGCTGATTTCTTTGAGCTTTAGCGCACCCTCGAGTGCAATCGGGTAGTGCAGGCCTCGGCCCAAAAAGAGTGCGTTCTCCATCTTGGCAAAGTCTTCAGCCCAGGCGATGACTTGCGGCTCTAGTGCCAGCACTGCGGCTATGGCCACGGGCAGATGGCGCATGGCTTTGACGTGTTCGGCTTCCTGGGTTTCACTCAAGCGGCCTTTGCTTTGGGCCAGCGCCAGCGTCAGTAAAAACAGCCCCGCCAGTTGCGCGGTAAACGCCTTGGTTGACGCCACGCCAATCTCAACCCCGGCGCGGGTTACGTACGCCAGCTTGCATTCACGCACCATGGCCGATGTGGCGACGTTGCAGATGGTCAGGGTTTGCGTCATGCCCAGACTTTGCGCGTGGCGCAGCGCGGCCAGCGTGTCGGCGGTTTCGCCGCTTTGGGTGATGGTGACCACCAGCGTGCGCGGGTTTGGTACGCTGGTGCGGTAGCGGTATTCGCTGGCTACTTCGACCTGGCAAGAAATGCCTGCAATGTCTTCAAGCCAATACTTGGCGGTGCAGCCGCTGTAATAGCTGGTGCCGCACGCCAGAATCAGCACCGAGTCAATGTCTTTAAACACGCGGTAAGCCTCATCTCCAAAAAGCTCAGACGTGATGCCCTCGACGCCTTCCAGCGTGTTGGCAATGGCGCTGGGTTGCTCAAAAATCTCTTTTTGCATGTAGTGGCGGTACGGACCCAGTTCAGCCGCACCGCTGTGGGCCACCACCGTTTTAACCTCGCGCTGCACTGCTTTTTGCGCTTTGTCCAGAATCCAGTACTTGCCCAACTGAATGTCAATCAAATCGCCTTCTTCAAGGTAGACGATCTGGTCTGTGACGCCTGCCAATGCCATGGCATCACTGGCTAAAAAGTTTTCCTGGTCAGCCTTGCCCACGCCCAAAATGAGTGGTGAGCCAGCCCGCGCACCCACCACGCGGTGTGGCTCGTCTTTGCAGAACGCTGCAATCGCATAGGCGCCGCGAAGTTGAGTGACGGCTGACTTCAGAGCTTCAAACAAATCGCCGTCGTACAGGCTTTCAACCAGATGCACGATAACTTCAGTGTCTGTCTGGCTGTAAAACACATACCCTTTGGCCTCTAATGCAGCACGCAACTCCTCATGGTTTTCAATGATGCCGTTGTGCACAAGGGCAATCTTGCCGGGCTTGGTTGATGCGTCGCCCGTGCCATGGCTAAAGTGTGGGTGCGCGTTGTGAATAGCCGGTGCGCCGTGCGTGGCCCAACGGGTGTGGGCAATACCGGTGGTGCCGCCCAGTTTGTCGGTGTCGACTTGTTCTTGCAGCTCCGCTACGCGTGAGGTGCTGCGCGCCCGTTTAAGCCCATCTGCATACACCGCCACCCCGCAAGAGTCATAGCCCCGGTATTCAAGGCGCTGCAGGCCCTGCACCAAAACCGGAACGATATTGCGGCTGGAAACCGCTGCAACAATGCCGCACATATTTAACTCCTTGAAATAAAGTGCCTTGATGCTAGTGGCTTTACATTTTTAAATTTATCGATTTTTCGATTGTTTTTGTAATCAAATTTCCCTAAGCGGTAATTATGGATTTTTATTTCATTTATAGTTATTAAATGGAACAAATAGATATTGATGCGATAGACATTAAGTTGCTAAATGCAATGCAAACAGACAGCAGTTTGAGCAATCAGGCGCTCGCTGAAATGGCTCACATCTCCCCGCCCACTTGCCTGCGGCGCGTCAAACGCATGAGAGATGCTGGGCTGATTGAGCGCGAAGTAGCCCTGCTCAACCCCGACAAACTGGCAAACAGCCTGCGCCATGGCTTGACGGCGATTGTTGAGATAACGCTTGACCGGCAAGGTGATGCGCACTTGAGCGAGTTTGAACAGCGCGTAGGCGCCCATGCGGCCGTGCAGCAGTGCTACCGCACCTCACCCGGGCCAGATTTTGTATTGGTCGTGCACGTGGCAGACATGCCGTTCTACCTGAGTCTGAGCCAGCGGCTTTTCACTGGCGATGCGAATGTGCGCAACGTCAAGGCGTTTTTCAGCATAAAACGCTCAAAATTTGAACCAAAAGTGCTTCTAGCCTAATCAATACATGCGCTAGAAGCTATTAATTAAATAGCATCATCTCACTATTTCGCTACTTTTACAGGCCGCTTCCAGGTCATCAAACTGATCTGCTTGGGCCGCGCCACATGCAGGCCGCCCGGCGCTGTGCTTTTGGTCAGCGTGGTGCCGCCAGCCACCGTGCCGCCAGCACCGATGGTGATAGGTGCAACCAGTACGCAGTTGCTGCCGACATGAACGTCAGCCTCAATCACGCTGCGGTGCTTGTTAGCACCGTCGTAGTTGGCGGTAATGCTGCCTGCGCCGTAGTTGACACGTTCGCCCACGGTCGCGTCGCCCAAGTACGCCAGATGATTGGCTTTGGCGCCTCTGGCCAGGGTTGAATTTTTAACTTCAACAAAATTGCCAATGTGAACTTCAGCACCCAGTTGCGCGCCCGGTCGCAGGCGGGCAAACGGCCCAACCAGCGCGCCCTCGCCCACGCTAACGCCCAGCTTTTCGCCGTCAATATGGGTGAAAGGGTGAATCACGGCATTGGCGGCAATGGTGCAGTTGGAAATCACGCAGTGGCTACCCACTCGCACGCCATTACCTAAAGTAACGGCGCCTTCAAACACGCAGTTCACGTCAATTTCAACGTCCAGGCCGCAAGTCAGGTGGCCTCGCACGTCAAATCGTGCGGGGTCCGCCAGGCGCACGCCTTGCTGCATCAACGCTGTAGCCCGGCGATGTTGGTACACACGCTCAAGCTCAGCAAGTTGTACCGGGCTATTGATACCGGCCACCTGCGCTGCATCCACTATTTTGTGCGCTACAACCGCTGTGCCGTCTGCCACAGCAAACTTGACGATATCTGTCAGATAAAACTCGTTTTGGGCATTGTTGTTGTCCAGTCGGGCCAGCCATTTGCG
The DNA here is from genome assembly GCA_043756405.1 of Polaromonas sp. Lineage (GTDB taxonomy): Bacteria > Pseudomonadota > Gammaproteobacteria > Burkholderiales > Burkholderiaceae_C > Polaromonas. Next base: position 15,914 of record JAYURC010000095.1, read on the forward strand.
CAGCAATACAGTGGGCACAGCCATGATGCCGCTATAAATTTCATTGATCTGGCGTTGTTCGTGGCTGGCGTCTTTGTGTTCAATGATGGCGCGGACTTGCGCACTGGCCTCTGGTCCACTGCGAACGATCCTTCCGTAGCCGGCCGGGTCGCTCATTTTCAGGGTTAGCAGTGCCAGACGCTGGCCGCCGCATTGGTCAATCAATGCCTGCAAAGTCGGGGACTGGGTCAGGGGCACATCGCCAGACAATACCAGCGTCACGCCATCGTCAGCCAGCAGCGGCAGCGCCTGCTGCACTGCGTGGCCTGTACCCAACTGCGGCTCCTGGCGTGCAAACTGCATATCAAGTTTGGTATCAATAGTGCCTGTACCGCCCTGAAATCGTGCGCAAGCAGCTTCTACTTCGATAGCACCATGACCGGTAATAATGACTGCACGGCGCGCTGATAACAGCGCCGCGCAGTCAACCACATGGCCCAGCAAAGCGCGCCCGCCCAGCCGGTGCAATACTTTGGGCAGCGCGCTTTTCATGCGGGTCCCTTTGCCCGCCGCCATGATGACCACATCGATGGGCAGCACCCGTTGTGCAACTAACTGTTCTGGAATTGACATGACGTTTCCTGTAATTATTTCGACCTCAATGCGAATTATCAGCCTGGTGTTGCTGGCATGCCTTTTACAGGCCTGCAGCTCCGCCAAACTGGCCTACAACCAGGCGCCCGAGCTGGCCTACTGGTACCTCGATGGTTATGTCGATTTTTCAGGCGGGCAAAGCGTGCAGGTCAAAGACGACCTGAACAAATTGCAAACCTGGCATCGGCAAACCCAGCTCCCCACCTACATCGACATGCTGCAAAAAATGCAGCAAAAAATGCCGTTGGACATCAATGCACAAGATGCCTGCACCATCCTGTCTGATGTCCGGCGCAAATTTCTGGTGGTGTCTGACCAGGCGCAACCCACGGTCGTCGCCATGCTCGACACATTGACCAACAACCAGATTGACACATTGGCACGCAAATTTGAAAAAGGCAACTCTGACTTTCGCAATGATTACCTGCAAACTTCAAAACCTGTCAATCAATCGAAACGCTACAAACAAACCGTCAGCAGAGCTGAAATGCTGTACGGGCGCCTTGACGACAAGCAAACGGCGCTGATTGCAATGCAAGTAGAAAAGTCGCGCTTTAATGCCGCAATGGCTTACGCTGAACGGCAGCGCCGGCAACAGGACACATTGCAAACCCTGCGCACGCTTGTAAAAAACCAGCCCACCGCCGAGCAGAAAAAACTGGCTGTACGCAACCTGTTTGAACGTTCATTCACGTCCCCCGATTCAAACTACGCCGACTATATTGACGCACTTACCAAAGAAAACTGCGCTAACCTGGCCACCCTTCACAACACCACATCGATCAGTCAAAGGCGTAAAGCCATTGACATACTGATGGGTTACGAGCAGGACATCAAGACGCTTTCAGTACAAAGCAACGGCTAAATAGGCACGAGTTTTTACAACCCGCATTCAACGGGTTGTTACAGGGTATCGTTTTCATTGCCTTTCAGCGCTTCAACCTGCTTGTTGGCATCAGGTTTTGATGCGCGTGACGGGTCTGATGCATCGGTCTTTTTCAGGTAGGACTTGATGCACTGGTCATCGTCATGCTTGCTGGTGTGGGCGGTGTCATCAGGCTCAGGCGAATTTTCAGGGCCGCCGGACACCTGCACTGCAGATGGGCGGCGCGGCAGGGGAGTTTGATGCTTGCCAAAACCGTTGGGTTGGTGATAGTGTCGGTCTGAATAACGCTGGGGTTGCTGTTGCAACAAGCCGCTTGGCTGCGGCGAAACGGGACGGTTCACGTGCTGACTCCTTGAGAAACTGAGTTGTGCAGCGCATCATCTGGCTACAAGACAAGCTGTTTGCCAGAATTTGCAACCGCTGTAGGCAAACGTAAGTCTAAAAGCCAAAGCAACGCCAACACGTCAGCGCTGCGGGGACTTTAATGTGAGCCCGCGCCTACAGCAATGGCACTTTTTTTAGGAGGTTCGTCGTCATAGTCGGCAAGGCGTACTAACGCCTTTGTGTTGCGCAATCGCAAGCGTCTGCCGGACAGTCATGTAACCCCAACTTGTAAAGCTTGCGCAGCGTTTTGTTGGTGTGAACCAGCGACAGACCCAGGTTGTCGGCGATGTGCTGCTGGTTGAGGGGAAAGTCAATCGTGCCGCCCAGACCATCCGCATCTTTTTAGCTCTATGCCAATGCGTTCAACCCGGCGGTACAAGTGCATCAGCAGCATGGCTACACGCTCGGCAGCACTGATGGTGGCACCTGCTTCCAGGTCACGGTTACCCGTGCAGAACCGTTCGATAAAAGCCAGTTCCTCTGCGGCAACGCTCTGCACGCCTTGCGCCATACGCAAACCGCAATTGATGCAATGTTCGGGACAAATTGCTGAATTGAATGGCAAGTTGGCAGTAACAGCCAAGATATATCTTTCGCCTGTGTCCTATGACATTGCGACAACGCAAGCGGGTGACTACAGTGCTTTTTTACCCACGAAAGCCTTTATGTCAACATATCAACCGTGTGCCGTCTGTAAGACGGCTCCGACGGGTACCGCAGGCTGAAACGGCGCATTAAGTTTGCTTTGGCCGCGTTTGTGGGTGCTTTGCCGCCTTTAGGCGGTTTCAAACCGATGCTGATGCTGGTGCCACCGTTTCGCAGCAGCCCTGCTGTACTTTATATCGCATTTGAGCATCGGTTCTAAATTTCCACAGCCACAAGTCAGGCCGGAAACAGACACGGGCGCTAGGTGGTCGATGGCTTTGTTGACGTTTGCTGCGCCTTGCAGCGCCTCGCCCCACTGGGGACAATTGGCCAAGGCGTTCAAGGCGCGTGGTGCCGCCAGCGTGGCGGGCCATTCTTCGAGTTGGGCGTCGCCGGTGTACACGCCCGCTTCGTACTCCACCAGGTCGCCTGAAAACAATTCTTTTTTTTCTTCTACCCAGGCAATCGTGTCGCCGCGCGTGTGGCCCGGATCGGGGTGCCAGGCAAGTGCCATGCTTTCCATCACGACCCTGACCCCTGGCGGCACTACAAGCGTGTCACCCGCGTTCAAAAAATAATCTTTCAGCAAGACGCAAGGCTCCAATGGCGTGTGGTGCCAGAAATAGGGGCGTTTATGAGCAGACCCTAACGTTGCCCAAACCCGGCCACGCGCAATGTGCAGTTTCCCACCGCCGTTTGCCGAACAGTGATGGCGCGGTTGGTTTGCAACAGCCAGTGGCCGGAAGCGTTTGCGGGCTGGTTGGCAGGTCACTGGACTGGACTGGAAAACAGAGGGTCATGGTGCGCTTCTGAAAAAAACAATAAAACTGATGGCATGGCGGACCCATGCCAAATGATCGCCGTTGGCGCCTTGGCATTCCAATGAAAACAAGCTACGCTATTGATACTTAAAACGCATCAATCAAATGAGCTAATCCCATGCTGAACACACGTCATAACCTGCGAAGCCGCCCTGTTTCAGCGGGTCAGTTGCGTGCTTTTGAAGCTGTCGCCCGTCACCTTAATTTTCGGGCTGCGTCTGAGGAGCTGGCGCTCACGCAGTCGGTCATCAGCCGCCAGATACAGGCACTTGAAGGGGATGTGGGTGTGCCTTTGTTTCTGCGCCACACGCGGGCCGTGGAGCTGACCAGTGCAGGCGTACAGCTGCTCCGTGCAGCGCTGCCGTCGCTGGAGCGTATTGACAGCGCAGTGCGGATTATTCGGCAAAGCGCGGGCAGGAAGAGCGTGGCGATCAGTACCTGGGCGTCTTTCGCCTCCATGTGGCTGATTCCCCGGCTTGAAATGTTTCAGCGCGCACACCCAGATATCGACATTCGCATTGATGCAACGGACGCAACAGTCGACATGGAAACCACAGACGTTGACCTGGCGCTGCGCTACAGCGTGCCTAGCCATGTGCCCAACCATGCAGTGCGCCTTTTTGGTGAACAGCTGACGCCTGTGGCCAGCCCTTGGTTGATAAAAAGCGGTACCCGCATCAAAAAACCGATGGACTTAGCGCCGCACGCACTAATAGAGGCCAGTGACGCCCACCGCACGCAGCATATGGAGTGGCTGACCTGGCAGCGCTGGTTTGAAGCACAAAACCTGAAAAACTTTACACCCAAACGCTGGCTGTACTTCAACTATGCGCATCAAATTGCACAGGCCGCCTTGACGGGCCAAGGCATTGCACTGGCCCGCATGCCGCTGGTGGCAGACAGTCTGGCAAGTGGAGACCTGATTGAGCCTCTGCCCAATATGCGAATTGACTCGCCGCTGGCCTATTGGTTAATAGTCGGCCCGCGCAATGAGGCCCGGCCAGAAGTGGCGGCGTTTTGCGACTGGTTGAAGGCACAAGCTCTTTTAACGCGTGAGGCGATAGGCGATGTGCCGGATGCGGATACGGTGGACGACCTGAATTGAATGCGGCACCACATCAGTTCTATCAGTCATTCAAGTCCTGAAAAGTAGCCGGAATGTCTCGACTGCCATGCAATATGCGAATCAGCGCAATGTGGTCTTCGCGTTCAACATAAAACACCATGTGTGGAAAGCGCGGACATTGCCAGAACCGCAGGCCGGGGATATCAAGCGAGTGGGCGTAACGCAGTGAGCCCGTTCTGGGTTGGCGTTGAATATGCAAATATGACTTTTCAAGCGCATCCAGAAAACTCAATTCCATGTGCGGTGCCTCGGACGCGTAATAAGCAAGCGCCGCCTCAACATCCAGGTCGGCCTGTGCTACCCGCACCAATGGCTTCATCTGGTTTTGCGTTGCTCTGCACGCTTGCGTAAACTTTGAAAGTACGCTGCATCCGCTTGCCCGGTTGCTGGAGACTCCAAGCCTTTGAGCATCATGGCGCGTAGCTGGCTGCGGTCTTTGTCGCGCCGTATGAGTTCGCGCACATACTCACTGGACGTGCCGTAACCCTCTTGACTGACGCGCTGATCAACATACGCTTTCATGCTGTCGGGCAAAGATATATTCATAGTCGTCATGAATTGAGATTATCAGATTTGGCAAAATTTGGCAAACATCTAAACCGGCCAAACCACCCCGTTGTCATTGACAAGCGCATCCAGCGGCTCATCATGCGGCTCGGGTTCCATGTCTGGCAAATAGCCATTCGTGTAGCCCAGCCCCACAGTGAATGGCTTGGGCTTGAGCGCGGCAAGCGTACGGTCGTAAAAGCCGCCGCCGTAGCCCAACCTGAAGCCACCCGGACCATAACCTACGCAAGGCACAAACAACAACGTAGGCACAATGATTTCAGTATCTTTTGGCTTAGGTATGCCGTAAGCGTCTTCCTCCATCGGGCAGCCGGGGTACCAGGCGTGAAAAGTCAGTGTTTTATTGACTTTGTCGACCACCGGGAGGCCAATTCGGCGTGGCTGGGGCTCATCGAGCAGTTCGCCGTCTTCCTTCCAGCGGTGCAGTGCAGGCAGCGGGTCAAATTCGCCTTTGATGGGCCAATACGCGCCAATGACTTCGTCAGTACGGCCGAACAACCAGATGCGCATTACACGTTGCAGCATATCGGCGCGTTGCAGGCGGTCTGGCAGGTTCAGGCGTTCTTCAATCAGGGCTTTGCGGGTATTAATTTTGTCCATAATCACCAGATGCTATACAAATTTGTTTTCACTGCTGTTTTTGCTGCATTTTTATGCCCGGTTGCCATCGCCCAGACGACTCAGGGCAACAACACGATTCTTGACATGAATCAGGCTTTCAAGCGAGGTGATCGCAAAAGGCTCAGCACCTTGTTGCCGCAAGCCAAGGGCCACCTCCTTGAGCCCTATGCCGCGTATTGGGAGATCAAGGCCCGTTTGCCTGAGGCGTCGTCGCAAGAAGTACAAGACTTTTACAACCGTTACCCCGGCACCTACCAGGAAGACCGGCTGCGTAACGACTGGCTGCTGCTGCTCGGCCAGCGGCGCGAATGGGCGGCGTTTGCTGCTGAATACCCCAACTACCGCATGGGCGATGACCGCGAAGTGCGCTGCTATGCGCTGCTGGTCGAGCACCTTAAAAACCCGACGGCAGATGCAAAACTGGCCGATGAAGTCCGCAAAAACTGGTACGCCCAGCGTGATGCAGACGATGGTTGCCGCGCCGCTGCCGAGCGGCTGGTAGGCACTAAAAATCTGACCCCGCTGGACGTGTGGCAAAAAGCGCGTCTGGCGCTGGAGGGCAATCGCCCTAGAGCCGCACGTGATGCGGTAGCCATCGTCTCGCCCGAATCGTCTGGCCTGGTGGCTGAGCTAATTGACAGCCCGGCGCGATTTTTAACCGAAAAAAACATTGCCATCCGCAGCACCCGCAAAGAGCTGATCACGCTGGCACTTGTCAAAATGGCCAGCGCCGACCAGTCAGGCGCAGAAAGCGCCGCCGCCATGATGGACGCCAAGTGGGGCAACCAGCTGACAGCTGAGGAGCGTAACTGGGTGTGGGGCCTGATTGGCAAACAGACGGCAACACGATTGGGCGTGATTCCAGCCGGCACGGCACTGGCTTACTTTGGCAAGGTCAGCAAAGACACCGACCTCACCGACGACATGCTGGGCTGGAAGGTACGCGCCGTGTTGCGGGCCACAGCTCAACCCAAATGGCGCGACGTATTGGCAACCATCAATGCGATGAGCGATGCCGCCAAAGCCGACCCGACCTGGGTTTACTGGAAGGCGCGTGCCATAGTTGCCACCACTCAAGGCGCAAACCCCGAGGCACTGGCGACAGCTCAGACATTGTTCCAGTCCATCGCCTCGGTACGCGGCTTTTATGAGCAGATGGCGCTTGAAGAGCTGGGCCAAAAAATCACGGTGCCCACCAAACCCGCGCCCCTCAGCCTTGATGAAAAAGAGGCTGCCCGCCTGAACCCAAGCTTGAACCGCGCCGCCTACGCGATTGCCAACGGCCTGCGGCCCGAGGGCGTGCGTGAGTGGAACTACAGCACCAACCTGGCCAAGCCCGGCGGCATGACAGACCGCGAACTGATCGCCGCTGCGCAATTTGCCTGCGACAAACAAATCTGGGACCGCTGCATCAACACCAGCGAGCGAACCAAGGCGCTGATAGACCTGGAGCAGCGCTTCCCAATGCCGTTCAGAGACGCCGTCGTTAAGCGCGCGCAAAGCATTAACCTGGATCCGGCCTATGTGTACGGGCTGATCCGGCAAGAAAGCCGCTTCATCATGGACGCCCGCTCGGGCGTGGGGGCATCGGGGCTGATGCAGGTTATGCCAGCGACTGCGCGCGAGACAGCACGCCGCATTGGCATGACAGGTTTCACCGCCGATCAGATCACAGACTTAGGCACCAACATTGCCATTGGCACCGGTTATTTGAAGATGGTGCTGGACGACGTGGGCGGCTCCATGCCGATGGCCGCAGCTGCCTACAACGCCGGACCAGGCCGCCCGAGAACCTGGCGCGGGCAATCAGGCAGCCCATCGGTAGATGCCGCGATCTGGGCTGAAAGTATTCCGTTCAGCGAAACCAGAGACTACGTTAAAAAAGTCCTTTCAAACACCACCAACTATGCAGCAATTTTGACGGGTCAGCCGCAGTCACTGAAAGCGCGAATGGGCTCCGTGGGGCCCAGAGATGCGAGCCAGCCTGAAACAGACAAGACATTGCCATAATGATTGCTTGCTATGTAAAAAGTAGCTGTTTGCGCTCGTATTAATTGGGCTAGAGCACTAAAACATACCTGAAACTCGCTTTATGGGCAAGCTCAGGCAAACCCACCAAATTACACCTATGAAAAAAATTCTCATCCTCGGCGGCACAGGCTTTGTGGGTCGTCACCTTTGCGAAAAGCTGGCGGGTGGCGACTACCGCACCACAGTTTTGACCCGTCGCCGCGCCAATGCCAGGCATTTGCAAATGCTGCCGATGGTCGATGTGATGGAAGGCTCGGCGTATGACGCAGCAGCGCTCACGCCTGTGCTGGCTGAGCACGATGCCGTGGTCAATCTTGTGGCCATCCTGCACGGCAGTGAAAGCGCGTTTGACAAGGCACACGTGCAGTTACCGCAAGCTCTCGTCAAAGCCTGCAACGCCGCCGGGCTGCGGCGAATCATTCATGTCAGCTCGCTGGGCGCAGACCAGGCTGCACCGTCGATGTACCAGCGCAGCAAGGCGCGAGGTGAATCGGTATTGTTCGACTCTGGGCTTGACGTTAGTGTGTTGCGACCCAGCGTTATTTTTGGGGCTGAAGACAAGTTTTTAAATACCTTTGCTTCGCTGCAAAAATTGTTTCCTTTCATTCCGCTGGCAGGCAGCACGGCCAGGTTTCAGCCGGTATGGGTTGAGGACGTTGCCGCCGCCATTGTGAAATGCATTGAAGACAACACCACCATCGGCCAGACCTTTGAAGCCTGCGGGCCCGAGGTCTTGACGCTCAAGCAACTGGTGCAACTGGCAGGCCAATACAGCGGGCATGACAAGCCCGTCATTGGCCTGCCCGATGCTCTGGCGCGCATTCAGGCAGCGTTGATGGAGCTTGCACCGGGGGAGCCCATCATGAGCCGAGACAACCTGGACGCGATGAAGGTTGACAACATCTCTAGTGGCAAGCTGCCCGGCTTGCAAGCCCTGGGCATTCAAGCGTCGGCTTTGAGTGCGGTGGCGCCGTTTTATCTGGGTGCGCAAGGCCTGCGTAGCGGACTGATGGCCAAGCGCAAGACCGCTGGGCGGTTTTAGCTGCAAGAATTTCTTTCATCAATTCGGTTGATTTTTTGCATCAATCGAACCTCAATGCCGCGCTAGCATGTGATTCCTTCCGAAAGAAACACCCATGCTCAAACTTTATATCGGCAATAAAAACTATTCGTCCTGGTCCATGCGGCCGTGGGTGCTGCTGACGCAAAGCGGCATTGCGTTTGAAGAGGTCATGGTCCGGTTTGGTGAGAACCCTTTTACAGACAATTCAACTTTTAAACAAAGTGTTCTGGCAGTTAACCCCACGGGACGCGTGCCTGTGCTGGTCGATGATGCTCTGGCGGTTTGGGACACGCTGGCAATTGCCGAATACGTTGCTGAAAAGTTTCCGGGCAAACATTTGTGGCCGCAAAGTGCAGCAGCGCGTGCCCGTGCGCGCAGCGTGTGCGCTGAAATGCATTCCGGGTTTACCAGTTTGCGCGGTGCCTGCCCGATGAACATTGAGGCCAGCTTGCAAGAAGTTGGCGCTGTCGTCTGGCGCGACAAGCCGGGTGTTCGAGCCGACTTAGCGCGCATTGTCAGCATGTGGACAGACCTGTTGGCGCAGCACCAGGGCCCCATGCTTTTTGGCGAATTTTCTATTGCTGATGCCTACTTTGCGCCGGTGTGCATGCGCATTAAAACCTATGCGCTGCCAGTACCCGCTCACATCGGCGAATACATTGACCGTGTATGCGGCCTGCCAGGCGTTACAGCATGGATAGCTGAAGCAATGGCAGAGCAAGATTTTGTAGGTGCGGACGAGCCCTATCGAAGTCACCCTTTAACGCCATTGAGCGGGTGACATCAGTGCCCTAAACTCAGGCGATGGAAATTTTCATGGTCGGTGGAGCGGTACGTGACATGTTGTTGGGCTTGCCCGTACAAGACCACGACTGGGTGGTGGTGGGCAGCACACCAGAAGAATTGGTAGCGCTGGGCTATTTGCCAGTGGGCAAGGACTTTCCGGTTTTTCTTCACCCCAAAACCAGGGAAGAATACGCGCTGGCTCGTACTGAGCGCAAAACCGCTCGTGGCTACCACGGCTTTGAGGTGTACGCTACACCCGACGTGACGCTGGAGCAAGACCTGGCACGGCGTGATTTAACTATTAATTCAATAGCTGCTTGCGCCCTGATTGATTGGTCTACAGAGAGATTTGGCACTGAAATTGATCTGGATCCAGCTAATTTGATAGACCCTTACGGTGGGCAGGCTGACATTTCGGCAAAAGTACTGCGCCACGTGACCGACGCCTTTCGTGAAGACCCGGTACGTATCCTGCGCGTGGCGCGTTTTGCAGCGCGTTTTGCAGACTTCAGCGTTGCACCTGAGACGATGGAACTGATGAAAGAGATGGTGGCGCATGGCGAAGCCGATGCGCTGGTGGCTGAGCGCGTGTGGCAAGAGCTGTCGCGCGGCCTGATGCAGGCCAAGCCGTCGCGAATGTTTGGCGTGCTACGCGGGTGCGGCGCGCTTGAGCGTTTGTTGCCCGAAGTCAACAAGCTGTGGGGCGTGCCCCAGCGCGCTGACTACCACCCTGAAGTGGATACAGGTGTGCACTTGATGATGGTGCTTGACATGGCAGCGCAACTTGACGCCCCACTGCCGGTACGCTTTGCCTGCCTGATGCACGACCTGGGCAAAGGCTCGACGCCTGCTGATGTTTTACCGCGCCACATCGGCCACGAATTGCGCAGCGCCAAGCTGTCCAAAATAGTATGTACACGTCTGCGCGTGCCCGTTGACTGCCGCGAACTGGCCGACGTGGTGGCGATGGAGCACGGCAACATTCACCGCAGCGCGGAGTTTGGTGCGGCGGCATTGGTACGGCTGTTGGAGCGTTGTGATGCCTTTCGTAAGCCGCGGCGCTTTGCCGACGTGCTGCTGGCCTGCGAATGTGATGCGCGTGGGCGCCTGGGCTTGCAAGATGCGGCTTACCCGCAGCGCCAGCGACTTCTTGACGTGCTTAAGGCCGCGCAATCAGTTGTGTCCAGCGTGATTGCCGAGGCTGCCCAGGCCGAGGGGCTAGACGGCAAAAAGATTGGTGAGCGTGTGCATGCGGCCAGGGTAGCGGCTGTGGCGCAGCACGCAGTCTGATTAAAACGACTGCCGAATCAAAACATCTGCGAGATCACGCTGGCAATCAGGCTCAGCACAATGGTGGTGGTCAGCGGAATGTAGCGCTCCTTGCCAAACAGCTTGAAGCGCAAATCACCCGGCAGTTTGCCAAAGCCCAGTTTGTTCAACCATGGCGTGAGCGCGCTGATAAATACCAGCGTCAAGAAAATAACGATCATCCAACGAATCATGATTTACAGCGTATGCGTCCGGTCGCCAGCGACAAAACCCATCGGCTGCCACACCGCCGCGTTCTTTGCCCCAAATGCAATCACCTTGAACAACTCGCCCATCTCATGCTCATTGATGAGTTTTTGAACCATTGTGCGGTCTTTAATCGTTGCATCTTCCATACTGTCAAGTACACCGCAATTCAGCAAAAACCGACCTTGCCCGGTGTAACCCAGCACGCTCAAGCCAGCGTCCTGCCCAGCCACAGCAATGCCCGTGAAGTTGACATGCGCAGTGATGTCTTTGTACCCCACATCCGCCAGCGCATCAGCGTCCACCCGATGCGCGCGGTGGCACAGCAGCGTGCCCATGCTGCGCTGCGGGTGGTAATACTCATGCTCAGGAAATCCATAGTCGATCATGAAAATTGCGCCGGTTTGAAGCTTGTCGGCCAGCGTTTGGATAAAGCCCTCGGCTTGCTGATGAATCTCAGTGACGTAATCATGCGCACCCGCCATTTCAAAAGGCGGCTTTAGATCGGTCGGTTGGTCTGCGTAAGTGAAGTCGTTTTGATGCATTTCCCGACGGGCCGTCCCAAGGGAAATATCGGCCCCCTCGGGGGGCAGCGCAGTACGCGAAGCGACAAGCGTGGGGGCGACAACAACGCCGCGTTCGTGCCAAACGCCATTAACGCGTGCCAGCAACTTGACCGGCAACGCGTCCAGAACTTCATTGCCAATCACCACGCCGTCAATCGCATCGGGCAAGACGCTAGCCCAATGCACGCGGCCGCCAAATGCCTTGAGCCGCTGCTGCTGACGCGCACGCAAACTGCCCGACAAATCGACAATGGTGTAACGCGCTATTTGCGGCAGGGTCTGTAAAACCTGTTCAGCCAAAGCACCAGAGCCCGCACCAAACTCCCACACCTCGTTTGTGCCCGTCGCGTCAAAAGCCTGAGCAATTTGCCGAGCCAACGCTTGACCAAAGCGGGGCGACATTTCAGGCGCAGTCACAAAGTCGCTCCCCGCATCCGTTGCACCCGCCGGCATCAGGCCAAACTTGCGCAAGTCATTGGCGTAGTAACCCAGGCCAGGCGTGTACAAAGCCATGGTCATGAAAGTGTCAAAGCCAAGCCAGCCGCCCGCTTGCTCAATGGCCTCATGGATTTGGGTACGCAGGGGTGTCGTTAAACTGACGGCCATTAATTAGAACAAGGTGGTTATGGAATCTGAAAGTGCGCAGTCCAATGAGTTGATACTTTGGCTCAAGGCGCTGGATCTGCCATTATGGGTAAAAATTGCGCTGGTACTGATCATGGCGGGCATTCTCACTGGTGCGGGTTCCATTTTGATTCACGGACTCTACAAAGCCGACAAGGAAGAGATTTCTGTAGCCGCTACGCTTTTGGCAATATCGTTGCCAGTGCTTTTGGTAGTTACGGCTTTGGTTTTCGGTTCAAACGGTGAAAAAACCCTGCAGAAAAGAACCGCCAGGGTGCTACAAACTCTGATCCCCGCGTGTGTCAAAGAAAATTTCGAAATTGCCGATCATCAAGAAAATTTGTCGGCTGCAGTGGCCAAATCTGCTCCCATCATCGATACAACTTTGCGTGGTTGCATAGCGGACTATCTGTTAACTTTCCCAGCTAGCGAAACATTGAGCGCCTCAAACTTAAGATTTTCAATCGAGCTGAACGTTAAAAAAGCCAACGTTATCTTTTGGTTGCCTTTGCCCGAAAGCCCGGTCAATGATGTCAGCCTTGAAAGTGGCAACCTGGTGGGCTTGATCGGATAACATCGCTTGCATTGTGCATTTGGTGCGGTCGCCGAGGGGTATAAATTAAATGCCTCTCCCGTTTTTAGATCGGTCGGGGGTACGCCCATGATGGGACTGGTGTTTATCCGCTTCTTGCCCAAAGATTTTTTGCTTCAAGCGCTTGAAACGCTGTATTTTGCGCAAGACGTTGCGTTTTTTGTGCGCGGAATTGCCGATAGAAATGAGCCAGCAAATGCAAACTGAACAAAGTGACATTAAAACCGTACTCATTACCGGGGGTGCGGCGCGATTGGGTGCAAATCTAGTAGACACGTTTGCCCGAGACGGATGGAAAGTTTTCTGCCACTACGACAAGTCGCATGAGGCTGCTTTATTGCTTCAACAGAGCTTGCGTGGCGCGGGCTTTGACGTCACCGCGGTGCAAGCCAATATATCTGACGACAGTGGTTGTGTGAACTTGATAGCGCAAGTGCAAACGTTAACCGATCGATTGGATTGCCTGATCAATAACGCCTCGGCGTTTGAGGCTGACAGCGCCTTGGACTTCAATACGGCCAGTGCAAATCAACAACTGCACGTCAATTTAATGGCGCCACTGATTTTGAGCAGGCTCATGGCAGAACGGTTCGTGCCACTACAGCCTTTGGAGCCTGCTTGCGTTATTCACATTCTTGATCAAAAAGTATTCAACTTAAACTCCGACTATTTCACCTACACGGTCAGCAAACTCGCGCTGGAACGATCAGTCGCATTGCAAGCGCGTGCGCTTGCACCACGGCTACGAGTGTGCGGCGTAGCCCCTGGACTGATGTATGTAAGTGGCCCGCAATCGGCTGAAAACTTTGAAAAAGCAAGTTGCGTAAATTTGCTTCGGCGGGCGCTTGACCCCAGTGACGTTTCGCGGACCTGCCTGTTTTTGGCTAAAACTCGCGCAATGACTGGCAGCACGGTAACAGTTGACAATGGTCAGCATCTTGTTCCGCTAGAACGCGATGTGATGTTTGTAATGGACGAATTATTAAAAGGCAAGATGTGATGAAAGCGACTGCTAACTGGGACTTGATGTTGAACTGCCGAAAGCTGTTTCTGCGCAATTACGAAGTTCAAATCAACATTGGCGTGCATGAATTTGAGAAAAAAGGTGAGCAGCGCGTTTTTATCAATGTGGATTTGTACATTCCTTTGGCTCAGTCAACTCCCCAGCAGGATGACCTAGATGAAGTAGTGGATTATGACTTTATACGGCGCTCAGTGGCACAGCGGGTTGAGAAGGGGCACATTCACCTGCAAGAAACCTTATGTGATGACCTATTGCAAGTCATGCTTGCACACCCAAAGGTGCTGGCTGCAAAAGTTTCCACAGAAAAGCCAGATGTCTATCCAGACTGCGAATCAGTAGGGTGTGAAGTTTTTGGTATCAAAGACTGACGACATCATCTATGGACTGGTCAAATTCAGGTAACGCAGAAGCCACAGACGCTAGGTTTAAAGAGCGCCGGTCTGACCGCGAAGACCACAAACTCGAAAAACGCCTGTGCCGCGAAGTGGGCCGGGCCATTGTTGACTTCAACATGATTGAAGAAGGCGATAAGGTGATGGTGTGCGTGTCGGGCGGGAAAGACAGCTACGCCATGCTGGATATTTTGCTGAAATTACAAAAGCGTGCGCCCATCAATTTCAGCCTGATTGCCGTCAATCTTGACCAAAAGCAGCCAGGTTTTCCGGAGCACATCCTGCCTGAGTACCTGACACAACTGGGCGTGCTATTTCACATTGAAAACCAGGACACTTACAGTATCGTCAAGCGCGTGATTCCTGAAGGCAAAACACTGTGTTCACTGTGTTCACGTTTGCGGCGCGGTATTTTGTACCGGGTGGCGGGCGAGTTGGGCGCTACCAAAATTGCGCTGGGTCATCATCGTGACGATATGCTGCAAACTTTTTTCCTGAACATGTTTTTTGCTGCCAAGCTCAAAGGCATGCCGCCCAAACTAGTGAGCGACGATGGCAAAAATATTGTGATTCGCCCGATGGCTTATGTGCCTGAAAAAGACTTGAGCTGCTGGGCAGCGGTGCAAAACTTTCCGATCATCCCATGCACGCTGTGCGGCAGCCAGGAGAATTTGCAACGCAAACAGGTCGGCAATATGCTGCGTGACTGGGATAAAAAATTTCCGGGCCGGATAGAAAACATGTTTTCAGCCCTGCAAAACATCGTGCCGTCGCATTTGATGGACGGCAAGCGGCACGACTTCAAAGGCATCAGGACCACAGGTGTGGCCAGCCTTGATGGCGACAAAGCGTTTGATGCTGATGAGTTTGATGGATCATTGATGACAGAACTTCCAGGACAATTTGTCATCAAAATACAAACCTGATAAGCATTTTTAGCTTATTTTAGGCATTAAATCGAGCGTTAGCCCAAATGATACGTGCGCAAGCAGCTATTATTTTAATAGCAACTTTATTTCTGACTGCGTGTTCCAGCATGCGTGTGGTGGATAGCGATGTGACTGCGTTTTCAGCCTGGACTGCCGCGCCTCCCGCGCCGGGTACGCGCTACCGGTTTGAGCGTTTGCCATCTCAGCAGTCAGTTAACGCGCAGCAAAGCCGCATTGAAGCGCTGGCCACCACCAGTTTGTCTAAAGTGGGGATGGCGCTCAGCCCTGCAGATGCACGCTACAGCGTTCAGGTGCTGCTGGCAACTGAAATGGTGCAACGCTACCCTGAGCCGGGTTTTGGTCTCGGTGGGCCGGGCGTTTCAATTGGCGGTGGTAGCCGCGGCGCGTCAATAGGGCTGTCGTTTCCTATTGGGTTTTCAGACTCGTACTACAAACGTACGGTAAGCATTTTGATGCGCGAGCTATCGACACAAAAAGTAGTCTTTGAAACCCGTGCACAACACGATGGCCCAATGTCTGACGCCTTTGCACTGTTGCCCGCCATGCTGGACTCAGCGCTACAGGGGTTTCCGCAACCGCCGTCTGGGACGCGCCGTATTAATGTTGAGATTCCACGCTAGGTATGCCCCACGCTCTTCACTTCGTGTGCCTACGGCGGTGCGCTGCCCCTTTCCTTGAATTTTGGGGTTAATTTTTTTAGTGGCTGCCCGTCGAAAAATTGCTTTTCACGATGTGTATAAATCATGATTGAACCGACCCGTATCGTCGCCATCCGCCACGGCGAAACGGCCTGGAATGTTGATGCCCGTATTCAGGGCCATCTTGATATTCCCCTCAGTGCCAATGGCCGCTGGCAGGCGGAGCGCCTGGCTGAGGCACTGCGCGATGAACCGATCATTGCCATCTACGCCAGTGATCTGACCAGAGCTTGGGAAACTGCACAATCTGTCGGTAATTTGAAGGGTCTGCCGGTCATAAAGGAAGTTGGTTTGCGCGAGCGTGATTTTGGAGACTTTGAAGGCAAAACCTTTGCTGAAATTGAAGTGCTTTTGCCTGAGCAGTCCATGCGCTGGCGCAAGCGCGACCCGGAGTTTTACCCCGCTGGTGGTGAGTCGTTGATGGCACTGCGCACCCGTGTGCTGCAAACTGCCGAGCGCCTCGCTTCACAACACCCTGGCGAACTGATAGCGTTGGTTGGACACGGCGGCGTGATGGACGTGCTGTACCGCGCCGCCGCGGGGCTTGACATACAAGCCCCGCGTACCTGGACGCTGGGTAACGCGGCCATCAATCGCCTGCTGTGGACGCGTGAGGGTTTTACACTGGTGGGGTGGGCTGATACGCTGCATCTGGACGAAGATGTACTGGATGAGGCGGCGGGCTGATCGATGAATGTCGCTTTGAACCGTCTGATCGGCCGCTCCGTCAATGCCATCGACACACCTGCACTGGTGGTTGATCTGGACATGATGGAGCGCAACTTGCGCACCATGGCGGCTTTTGCTGCATTGCACAAAGTGATGCTGCGGCCCCACGCCAAAATGCACAAAAGTACTGAGCTGGCAAAGTTGCAAATGGCTGCGGGAGCGGTAGGCGTGTGTGTTCAAAAAACATCTGAGGCTGAGGCGCTGGTTGCCGGCGGCGTCCACAACATTTTTATCAGCAATGAGGTCATCGCACCGACCAAATTGGCACGGGTCGCTCAACTGTCACGGACGTTGGCACCACTGGGCGGCAAACTGGCGATTTGCGTGGACAGCCTTGAAGGCATCAAGCGACTGGCGCAATGCATGAATGAGGGGCGCGTTTCATCCAGCATTGCCTCAACCATTGATGTGTTTATTGAACTGGACGTGGGTCAAAACCGCTGCGGCGTTGAGCCTGGAGAGGCCGCTTTAGCGCTGGCACTTGAGATTCGCAAACACCCGGCATTGAACTTTGCCGGGCTACAGGCCTACCACGGTAAAGCGCAGCACATGCGCAGCGCAGCAGACCGCCAGAGTGCTGTTGACAAAGCCATCAAACAGGTCAGCCGCACGCGCCAGTTGATTGAGGGTGTTGGCATCAAGGTTCATCTGGTCACTGGCGCGGGAACCGGCACCGCGCCGCTTGACGCTGCCAGCCAGCTTTACGGCGAGCTGCAGGCTGGCTCGTATCTGTTCATGGACGCAGACTACGCCGCCAACGAGCCAGCCAGCGGCCAGCCGCGCTTTAAACACGCGCTATTTGTCAAAACCCAGGTCATCAGCGTGCACGCGCATCACGTTGTTTGCGATGCAGGCCATAAAAGCCACGCCATCGATTCAGGTCTGCCAAAAGTGCATGCCTTCAGCAGCCGCAGCGCGCTGGACTATTCAAACGGTGGCGATGAACACGGCATTTTGAAACCCGCTCCAGGCTGCACACGACTGCCCAGCCTGGGCAGCATGCTGTGGCTGATACCCGGTCATTGCGACCCGACAGTCAACCTGCACAACGAGATGATTGGCGTGCGCGGCGGGCTGCTTGAAGGTGTGGTGGA
Source organism: Polaromonas sp. (assembly GCA_043756405.1). GTDB lineage: Bacteria > Pseudomonadota > Gammaproteobacteria > Burkholderiales > Burkholderiaceae_C > Polaromonas. The sequence continues at coordinate 33,661 of JAYURC010000095.1, forward strand.
GCGCATCATCCATGTTGATGCGCGCGGGTGTTTAACCTGATTCAGCTCAACAACGCGTTGCCCATGAACTAGGCAAATAACTCGTTACCACTGGCGGGTGGTGCAACCCCTAAATGCCGATACGCGGCCAGCGTGGCAATACGTCCGCGCGGTGTGCGCTGCAGGTAGCCTTGCTGTATCAAATACGGTTCAATCACGTCTTCAATCGTGTCGCGCTCTTCGCCAATGCTGGCAGCAATGTTGTCCAGCCCCACCGGGCCGCCGTCAAAGCGGTGAATCACGCATTCAAGCAGTTTGCGGTCCATCACGTCAAAGCCTTGCGGGTCGACATCGAGCATGGCAAGTGCCTTGTTGGCAATGTCCAGCGTGATCTCGCCCTTGCCTTTGACATCTGCAAAATCGCGCACGCGCCGCAGCAGCCGATTGGCGATACGCGGTGTTCCGCGTGAGCGGCGGGCAATTTCAAAACCGCCTTCGTCATCGGTCGGCACATTCAGCAGGCCCGCGCTGCGCCGCACGATTCGGGCAAGTTCTTCAGCGGTATAAAACTCCAGCCGCGCCACAATACCAAAACGGTCGCGCAGCGGGTTGGTCAACATGCCCGCCCGTGTGGTGGCTCCTACCAGTGTGAAGGGCTGCAAATCAAGTTTGATGCTGCGCGCCGCCGGGCCCTCGCCAATCATGATGTCGATCTGGTAGTCCTCCAGCGCGGGGTACAAAATCTCTTCAACCACCGGGCTCAGGCGGTGAATTTCGTCGATAAAAAGTACGTCGTTTTTTTCAAGATTGGTTAGTAGCGCCGCCAGGTCTTTGGGCTTTTCCAGCACCGGGCCAGACGTTTGCCGCATGTTGACACCCAGTTCGTGCGCAATGATGTGTGAGAGCGTGGTTTTGCCTAAACCGGGTGGCCCAAACAACAGCACATGGTCAAGTGCCTCCTTGCGCTTTTTGGCCGCCCCGATAAAAATCTCAAGCTGTTCGCGCACCTTGGCCTGGCCCACATATTCGTCAAACAGCTTGGGCCGCAGCGCGCGTTCAATCGCTTCTTCTTTGGGGGAATCGGGCGCGGCAGACATCACACGCCGGGACGGCGGCAGGTCGGTCAGGTTGAAGTCGTCGGTTTGGATGGTCATGCAAATTCAGTAAAAATTTAAACCTTCAGAATCGGGCCGGGGTAGGTGGCGAGTGTTTCATCCGCAGTTACCAGCGTTAAATCTTCTCGCATGGCCTGGGCGAGCAACAGGCGGTCAAATGGGTCTTTGTGAAGATGAGGTAAGTGAACCACCGCAAACGTATGCTCAGTACGTACGCCCAGCTCGCGGTAGCCGTTGCGTAGCAATTCGGCGTGTAACTCGGGCACATCGACGACGAAGTCAGCTCTTTTGTAGCTTGCCTTGATCGCAATCTCCCACATGCTTACCGCACTAAAAAAGAGCTGGTTTGCTTCATCTTTCATCAAGCGATGTGCTTTAGGAGGCAGCCTGTCAGGCTCGCTAACGGCCCAAATTAGCAGGCGCGTATCCAGTAGGAACCGCATGGTCAATCTTCACCATTGAACATGCGTGCAATTTCATCGGCATACATCGTGTCAAAGTCATCGGGTACACGCATCTTGCCTTTCATGAATCCCAGTCGCTGCGGTTTTTTGACAGGTTCAGCCTCAATGGCAGTAACCCGCACCATTGGCTTGCCTGCTTTGGCGATGATGAAAGATTCGCCATGCGAGGCCCGCTCAATCAAGCGCGATAAATGGGTTTTGGCTTCGTGGATATTGACGGTTTGCATGGCAGGTCTGATAGACTAAGTTTGATTAGTTTAGTTGAAATTCAATGTTTAGATATTTCACAGCACACCTGTTCAGGCGAGCAATTCCACGAGGTCATTTAGTTCGCCGCAAGCTTGTTTGAAAATTACTTCACGAACTTTTCCCCATGGGTGTGGTTTACCGCCACGCAAACGCCAATCCATGCTCTTGGGTTGGTTACAAATGATGTAACTAGCCTCGCTCTTGCTGCTGTTGTCGACTGCAAATGGATTTGTTGCATTGAAAGCAGCCGTGGACATGGGTAAACCAATCACCAAGCCGGTACGCTCGTTGTAAGCCCGAGTTGTGAGAACTACCATGGGATGGACAACGCGCATTTCTTTGCCAACCTGCGGGTTGAAATTAATCCAGATGATGTCGCGCCGGTCTGGCACCCATGGCTTGTTAATGGCTACTTTCGATACCAATTTATCTGGCTCCAAACTCAGCACCCACAGGCATATCGGCCATCAACTCGCCACCGTGAATGGCTGGGTCGTAAGCCTTGAGCTTTTGTGCCAAAGTGAGTTTTTTAGGCTTGACACGCAACTCAAGCCGACCCGGCTCAATGACCTGCACTTGCAGTGGTGTGTCAGGTGTTATGTGCATGGCCTGCATGAGCTCACGGCTCAAGCGTATACCGTGGCTGTTTCCCCAAGGGGAAATTGAGAGTGTGGTTGCAGTCATGAACTTAGTATATCCCTCGGGATATACATTTGCAAACGCATGCTGTTCATCGCGTATTCATCCAGCTTTTCCAACGGCTGGTTAGCCTAACCCTTTGAGAAGCGCCTAGCAACAAATCAGGCAATGACCGGTTAATTGCCGTAGCACGTAATTTCGGTAGCTGGGCCTTCATATTTCGAATAGGAGGCTTTTTCAAAACTTGTCCTACTACTGACCTTTTTTGCAACCCTGCTTTTTACAGTCGCCATATCTCCTGACACCACAACCTGAAAACTCAACGGCGGCGCTGTCCCAGGGCCTCACCAGAACAACGACTTATCGCTACTTTCTTCCCAACCTGTTACCTGTAACGCCTTAAATCCAAACACTGAAATTGGCTTGCTAGCTGCGAAAATATTCATCCCGTCAACAGCCATGATGGGTTTTATCCCGATCATACCGCGTGTGCGCAAAGCCTGGAGTGCTTTCTCTGGCTCAGGTTGACTTACACAAGATAGCTGATCCTGAAGAGCCAAAGTAACAGCGTTTGAGATATCGTTTGACCACTCATTTTCTTTCAATATTGCAACGTAACTCTGTGAAGACTGCTCTTTAACTCGTGAAGGTGCCGTACAAACCCCTTGGTTACAAATCCGGTCTCCTTTGCATTCGATATCTTTGAAGCATTGCGCCGCAGTGTTAAAAGAAACCAGAAGGCTCGTAAGCAAAACGAGATGGCGCATAAAAGTCCTTACCAGAAATAAAAGCAGCTACTGCCAAAACTACTGTCAGGATGCAGTGGCGATTCGATTGACCAACCTCTGCATAGCTCCTCAAAATTACTTTGCCAACGCCTTCAAAGCCAGCTTGATGCCATCGGACACCCCAATATCCTTGGGCAGCGCCTTTAATGCCAGCGCCGCATCACGATCGCTGTAGCCAAGTGCCACCAGCGCCTGCAAGATGTCTGACTGACTGTCATTGCTGATGCTCACATTCACGCCGTTGTCTGCACCGAGTTTTCCTTTGAGCTCCAGCAGCAAACGCTCGGCCGTTTTTTTGCCGATACCGGGTACCTTGATGATGCGACCTGGCTCTTGCAGGGTGACGGCTTGGGCCAGTTCCTCGACGCTCATGCCGCTTAGCACGCTGAGGGCGGTGCGCGGGCCGACGCCTGATATCTTGACGAGTTGCCTGAAAGCGGCCCGCTCGGTGGTCGTCGCGAAGCCATAAAGGATTTGCGCGTCTTCACGCACCACAAAATGCGTCAGCAGGCTGACTTTTTCACCCAAACCCGGCAGGTTGTAAAAGGTGCTCATGGGTACGAGCAGCTCATAGCCCACGCCGTTGCAGTCGACCAGAATTTCTGGGGGATTTTTTTCGGCCAGTTGGCCTTGTATTCGTCCGATCATGGGGCAATGTTATCAGTCGCCTTGATAGACAAATAACAGCAGACAATCGCAACTCAAACCAACATTCGGGACAACCCAACCTTGATCCTCCGCTACACCTTCACACCGCCAAACAATACCCGCATGAGCCACCTTTGCGGGCCGATGGATGCACACATTCGCACGATTGAGGTCGGGCTTGATGTGAAAATTGCACACCGCTTTGAACAGTTCAAGATTGACGGCACCAAGGCGCGTGCCACTCAGGCGCTGGAAGTGCTGCAGGCTCTGTATGAAATGGCACAGCGCCCGATTGCTGAGGAGACAGTGCAACTCATGATGTCTGGCGACACAGCCTTGAAGGTTGCGCCAGACGGCAGCACCACGCTAACCACCCGACGTGCTGACCTGCGCGCCCGCACCGTTAACCAGAGTGCGTATCTGGAGAACATTGCCACACACGACATCACGTTTGGCATTGGCCCGGCCGGTACGGGTAAAACTTATCTGGCAGTGGCCTGCGCCGTTGATGCGCTGGAGCGCAGCGCGGTGCAGCGCATTGTGCTGACGCGGCCGGCTGTAGAAGCAGGCGAGCGCTTGGGCTTTTTGCCGGGCGATTTGAGCCAGAAGGTAGACCCGTACCTGCGCCCGCTGTGGGATGCGCTGCACGAGCTGATGGGTTTTGAGCGGGTGCAAAAAGCATTCGAGCGCCAGCAGATTGAAATTGCACCGCTGGCCTTCATGCGTGGCCGCACACTAAATCATGCTTTTGTGATTCTGGACGAGGCACAAAACACCACGCCCGAACAGATGAAAATGTTTTTGACCCGCATTGGTTTTGGCAGCAAGGCGGTGGTGACCGGTGATGTGAGCCAGGTCGATTTGCCGCGTACCCAGCTCAGCGGGCTGGTCGATGCCGAATGTGTTTTAAAACGCGTTAACGGCATCGCGATTACCCGTTTGACCAGCAGCGACGTGGTGCGGCACCCACTGGTGGCGCGGATTGTGGATGCTTATGACAAAGCACCTGACGGCGCGGGCAAAGCATCTTCCGGTACGGACAGGGCACCTAACGGCGCAAACAGGAGGCGCAACGACGTTGATGAAGTTGATGACGTTACTGATGCTATAAAAAAAGTAGCTAATAGCGCTCGTAAAACCAACGTCAAGAGCCGAAATGGCTCTTAAAAACCTGAAATTGTCGCTGCAGTTTGGCGACATCAAAGACGCTGCCCGCCACCGCGCTGCCTTGAGCCGCCACAGCGTTAGCCGCTGGATTCGCCATGCACTTGAATGCGACGCAGAAATTACCGTGCGCATTGTGGATGCCGATGAAGGCCAGGCACTGAACCGCGACTACCGCCAGAAAGACTACGCCACCAACGTACTGACGTTTGACTACACGCAAGCACCACTGGTCACGGCTGACCTGGTGTTGTGTGCGCCGGTCATCGCCAAAGAAGCAGCGGACAACAAAAAATCTCTGCGTGATCACTATGCACATCTGCTAGTCCATGGCACCCTTCACGCCCAGGGCTGGGACCACGAAGCTGACGAGCCCCAAGCCGAGGCCATGGAAGCCCGTGAAATTCAGATTCTTGCGGGGTTGGGCATTAAAAATCCCTACTAATAAGTTAGTCAGAGATATTCAAGAATTTCAGACATTTAGCGCCAAACAGCCCTTGAAGCCGTTTGACGCGTAGTCTGGTGCAATCAGCTTAATGTCACCCGCACAAACTTGCGTTTGCCCACTTGCACTACATAAGTTCCAGCGTCCAGCTTCAAAGCCTTGTCGCTAACTACGCTGGAATTCACCCGCACACCGCCGCCGTCAATCAGCCGGGTGGCATCGCCGCCTGACGAGGCCAGGCCAACAGCCTTGAGCACTGCGCCAATGCCCATGGGAACGCCAGTGATGCTGCGCTCTTCAATCTCGTCCGGCACGCCGCCCTTGCTGCGGTTGATGAAGTCCTGCTCGGCAACATCAGCCAAAGCCGCTGAATGAAAGCGTGCAGTGATTTCTTTGGCCAGCGCAACTTTGGCGTCTTTTGGATTGCGGCCAGCGTCGATTTCAGCTTTCAATGCTGCAATTTCAGCTTCACTTTTGAACGACAGCAGCGTGTACCACTTCCACATCAGCACATCAGAAATACTCAGCACCTTGGCATACATGGTGTTGGCGTCCTCGCTAATGCCGATGTAGTTGTTCTTGCTTTTCGACATTTTTTCAACGCCGTCCAGTCCCTCAAGCAGCGGCATGGTCAAAATGCATTGCGGCTCCTGGCCGTATTCAGACTGCAAATGTCTGCCAACCAGCAAGTTGAACTTTTGGTCAGTGCCGCCCAACTCCAGATCACTTTTAAGCGCCACTGAGTCGTAGCCCTGCATCAGCGGGTATAAAAATTCATGCACGCTGATGGGCGTTCCGGCCTTGAAGCGGTCATGAAAATCATTGCGCTCCATCATGCGGGCCACGTTGTACTTGGCTGCCAGCTGAATCATGCCGCGCGCGCCGAGCGGGTCGGACCATTCGCTGTTGTAGCGAATTTCAGTTTTCTCCGGGTCCAGCACCAGGCTGGCCTGTTTGTAATAAGTATCTGCGTTGGCCTTGATTTGCTCGTGCGTGAGCGGCGGGCGCGTGGTGTTACGGCCAGACGGGTCGCCAATCAGGCTGGTGAAGTCACCGATTAAAAAAATCACGGTGTGGCCCAAGTCCTGTAACTGGCGCATTTTGTTCAACACCACGGTGTGGCCGATGTGAATGTCTGGCGCGGTTGGATCCAAACCGAGTTTGATCCGCAGCGGAACGCCTGTCGCCTCTGACTTGGCCAGTTTTTTGACCCACTCGTCTTGCGGGATCAGCTCGTCGCAGCCACGCAGGGACACGCCAAGTGCGTTTTGCACGCTGTCTGTCATCGGGTAATTTGTAACCAAGGCTTGATTCATAAGGGGTTTTTGCGCGTCAGGGCGTTCTCTGACAGATATACTGCGCAGTCGGTTGCAACAAAGACAGATTTTAGTTGTCCTGCGAACCACCTGATAAATCTGTTCATATTAGGAATTTTGTTTTGCCTCTTGCCGATTCCATTTCTTTTTTAAATTCCATCGCTGCCAGCTTGCGTCGCCACCCCAAACGGGTCGCGGGCAGCCTTGCAATCTTATTGTTGGGCACAGGTGTTACTGCTTTTGGTGTTGCGCCATTGGTGCCTGATGCTTCCGACCTGCCAGTCACGCAGGTGCTGGAGTTTGTTCAACCTTTGCCGCTGCAGGCTCAGATTGACGCACTGGCTGAGCACCGCTTCAAACTATTTCGCACTGACAGCACCCGCAGCAATGACACTGCGGACACGCTGCTTAGACGCCTGAACATCAACGACCCATCAGCTGCCGCCTTTTTGCGTAGCGACGCCAACGCACGGCTTGTACTGGCTGGCCGGCCCGGCAAGACTGTTCATGCTGAAGCCAGTGATACGCAAAGCCTGAGCAAACTCAGCACACGCTGGCCGACTGATGATGAAGCCAATTTCAAACGACTGGTTGTTGAACGCACCGGTAACGGCTTTTCGTCACGCATTGAAACGGCACCCTACACTGCGAACGCCCGGCTTGCCAGTGGTGCCATTCAAACCTCTCTGTTTGCAGCAACCGATGAAGCACGCATCCCGGACGCAGTGGCCACGCAAATCGCTGAGATGTTTTCGAGCGAAATTGACTTTCGCCGCTCGTTGCGTAAAGGTGACCGCTTCAATGTGGTGTACGAAGCACTGGAAGCCGACGGCGAGCCTATGCGTACGGGCCGCGTGCTGTCAGCTGAATTTGTCAACGGCGGCAAAACGCACCAGGCGATGTGGTTTCAGCCACCCGGAAAAGACACGCTGGGCATTGCCCACAAAGGCGGGTACTACACGCTGGACGGCAAAAGCCTGCGCCGTGCGTATCTGGGCTCGCCGCTGGAGTTTTCGCGTGTCAGTAGCGGCTTTTCAATGCGTTTTCACCCTCTTTTGCAGAAATGGCGCGCCCATTTGGGTGTCGACTTTGCAGCCCCCACCGGCACACCCGCACGCACGGTAGGGGACGGCGTGGTGTCGTTTGCAGGCGTACAGGGCGGTTATGGCAACGTGGTCATCGTCAAGCACCGCAACAACCATGAAACGCTGTATGCGCACCTGAGCAAAATCAATGTACGTGTTGGCCAGCCCATCAGCCAGGGCGAGACCATCGGTTTGGTAGGTTCAACCGGCTGGTCCACCGGGCCGCATTTGCATTTTGAATTTCGCGTTAACGGTGTGCATCAGGACCCGATGACGATTGCACGCCAGAGCGATACCGTTCCAGTGTCAACTGCCGCGCTGCCGATGTTTAAACAGATGGCCTCAATTGCCAACACAAAACTGCAAGCCGCAGCCACGATCGGCCAAACGCGCGCCGAGTAAGTTGACCCACACACTCGCTCATTTCGTGTAGCGCCCTGCCCCCGAGGGGCTCATTTTTCTCTGGCGGCGACCCGTAGAAAAATTATTTAAATGTGCTTAATAAGAAATAAACCATGAGCGCCCTCTACATCGGATTGATGTCGGGTACGTCGCTTGACGGCGCGGATGGTGTGCTGGTTGATTTTTCAGGACCCAAATTTTGCGTTTTGGCCAGTGCGACTGAACCGTTTTCAAGCGACTTTCGAGACGAACTGCTGGCGCTGAATTCGCCGTCTGACAACGAATTGCACCGCGCCGAGCTGGCTGCCAATCGATTGGCGCGGGTCTATGCCAAAGTCATTGCCGCCTTGTTGATTGACGCCAAGCTGGCAGTCACTGACATTCAGGCGATCGGTGCGCACGGTCAAACCATTCGGCACCAACCTGCCGCTGGCTACACGACCCAGCTCAACAACGCCGCCCTGCTGGCCGAGCTTGCACGTATTGACGTGGTGTCTGACTTTCGCAGTCGCGATGTGGCTGCGGGTGGCCAAGGTGCGCCGCTGGTGCCTGCATTTCACCAAAGCGTCTTTGGCCAGCCAAATGCAACGACGCTGGTATTGAACATTGGCGGTATTTCCAACCTGAGTGTGTTACCGGTAACGGGCGATGTGTTGGGCTTTGACTGTGGGCCCGGCAATGCACTGATGGACGCGTGGTGTCTGGAACACACCGGTCAGCGCTATGACGACGCTGGCCAGTGGGCTGCCAGCGGGCAAGCCATACCTGAACTGCTACACAGCCTGATGGACGAACCCTACTTTGCCATCGCACCCCCAAAAAGTACGGGACGTGATTTGTTCAGCATGGCCTGGCTGGCAGAAAAATTGAAACCATTCGCCAGCCAGCAACCGGCAGACATACAAAACACATTGACCGAATTCACTGCGAGCGCATGTATCATGTGCATTAACAGCTACTTAAATAATAGCAAAGAACTGATTGTTTGTGGTGGCGGAGCGTTTAACCAGCACCTGATGCAACGCCTGCAAGCGGGTTTACCGTTGTTAAAAGTCGTGTCGTCCCAAGCACACGGCTTGCCACCCTTGCAAGTTGAAGCCGCGGCGTTTGCATGGCTGGCGCGGCAAACCATGCTGCGGCAGCCGGGCAACCTGCCCAGCGTGACTGGTGCAGCCGGACTTCGGGTTCTAGGCGCCATTTACCCCGCCTGATTCAGATTCAGTCAGGCAATAAAAAACCGCCCCTGAGGCGGTTTTTTTATTGGGCTGAAATACTTAAGCGGAAAAACTTGATCCACAGCCGCAGGTACTGGTTGCATTCGGGTTCTTGATCACAAACTGCGCACCTTCCAGATCGTCCTTGTAGTCAATCTCGGCACCCACCAGGTACTGGTAACTCATCGCGTCAATCAGCAACGACACACCATTTTTGGTCATGGTGGTGTCATCTTCATTGGTGATTTCATCAAACGTGAAGCCGTAGGAAAAGCCTGAACAACCGCCGCCCTGCACAAATACACGGAGCTTTAATTCCGGATTACCTTCTTCAGCGATCAACTCCGCCACTTTGGCTGAAGCGCTGTCAGTAAACACAAACGGGTCGGGCATTTGGGTAGGGATCAATTCAGCAACTGCACTCATGGGGAACTCCAGACATAAAACATAGGGTAATACTACAGCAACCGGCTCAACCACAAAGTAGGCACGCCATTAAAAAAAAGCTCAGGCGTTACTGGCAGCCAGCTTCAGCAAGGGCTTTTCTTCAAGCTCCTCGCTGCTGGGCATTAGTTGACCAGATATGACGGCACCCTGGTGCATTTCAAGCGCCTTGTAAGACACATCACCCGTAATTTTGGCCTTGGGCTGTAATTCAAGCAGCTCAAACGCATGCACAGGCCCTATCACGCGGCCATTGATGATCACGTGATCCGCAAAAATTTGCCCAGTCACAGTCGCAGACTCGCTAATTACCAAAATGCTGGCAACGCCTTCAACCGCCCGGATGTCACCAATCACTTCGCCGTCAATGCGCAAACCATCTGTAAATTTTAAGTTGCCTTCAATACAACTGCCTTGTGCAATCAGACTTTTAATCGGGGGCTGCTTTTTTTTGCCAAACATGGGAAGTCCTGTCGGTGTGAGTAAAGGCGTATGAGTCGGTGTACGCGCGGTTAAAGCTTGAAGGTCTGAGCCGAGCGGATAGACGCGCCTTCGACAACTTTAACTGTCACTGTTTTTACCACGGCTTGGGGCGGCAAATCCAGTATTCCTTCAATGCGCCGGTATTGCTTGAATTGCAAAACCTGCGCTCCGCCGGGCAAAGTGGTTGTCCAGGGTTTGCCAGCGACCAGGCCATTGATGGTGACATCCAGTTTGCCATTGAAGTCTGGGGCGTTTTTGACCGGCTGAATCACCAGCACTTGCCACTTGAGCTGCGAGGCAGAGAGCAACTCCGCCTGCAGTCCACGAATGGATACGCCGTCTGAACCCCCTGCAGGCAGCAGCTTTTCAAAGAAACCGAGGTCATCGCGCAATTGCAAATTGATGGCTTCAAGTTGCTGCAGCTGCGCAGCCATTTTTTCCTGCGCAGCCTTTTCAGCGGTCAACAAGCTACCTGAAGTGTTGGCAATCGTTAGCGTTTTTTCACGTTCCTCTTTAAGCTGGATCACCTCGGCACGCAGCACCTTGAGCTCGTCTTTGGCATTGGAGTCGAGCCCAGCAATGTCTTTGCCGAATTCAAATGCCCACACAGCAATCGCTGCCGAAAAGCCAAGCATCACCGCCCCCAAAATCCAGCGGATTGGCCACGGCATAGCGCTGCGCACCGACATGCGGGGCGAGCTGATGGTCAGGCGACGGCGAAATAGTCTGAATTTCAAGGTCTGAAAAAGCGGTTGCTGAAGTGCTTTCAAGCGGAAGCTGCATTGTGCACGCAATAAAAAAGCCGCAAGGCTTGCACCTGGCGGCTTCTTGAAAAGGCGTGAAAAAATTGAGGCTAGTGTGATTAACGCTTGCTGAACTGCTTGCGGCGGCGCGCTGAGCGGAAACCGACCTTTTTACGCTCGACTTCACGTGCATCACGGGTTACAAAGCCCGCCTGGCTAAGCGCTGGCTTCAATGCCGCGTCATAGTCAATCAGTGCGCGAGTGATACCGTGGCGCACTGCACCTGCCTGGCCCGACTCACCGCCGCCGTGCACGTTGACCATGATGTCAAACGTCTCGACATGGTTGGTCAAAAACAGCGGTTGGCGGCAAATCATGATGGACGTTTGACGGCCAAAAAACACCTGGATGTCTTTGTCGTTAACCGTGATCTTGCCGGTGCCTTTTTTCAGAAACACACGGGCGACGCTGGATTTGCGGCGGCCGGTGCCATTGTTCCATTCACCGATCATTTGGCGGCTCCTTCAAGTGCTTTTTGAGCGTTGGTGGAAATGCCTGGAATGTCCAGAACTTTAGGCTGCTGGGCAGTGTGCGGATGCTCTGCACCGCCGTACACCTTGAGCTTTTTGATCATGGCGTAGCCCAAGGGGCCTTTTGGCAACATGCCCTTGACGGCTTTTTCCAGGGCGCGACCGGGGAACTTGGTCTGCATGTCACGGAAGTTGGTGGCACTGATGCCGCCCGGGTAACCAGAATGGCGGTAGTAAATTTTGTCAATCGCTTTGGCACCAGTGACTCTAAGCTGGGCTGCGTTGATGATGACGATAAAGTCACCCGTGTCGACGTGAGGCGTGTAAATGGCCTTGTGTTTGCCGCGTAAACGGAGAGCAACTTCGCTGGCTACTCGTCCGAGGACCTTGTCGGTCGCGTCAAGCACAAACCACTCGTGCACCACGTCAGCGGGTTTGGCGCTGAAAGTTTTGGTCATGAGTCGTCTTTATAAAAGATGGTTTGTCCAGTCCTTTGGAGGCTT
>JAYURC010000096.1:0-20085 GCA_043756405.1 Polaromonas sp.
CAATTGGTCACTGCTTCCTCCAAGCGTCAATGCTCACCTCGTTTTGTCTGGTGGACTCACACCTGCAAACGTGGGCGATGGCATTTTGCAAGTCCGGCCACGCGGTAAAACGCTGGCTGTCGATGTGAGCTCGGGCGTTGAAACCGCCAAAGGCATCAAAAGCCCCGAGCTGATCAACCAATTTGTCGCAGCCGTTCGCGCTGCCGACGACTCACTTAAAAATTGAAATTTGCAGCGCAGCCTGCAAAGAAAGCGTTTGAAATGTACGAGTACCAACAACCTGACGCCAAAGGTCACTTTGGCGTTTACGGCGGCAGTTTTGTATCTGAAACACTGACCCACGCGTTAACCGAGCTGAAAGTTGCTTACGCCAAGTACCAGAACGAGCCTGAATTTTTAAAGGAATTCAACTACGAGCTGGCGCATTTTGTGGGCCGCCCTTCCCCGATTTATCACGCCGCCCGCATGAGCCGTGAACTCGCAGACGGCAAGGGAAATGGCGCGCAGATTTACCTCAAGCGCGAAGACCTGAACCACACCGGCGCTCACAAAATCAACAACACCATTGGCCAGGCGATGTTGGCCAAACGAATGGGTAAACCGCGTGTGATTGCCGAGACTGGCGCAGGCCAGCACGGCGTGGCCACTGCCACCATTTGCGCTAGGTACGGGCTTGAATGCGTGGTGTACATGGGCAGCGAAGACGTCAAACGCCAAAGCCCCAATGTGTACCGCATGAAGCTGCTGGGCGCCACGGTGGTACCGGTGGAATCAGGTAGTAAAACCCTGAAAGACGCGCTGAACGAAGCCATGCGCGACTGGGTTGCGAATGTTGACAACACCTTTTACATTATTGGCACTGTAGCCGGGCCACATCCGTACCCGATGATGGTGCGGGATTTTCAGAGCGTGATCGGCAATGAATGCATTGCGCAGATGCCCGCGATGCTTGCGTCGCTTTCCAATGATGTGACAGGTGGAAAGCAGCCCGATGCAGTGATTGCCTGCGTCGGCGGCGGCAGCAATGCGATGGGCATTTTTCACCCTTACATCAGCTACGAAAATACTCGTCTGATTGGCATTGAAGCCGCTGGCGAGGGCATGGACAGCGGCAGGCATTCGGCATCGCTACAACGCGGGCTGCCAGGCGTGCTGCATGGCAATCGCACTTACGTGCTGCAAGACGAAGACGGCCAAGTGACCGAGACGCACAGCATCAGCGCAGGGCTTGACTATCCCGGCGTCGGCCCCGAGCACGCATTTTTAAAAGACATTGGCCGTGCTGAATATGTTGGCATCACTGACAAAGAAGCGCTCGACGCTTTTCACTACACCTGCCGAACCGAAGGCATTATTCCGGCGCTTGAATCGGCACACGCCATTGCCTACGCCATGAAGCTGGCCAAAACAATGCGTGCTGACAAGTCGATTCTGGTCAACCTGTCAGGCCGGGGCGATAAGGACATTGGCACCGTGGCTGACCTCAGCAACGCTGATTTTTATTGCAGGCCAAGCTGCAAAGGGCAGTCCGTCAAGGGCAATGAGCACAAGATTGAGTTCGCCAAATGACACGGATACAAACCACCCTTTTAAAGCTCAAAGCGCAAAGCAAAACCGCGCTGATTCCGTACGTCATGGCAGGCTTTCCGTATGCCGACGTTACGCCTGAGCTGATGCACGGCATGGTTAGCGCCGGAGCTGATGTCATTGAGCTTGGCATTCCCTTTTCAGACCCCAGTGCCGACGGCCCGGTAATTCAAAAAGCGGGCGAAAAAGCACTGGTACTTGGCGTTGGGCTGGCCAAGGTACTGGACATGGTCACAGCCTTCAGGACGCAAGACAAAACAACACCCGTGGTGCTGATGGGCTACGCCAACCCGGTCGAGCGTTACGAGATCATGCACGGCGCAGGCAGCTTTATCAAAAACGCATCAAATGCAGGCGTAGACGGCATGCTGATCGTCGACTACCCTCCCGAAGAGTGCGAAGCCTTCGCCGCCGATCTTCGCGCCCACAACATGGATTTGATCTTCTTGCTGGCCCCCACCAGTACAGACGAACGCATGGCCCAGGTTGCCAAGGTAGCCAGCGGCTACGTGTACTACGTGTCGCTCAAAGGCGTGACAGGCGCCGGCAACCTTGACACCGCAGCAGTCGAAGCCATGCTGCCCCGTATCCGCCAGCACGTCAGCATTCCGGTCGGCGTGGGTTTTGGCATACGCGATGCAGCAACAGCCAAAGCCGTAGGCAAGGTAGCCGATGCGGTGGTGATCGGCAGCAAGATCATTCAGCTGATTGAAAACGCGCCGCGGGACAAGGTGGCGGGCGTGGCGCGAGATTTTCTGGCGGAGATTCGGGTGGCGCTGGATTCTTGAGGTCTTGATATTCGTTTGCTATGATTTGTATAGCTGTTTGCGCAAGTATTCATTGGGTTAGACGCCTAAAAGACACCTGAAACCGAGCCGAAAAACTTGTTTTCACCGCTTGGGCAATCAAAAATAATCTTGAAAACTTAACAATGGTCATTGCTCACAAATAAAATAAACAAAATGTTTATAATCAGCCGTGGTTGAAAACTTTGCCCATCCAGAAGTTGAACGCCTATTCCTCACCGGGAAATCGCGACGCTTGCCTCCTGACATTTTGCGGCGAGCGCTGATGCGCTTAACTCAATTGCACGCCGCTGTAGATGTAGAAGATTTACGCTTGCCGCCATCCAATCATCTGGAAAGCCTGCGCGGCGACCGCGCCGGTCGATGGAGCATTCGCATCAATCAGCAATGGCGCGTGTGCTTTCGTTTTAAAGGTGGCAATGCGTATGACGTAGATATCGTGGACTATCACTGAGGAGCTAACACCATGAAAACGACGACGAACAGTTTGACAAATGGCCTGCCTGCCATTCACCCAGGCGAATTTTTGTACGAGATATTGGACGAGCTGGGTTTAACGCAAGTGGCGTTTTCCCAAGTCATTGGCGTATCGCCCATGCGCGTGTCCCACCTGCTCAAGGGCCAGCGTCCCGTGACTGCCGAGCTGGCCTTGCGCTTGGGACGCGCGCTGAACCAAACACCTCAGTATTGGCTCAATTTGCAAACGGCGTACGACCTAAAGATGGCTGAAGTGGAATTTGAAGACAGCTTGCTGGAGGTGCATGCATTGGCTGCGGCTTGAGCGGCTACTGCATATTGCTTACTCTTCTCGAATTTTTTGGAACCTAATCGTGTGGATAAACCTCATCGTTGCACAGATTCAGCAAACCCGAGCAATACGCAGTAATTTGAAGACTTTCTAGTCCATTCAAAAGTAGCAATTAAACTTTTTCAAGTCTTCAGACGATCAATCGATTGCGTATGGGCTACGCGGCAGATTTCAATCTAGACACCACATCCTCACGCACCATCAATTCCAGAATCGCATCGAGCGAAGGCGTTTGCGGTGTTCCCATAACCAGCACGCGTACGGGCATGGCGACTTGGGGCATCTTTAGGCCGCTTTGGGTAAGTACCTGCTTGATGGCAGCTGCGATACCTGCCTTAGTCCATTCACACGTGTCGAACGTTTCGGCAAGCAGGCTCAGCGCCGGCCGTACAGCATCGGTCACGTGCGTCGCCACATCGTCGCTGCTTGCCTGCGCACCCTTGACAAGCACCTGCAGCCAGCTCGCCAGCTCAACCAGCGTTGTGCAACGGTCTTTGAAGAGACCGCAGCCGCGCAGCAGGCGGGAATCGTCGAGCACAGATGCTGCGTCTGGCGATAGAAACGACTTGACCGCATTAGCCAGCGCGGTATCGTTCATAGCCTTCAGGTGCTGCGCGTTGACCCAGCGCAGTTTGGCCTCGTCAAACTGCGCTGCGCTTTTGCCCAGGTGGTCCAGGTTGAACCACGCTACAAATTGCTCGCGGCTGAAGATTTCATCGTCACCGTGGCTCCAGCCCAGGCGGGCCAGATAGTTGACCATGGCGTCGGGCAGGTAGCCTTCAATGGCATATTGCGTGACGGCTTTGGCACCACTGCGCTTTGACATCTTCTCGCCCAACTCATTGAGCACGGTGGGCAGGTGGGCATACACCGGCACATCTTTGCCAAGCGCATTGAAAATGTTGATTTGGCGCGGTGTGTTGTTGACATGGTCGTCGCCGCGAATCACGTGGGTAATAGCCATGTCGATGTCGTCAACCACCACGCAAAAGTTGTACGTGGGCGTGCCGTCTGGTCTGGCAATCACCAGGTCGTCCAGCTCGTCGTTGCTGATCTCGATGCGGCCTTTGACCTTGTCCTCCCACACCACGCTGCCGCCCTGCGGGTTTTTAAATCGCAACACAGGCTGCACACCTTCAGGCACGCTGGGCAACGTCTTACCGGGTTCCGGCCGCCAGGTGCCGTCGTAACGTGGTTTTTCTTTAGCCTGTGTTTGTGCTTCGCGCAGTGCGTCCAGCTCAGCCATGCTCATGTAGCAGGGGTAGACGTGGCCAGCAGCCAACATATCGGCCAGCACTGCTTTGTACCGGTCCATGCGCTGCATCTGGTAGAACGGGCCTTCGTCGTGGGTCAACCCCAACCAGCGCATGCCTTCAATGATCACATCGACAGACGCCTGATTGGAACGTTCCACGTCAGTGTCTTCAATCCGCAAAATAAAGTCGCCACCGGTTGAACGCGCAAACGCCCATGGGTACAGGGCTGAACGGATATTGCCCAGATGGATAAAACCTGTGGGGGACGGGGCAAAGCGGGTGCGTGTCTTCATGTCAAGGTGTCCAGTCCACGGCGCAAATCGGCCTTGATGTCTTCCACATGGTCCAGGCCAACCGCCAAACGTACCAAGCCCTGGCTGATGCCAGCGGCTTGGCGCTGCACCTCAGTCAGGCGGCCATGCGACGTGGTGCCTGGGTGGCAAATGATGGTTTTGGTGTCGCCCAGGTTGGTGGCAATGCTGACCACACGTGTGCTGTTGATAACGTGAAACGCATTGGCTTTTGCTTCGTCTGCCGTATCACCTTTGAGTTCAAACGACAACACCGGGCCGCCAACACCGGACTGCTGGCGCATGGCCAGGTCGTGTTGCGGATGCGATGCCAAACCAGGGTAATACACACGGGCTACTTGAGGTTGGGTTTCAAGCCATTGCGCAACGGCCAATGCGTTAGCGCTCTGCGCCTGCATACGAATACCCAGCGTCTCCAGACCCTTCAAAACCACCCAGGCATTGAACGGCGCCAGTGTCATGCCGGCTGTGCGTACCACCGGGCCAAACACATCCACAATCAATTTTGCGGGCCCGCAAATCGCGCCGGCCATCACGCGGCCCTGGCCGTCCAGATATTTGGTGCCGGAATGCATGACCAGGTCAGCGCCCAGCTCAATGGGGCGCTGCAAGGCCGGGGTGCAAAAGCAGTTGTCCACGGCCAGCAAAGCGCCCACGCTGTGCGCCAGCGCGGCCAGTGCGGCAATGTCGCAGACCTCGGTCAATGGGTTGGTCGGGGTTTCTGCAAACAGCAGCTTGGTATTAGGGCGCAGCGCAGCTTTCCACTCGGCAACATCGGTCTGCGACACAAAGCTTGTTTCAACCCCAAACTTGCCAAACTCGCGGCCAATCAGGTTGATGGTTGAGCCAAACATGGAGCGCGAGCAGATCACGTGGTCGCCAGACTTCAAAAGGCCCATGCACATCATCAAAATCGCGCCCATGCCTGTCGAGGCACCAATCGCGGCTTCGGTCCCCTCCAACGCAGCCAACCGCCGCTCAAAACTGGTGACGGTGGGGTTGGACGTGCGGCCATAGGTGTAGCCGTCATCCGTGCCTGCGAAGCGCCTTGCCGAAGTTTCAGCGTCAGGTTGCAAAAAGCCGCTGGTCAAATACAGCGCTTCGGAGTTTTCGCCATATTGGCTGGGCTCCAGCGCGACGCGCACGGCCAGCGTGTCGCGGTGCAGGTTGTCGGGCAAATCCCTGGATGTCATCATCAAGCCTCTTGTGGGTTGGGCAAGGCAAGTCGCGATACATCGACGCCGCCCTCTTCGCTGCCGTCGATACGTTCTGCGTTCATTTTGGCAATGGTCTCGGCGGTAACGTCGCCTGTGACGTAGAAGCCATCAAAACACGACGCATCAAAACCATCGAGCTTGTTGTTCAGTGAGCCGATGGCGCGCTTCATGCCTGCCACGTCCTGGTAGATCAGGGCATCACAGCCAATCACGCGCCTTATTTCTTCAACGCTGCGGTCGTGCGCCACCAGCTCATCGGGCGTGGGCATGTCGATACCGTACACATTGGGAAAGCGCACGGGCGGCGCAGCACTCGCCAGGTAAACTTTTTTTGCGCCTGCGTCACGCGCCATCTGCACAATCTCACGGCTGGTGGTGCCGCGCACGATGGAGTCATCAACCAGCAGCACATTGCGACCTTTGAACTCACTGGCAATCACGTTGAGTTTTTGCCGGACTGATTTTTTACGCACGCCCTGCCCCGGCATGATGAAAGTACGGCCTACATAGCGATTTTTAACAAAGCCTTCGCGGTAAGGAATGCCCAGCAAATGCGCCAGCTGCGTGGCGCTTGGCCGGCTCGATTCAGGGATCGGAATGATGACATCAATCTCGTTGGGCGGCACGGTAGACACCACACGCTTGGCCAGCGTTTCACCCAGGTTCAAACGCGCCTGGTAGACCGAAATACCGTCGAGCACCGAATCTGGCCGCGCCAGGTATACGAATTCAAAAATACACGGGTTGAGGGTGGCCTTTTCGGCACATGGCTGCGCGTGCAGGTTGCCGTCCATGTCCACAAACACCGCCTCACCCGGCGCGATGTCGCGGTCAAACGCGTGGCCAGTGCCTTCGAGCGCGACTGATTCACTGGCCACCATCACGGTCCTACCGCTTCCTTTTTCGCCGTCGTTATAGCCCATGCACAGTGGACGAATGCCAAACGGATCCCTGAATGCCAGCAAGCCATGCCCGGCAATCAATGCCACTACAGCGTAGGAGCCCTTGATGCGCTTGTGTACACCGCGCACGGCCGCAAAAACATCGCTTGGCGTCAGCGGCAAGCCTCGCGTCGTTTTTTCCAGCTCATGAGCCAATACATTGAGCAGCACTTCCGAGTCGCTGTCGGTGTTAATGTGGCGATGGTCAGTGTTAAACAGCTCAGCTTTCAGCGCTGCGGCGTTCGTCAGGTTACCGTTGTGCGACAGCACCAGGCCGAACGGTGCGTTGACATAAAAAGGCTGCGCCTCGTCTTCACTGAAAGCATTGCCAGCTGTCGGGTAGCGCACCTGACCCAGGCCCACGTTACCGGGCAGCGCACGCATGTTGCGGGTTCTAAAAACATCGCGCACCATGCCCTTGGCTTTGTGCATGAAAAACTTGCGGTTTTGCTGCGTGACAATGCCCGCAGCGTCCTGCCCGCGGTGCTGGAGCAACAGCAAACCGTCGTAGATCAACTGGTTGACGGGTGCCTGACTAACGACGCCGACTATGCCGCACATGGTGTTTTGTTCATGGTTGATTCAGTTTAAATAATTTGCAAATTTTTCAGGCAATACAGGCTTCAAGCTTTTTAAGGTTGCATCCAGAAATGGCGCACCTTTGGACTCTTGCCACCACACACTTTTTTCAAGGGCCGTCATGTTGATCACCACCGCGGCCGCCAGCAACAAAATGACACCGCGAACCACACCAAAGGCAGCGCCCATGGTGCGATCAACCGGCCGCAGGCCAATTGACTCAATCAATTTTTTCAGTAAAAACGCCAGCAACCCCGAGGCAAACACTGCCGCTATGAAAACCAGCACAAACGCTGCTGCATAGCGCACGGTTTCGCTGCTTGACAGCATGGGCAACCAGCCAGCCACCGTAGGCGCAAAGTACTGCGCCACATAAAACGATACCACCCAGCCCAATACTGACAACACCTCGTAAACCAAGCCGCGCCATGCACCCAGCAGCATGGAAATAGCCAGGACTGACAGAAAAACCCAGTCAGCAGTGGCCACACTACAGCGTCAAAACAGAAGCCGGCAAATCAAGCGATTTGATCTTGCTGGCGGCCTTATCCGCATCGGCCCTGCTGGCAAACGGCCCGACCCGCACGCGGGTGCGTTTGCCGTCTTTGGTCTCGGCTACATGGGTATATGTTTTCAGGCCTGCTTTCTCAAGTTTTAACCGCACTTCTTGCGCCTTGTCGGCATCTGCAAATGCGCCGACTTGCACCACCAGGCGTTCTGCTGATACTGCCGCTGATGCGGTGCCCGCCTTCCCGTCCAGCAAGGCTTTGGCACGTGCGCCATCGTCTGCTTTGGCAGCAGGCTTGGGTCCGGGCTTAAGTTCAGCTTTCGGCTCTGCCTTGGGTTCGGGCTTGGGCTCTGGCTTGGCTTCGGTTTTAGGCGCTGGCCTGGCCTCCGGTTTCACCGCAAGGTCGGGGACTTTTTTAGGGGGTGCCGCCACCGGCGCGGCAGGCACTGGCTTTTTGTCCGTCACGATTTCTTCTTGGGCACCCAGGCTGGACGTTATCGCCACCTTATCTTGTACTGGCACAGGCGTTGGCGTTGCGGCTTCTTTGCCTGCCTCTGACTTGGGCGGCAAGACCAGCGGTTTGACTGTGCTTTTACTGGGGATTTCAATCGGAATATCTACTGCGATGGGACGCGGCTGCGTGTCAAACAGCAACGGGAAACCTATTACGCCGACCAAAACCAACACGGCGCTACCCACCAGGCGATGCTTGGCGCGCTTGCGAATAACTTCCATGCTCTCGGGCTGGGCAGCGCCAGCAGCGTTGGGGGAGGCCAAAGTGGCCCGGCGAAAGTTAAAAAACGGCATGTTGCTGACTTTGATCTGGTGAAGCTTCTCGGTGAGCTTGTCTATGAGCTTGCAGTTAGCGAAGGCGGGGGGTTGAAGCGGTCAGGGCTTGAGGTGTTGGGCAAACAATCGCGGTATACCAGCCTTCAAAATACCGCCCACCGTGTAGAACGATCCGAACACCACGATTCTATCAGCGGGGTCTGCCGCGGCAATGGCGGCTTGCAGGGCAGATTCTGGGGTTTTGTAAGCGTTTGACGTCGCGTCTTTGCGGGTATTTGACGCTTGCCACTTGGCCTGCAAAACAGCGCCCGTCGCGGCCCTGGCCGTCGGCAAATCGGTAAAGTACCACTTGTCTACCAGCGGGCCAACGCGCGCCAGCATAGGGGCGACGTCCTTGTCGGCCATGGCACCAAAAACGGCGTGGGTACAGGGGTAAAAACCCATGGCGTCCAGGTTTTCGCTAAGGGCGGCAACTGAATGCGGGTTGTGCGCCACGTCGAGTACCAGCGTCGGCTGGCCCGGAATAATCTGAAATCGCCCGGGCAATTCAACCATTGACAAGCCAACACGAACCGCCTGGGCAGTAATTGGTAGCAAGTCTCGCAGCGCTGTCAGCGCAGCCAGCACGCCAGACGCGTTCATCAGCTGATTCGCACCGCGCAAGGCTGGGTAAGCCAACCCCGCGTAACGACGCCCCCTGCCCGCCCAACCCCACTGCTGCTTGTCGCCTGAAAAGTTGAAGTCCGTGCCAAATTTCCAAAGGTCTGCGCCGACTGTTGCCGCATGATCAAGCACGCTCTGCGGTGGCACCGGGTCGCTCACCACCACCGGTTTGCCCGCCCGCATGATGCCGGCCTTTTCAAAACCAATCAATTCCCGTGTGTTGCCCAACAGCTCCATATGGTCCAGGTCGACGCTGGTGATGAGGGCGCAGTCGGTGTCGATGATGTTGACAGCGTCCAGCCTGCCGCCCAAGCCGACTTCCAGAATCACCACATCAAGCTTGGCATCCACCAGCAATTGCATGATGGCCAGGGTGGTGAATTCGAAGTAAGTGAGCGATATTTCAGTGTCATTTAAGGCTCTAGCCGAATCAACACGGGCGCAAGCAGCTACTAAATCAGTAGCATTGACAATGTCACCCCGCACCCGGCAACGCTCTTCAAAGTGCATCAAGTGCGGCGAGGTGTACACCCCGGTGCGGTAGCCAGCCTCCATCAAAATAGCTTCCAGCATGGCGCAAGTTGAGCCTTTGCCGTTGGTACCAGCCACAGTGATGACGGGGCAGTCAAACTTGAGCCCCATGCGGTCGGCCACAGTTTTGACCCGCGCTAGCCCCATCTCAATGGCTTTTGGGTGTAGCCGCTCGGCATAAGCCAGCCAGTCGGCCAGGGTGTCGTCAGATGTGGGTGAATTTTGCATATTGGACATGATTGTGACCGCAGAAGGACGAGCTGGGTGATGCTCAAGGTACTATTAATTTAATAGCTGCTTACGCCCGTATTCATTGAGCTTGAGGCCAATTCGACACCTATTTTTAGCTCTTTTTAACTATTTTGTGACAAAATCAGGCCTATGTCTACGTCCATGTTCACGCCCACCGCCACTTACCGCTCCTTCCCCAAGCAAAGCGCCAGCCGGTTGCAACATCCGCCAACTGCCGGCTGCCCCTGCGGGACTGATAAAACCTACGGCGAATGCTGCGGTCTGTATCACGCAGGCTGGCAAGCCATTCCGCTTATTCCGCGTTTGCACGCGCCCACGCCCGAGGCGCTGATGCGCTCCCGCTACTGCGCTTACGCCCTGAAGTTGGCCGACTACCTGCTGGGTACCTGGCACGCCAGCACAGCCCCCGGCGAGATTGACTTCCCGCCCACCAAATGGCTGGGCCTGGAAGTCAAACATACCGAAAGCCGTGGCGACGCTGGCGTTGTTGAATTTATCGCCCGCTACCGGGACAGCACAGGCCGCGCAGGCCGCCTGCACGAGGTCAGCCGCTTTGTATCTGATGGCGTGGGTCAGGACGCCCGCTGGCTTTATATTGATGGCCAGGTTGACGATGCCCATGCCCCCAGCCAAGGCGCAGTATGAACCCGCGCTTTGCGGCCGATACGGTACTGGTCTTGCACGCGTTGTTCATCGCCTTCGCCGTGTTCGGCGGCCTACTCACATACAAAAAAGGCCAGTGGAAAAAACCTCTGCTCACCATCCACCTGACCTGCGCAGCCTGGGCCGCAACCGTCGTCACCATGGGCTGGACTTGCCCCTTGCCCCCGCTAGAGCAACAACTGCGCAGCGCCGCTCGAACAGTAGCGGCTAGACTCGCCCGATGGAACATACTTTTTTATGGATCGCCTCAGTCGCTCTGATCGTGGTCGGCCTGGCTGGCACGGTTTTACCCGCTTTACCCGGCACGGTGCTGATCTTGGCGGGCATTGTGCTGGGCGCGTGGATTGACGACTTTAGCCGCGTCGGCTGGGGCACGTTGACAGTGGTGATCATTCTGGCCGTAATGGCTTGGGCAATGGACTATGCCGCCGGCCTGCTGGGTGCCAAAAAAGCCGGTGCCAGCCGCTACGCCATTGTTGGCGCGGCACTGGGCACGGTGGCAGGTATTTTCATGGGCCTGATTGGCGTGCTCTTCATGCCCCTGGTGGGCGCAGCGGTAGGCGAATACATCGCCCGCAAAGATCATCAGAACGCAATGAAAGTCGGGGTGGCGACTTGGCTGGGCATCATGGCAGGGCTGATCGCGAAAGTAGTCATCGCCTTCATGATGATCGGTATCTTTATTGCGGCGCTTTTTATTTAGCTGTGATACGTCGGTACGCAGGCTTTAAATTCGCGCCTCTAGCCTGTTTATGTACGGCCTGGTTAGATAACACGAGCCGAACCCGAATGCTTTGAATTGCTATTACTTCAGGAGCTAATTGCGCCCGTATTTATTGGCTTTTATGCTCTTCTGACATCAATTTTGGCTATTTTTAGCCCGTTCATGGCAGAATCATTTGCATGATCACCTTCTACGGCATTCCCAACTGTGACACGGTTAAAAAAGCTCGAGCCTGGCTGACAGAGCACGGTTTGACCTATACGTTTCATGATTTTAAAAAGCAGGGAGTACCTGCTGAAATGCTGCCCATTTGGTTCAAAACAGTTGGTGGGGACAAGCTTTTGAACCGACAGGGCACAACTTGGCGCAAGCTGGATGCGACAAGCCAAGCCAGCGTAGTTACACCCCAAGGCGCACAAGCCCTCATGATGGCTAATTCCAGCGTCATCAAGCGACCAGTGGTGGAATGGCCCAATGGCGACGTAACCGTGGGATTTGACAGTGCCCAGTGGGTTGAAATTGCTGCTACACAGTCAAACTGGGTAAAGATATGAACTACTGGCTGCAAAAGTCATCCAATGCATCATTCGCACAGGAATCAACACCATGAACAAAACTTTTTTCATATCAGCGCTTGCAGCATCCTGCCTTTTGTCGTTAAACGCATCAGCCGCTGACATTTTGGCGCGCGTCATCACCAGTACCCCCGTCGTGAATCAGGTGGCCGTGCCGCGCCAGGTATGCAACAACCAGCAAATCATGACTGAGACCCAAAGATCGGGCGGCGGTGCGCTTTTAGGTGCCGTGGCTGGCGGCGCAGTAGGCAACGCCATTGGCAACGGCGGCGGACGCGCACTGGCTACCGTGATTGGCTTGGTCGGGGGCGCAATGGTCGGTGACCGGGCGGAAGGCACCAATAACCAAATGAATCAGGTGCAAAACATCCAGCAGTGCAGCACCCAAACTTTTTATGAAAACCGCGCCAGCCACTACAACGTGGTGTACGAATACCAAGGCACGCAGTACAACGTGCAAATGGCGCAAGACCCAGGCCCGTACGTACGCTTGCAGGTGACGCCAGTGGGTGCAATAAATCCGGGCTCTCATGCTGGTTCTTTTCCTGCACCGCAGTCCGGCTTTCCGGCGCAGCGAATACTACCCGCGCAGCCCCAAACCTACTACCAGCAAAGCCCCGTACAGCCGGGTTATGTGGTGCAACAACCAGTGTTTTTAGCACCCGTGGTGGTTGAGTCTTACTCCACCTACTACGGCAGGCCGTATTACCCACGCCACGCCCCTTCACATGTCCACCAGCCGTACTACGGCCCAGTGGGAGCGTCTATCAGCTTTGGCTACAGCCGGGTCACGGGCACTGGCGTTAGGTTGCAAACACGTAAAAAAGGGCGCCTGATGCGCCCTTTTTTAATGCTGAGAATCTTTACAGCGACGTCTCTATCAACGCGCCTTTAAACAGCACCGGCCCACTCGGCCCGCTACCCGTAGGCACGCCCCCTTTGGGCTCCAGACTTATGGCCAGCGTGGGCACATTCACCTCATTGCCCGCAGCCGTCAGTTTGATAACCGCATCACCGCCGAGAACGCCCAAAGACTTGGGGCCGCCCGTTGGTGGTAGCGCCCAAAGCTGCAGGGACTTGTCGGGTGACTCCTGAAAGCCGCCAACGCGTTTGAGCGTCAATTTCTGGCTTTTCGGGTCGAACGTCACCAACATCGATGCGGCTGCTTTGTCATCTGCCAGTACCGCCACGTATTGAATCTCGGGCGTGGCACTCAGCTTGGCGGTGAGTTCCTGCACTTCACCACCCAGTTTGGCGTTGATGCTGTTCAGGTTAACGCCCACCATCAACGCCACAGCCGCAACACCCACGCCCATGCTGGACAAACCGCGCCACAAATTAAGACTGCCCCACCAACCTTTGTCTCGCATGACAGGGGCACGAGCGGCCTGCATGGATTTGGCTTCTTTGCCGGCACTGATGAGGTTTTCAATACGCTTCCAGACAACCGGGCTGGGTGCAGCTTGAGGCTGAAGCTCCGCCACGGCAGACATGCGGCCCTGCCAGATAAGGGCTTGCGCGCGCACTTCAGCATGGTTTCGCGCCAGCGTTTCAAAGCGGCGACGTGCGCCGCCGCGCAGTGTGCCCAGCGCATAACTGGCCGCAAGTTGCTCGACCAGTGAGGGGTTTTGAGTCAGGTTCATATTCTTTTGCTTTCTATGCCAGTTTGCCCATGCAGCCGCGCAATTGCTCCAGCCCACGACGTATCCAGGTTTTGACCGTGCCCAACGGTAATTTGAGCTGCTCGGCCAGCTCACCGTGGCTCATGTCGCGCATGTAAGCCAGACTGACCACTTCGCGCTGTTTGTTGTCAAGTCTGCTCAGGCAGTTGTGCAGCGCCCTGGCCTGCTCGCTGGCTTGAGCCGTGTCCATCGGGTTGGGCGAATCTCCGGCCACCGTGTCTGAGATCACGTCGTCGAGTTCTTGCATGCGATCGGCCCGGTCTGATGCGCGGCGGCGCAAGAAGTCCAGCCCCCGGCTGCGCACCACCAGCGCCATCCAGGCCATCGGTGGCGACAGCGTGGCTTTGTAGTCGCCCGCAATGCGCCAAATGTTGATAAACGCTTCCTGCAGCACGTCTTCGGCCCATTCACGGTTGGTCACCACGCGCACCGCTACACCGTAGAGCTTGGATGAGGTCAACTCATACAGCTCGCGCAGTGCTTTTTCGTCAGCCAAGGCGACGCGGTCAATCAGGGCGATCAAAGTGGTGTCCGGGTGAATCGGGTTGGGAAGTGTCATGAGCGAGATTGTCCATTAATCTGGAGTACGCAGTCAGCCTGCCAACAGATTCAGGCCAGGCTCAGCACGTCATTTAAAATCAATAAATGACTACCCTCAATATCCCAAATATCACCGTCACAACGCAGGCCAATGTGTACTTTGACGGCAAATGCGTCAGCCACGGCATCACTTACCCCGATGGCACCAAAAAATCAGTCGGCGTGGTTCTGCCGAGCACCCTCACCTTTAACACCGGTGCAGCTGAAATCATGGAATGCGTGGCGGGTAGTTGTGAGTACAAACTGGCGGGCAGTGATGTCTGGGTCAAGTCTGTTGCAGGTGACAAGTTCAGCGTGCCGGGCAACTCGAAGTTTGACATCAAGGTTGCTGAGCCGTATCACTACATCTGCCACTTCGAATAACCAAAAGAAATATCAAGCACCACATGGCCACCATCCTCCAGCACCTGCCCATCGGGCAAAAAGTCGGCATCGCGTTTTCAGGCGGTCTCGACACCAGTGCGGCCCTGCACTGGATGAAGCTCAAAGGAGCGCTCCCCTACGCTTACACCGCCAACCTGGGGCAACCCGACGAGCCTGATTACGACGAAATTCCCCGCAAGGCGATGGAATATGGTGCTGAAAAAGCCAGGTTAGTTGACTGCCGCAAGCAACTCGCCACAGAAGGCATCGCCGCGCTGCAAGCTGGGGCCTTTCACATCACCACCGCAGGCGTGACTTACTTCAACACCACACCGCTGGGCCGCGCTGTGACGGGCACCATGCTGGTCGCAGCGATGCGCGAAGACGACGTCAACATCTGGGGCGACGGCAGCACGTTCAAGGGCAATGACATTGAGCGCTTTTACCGTTACGGCCTGCTGACCAACCCCGATTTGAAAATCTACAAACCGTGGCTTGACCAGCTCTTCATTGACGAACTCGGCGGCCGCGCCGAGATGTCGGCTTTCATGACCGAAGCTGGTTTTGGCTACAAGATGTCGGCTGAAAAAGCCTACTCCACCGACAGCAACATGCTAGGCGCCACACATGAGGCCAAAGACCTGGAGCTGCTCAGTAGCGGCATGAAAATCGTCAACCCCATCATGGGCGTCGCCTTTTGGAAGGATGAGGTTGAAGTTAAACGCGAAGAAGTGACGGTGCGCTTTGAAGAAGGCCAGCCGGTTGCGCTGAACGGCAAGCGTTTTGACAGCCTGGTTGATCTGATCCTGGCGGCTAACGCCATCGGCGGCCGCCACGGCCTGGGCATGAGCGACCAGATTGAAAACCGCATCATTGAAGCCAAAAGCCGCGGCATTTACGAAGCACCGGGACTTGCTTTGCTTTTCATAGCGTATGAGCGTTTGATTACGGGCATCCACAACGAAGATACGATTGAACAGTACCGCAACAATGGGCGAATTCTTGGCAGACTGCTGTACCAAGGCCGCTGGTTTGACCCGCAGTGCATCATGCTGCGCGAAACCGCCCAGCGCTGGGTGGCGAGCGCCATCACGGGTGAAGTGACGATTGAATTGCGGCGCGGCAACGACTATTCGATTTTGAACACCGAGTCACAAAACCTGACCTACAAGCCCGAGCGGCTGAGCATGGAAAAGGTCGAAGACGCACCGTTCAGCCCGCTGGACAGGATTGGCCAGCTGACGATGCGTAATCTGGACATTGTTGATACGCGGGACAAGCTCGCGGTGTATGCGAAGGCCGGGTTGCTGGCACTGGGCGATGGCAACGCGATACCGCGTTTGGAGCCGAAAAAGTGATCGATTCAGATCAAATCAGTGTATTGACAAAGTAAATACACGCAGCATAATTCACGCATGGACGACCACTACGCCGCTAACGGTGATTTGTTTGTCTGGAATCAAGAAAAGGCGCAGATCAACTGGCGCAAGTATGGCGTACGCTTTGAAGAGGCGGCCTCCGTGTTCAGTGATCCGCTATTTGTTTTGACAAATGCTTCGCGCAATGACGAGGCCCGTGATGCAGCAATTGGTTTTGACGTACAAGGCCGTTTGCTGTTTGTGGTTCACATCGAAATCGAAGCAACTTGTATCCGCATCATCTCTGCGCGCCGTGCAGAGCTTAATGAAGAGGTGATTTATGCTCAGTGAACGCTTGAAATCCCGTCTTAACAAAGACCGCCCCATGACTTCCATCACATTGCGCATCCCGGTAGATGTTGTGGCGTCTATGAAAACCATTGCCCCTCAGCGCGGCTTTATCGGTTATCAGACTCTGCTGAAAGCTTATTTGAGCGAAGGCTTGCGCCGCGACGAAGCGCAATTTTCCGCAGCCTCGCAAGCCCGGTTGATTGACGCGCTCAAACGACGTGGCGTAGCGGCTGAAGTGATCGAGGCTGCTGAGCGGGAACTGCTGGCAGCATGAGTTGACAGGCTTGGAGATGGTTGATTTTTGGCGCAATTTTGAAGCCTGGAAAGCCAAAGGCATTGTCTTTGTGCGCGAACCCAAAGATAAGCCTTACGGCACGGTCGCGGTGTTCAAGGACTTGTACGGCGACCTGTGGGATTTG
Organism: Polaromonas sp.; assembly: GCA_043756405.1. Taxonomy (GTDB): domain Bacteria; phylum Pseudomonadota; class Gammaproteobacteria; order Burkholderiales; family Burkholderiaceae_C; genus Polaromonas. Next base: position 16,984 of record JAYURC010000096.1, read on the forward strand.
CTGCAAGCCGCGTGAGACTACCCGCCACTTTGGTGATTTCCTGGTTTTTAACCCTGTCGAGTTGTGCCGGGCTCACAAGTGGAGGCGCAATCTCAGCCAGTGGCACCAGAACAAAAGCTCGTTGCCACATGCGCGGGTGTGGCACGGTTAAATTCGTTGAATCAATGTGTCCGTCACCGTACAGTAGCAAGTCCAGATCAAGGGTGCGCGGGGCATTGATATACGGTCTTGCCCGGCCTGCAACAAGCTCAATCTGCTGCAAATGTTGTAGCAAGGTAGGCGCAGGTAGTTTGGTTTCAACTTCAATCACAGCGTTGATGTAGTCACCACCCGGCGCCTGGCCCGGCAGCATTTCCTGCGGCGCTGTTTTATAAAAGCTGGAGGTTTTTTTAACCGCCGTGTCTGGCAAGGCATTGATTGCAACCACCGCTTGCTGGAGTGCTGCCACTGCATCGCCCAGGTTCGCACCCAGTGCGATGTAGGCTGTCACCACTGCGTTTACCCAGCTGTTGGTTCGCTGGTGCCGCCGTTGCCATCGCCATTGCCTTGACTGCGGTTGGCTGGCTTGCGGCGACGACGGCGTTTTTTGGCGGGTGCACTTTGGTCGTCTTCACCTTGCGGATAGTTTGCGTCTGGCGCTGAATCGGTCGGCTCCGCAAAGCGGACGTCGACGGCAGGTACATCAGCTTTTTTGACCCTCACCCGCGCCTGTTGCGGCTTTTGCATCTGCGCCATGCGTTGGGTTTCAATCATGTCATGGCGCACGTCGTCGTAGGCGGTGCTGAACTTTTCCCACCACTCGGCAAGCTCCATCTCAATCTCGCCCGTTTGCGCACGCAGGCGCAAAAAGTCAAAACCTGCCCGAAAGCGCGGTTGCTCCAGCATTGAATAAGGCGACGACCCGACCCGCTTGTCAAAACGGATTTGCATGGCCCAGATCTCGCGCATGTCGCCGCCCAGCTTGCCGCGACCCGACACATCGCCAATCTTGGCGTTGAAAGCGTCGTCAATCGCATCATGCAGCGCGGGCAATGTGTGCTCACCACGCGCCATGCGCTGTTGCCAGCCATCACGCACGTCCGCCCACAAAATGCACGACAGCAAAAAGCTCGGCGCGACCGGTTTGCCCTCACCGACGCGGCGGTCGGTGTCCTGCAGTGCAAGGTTTAAAAACGGCTGGTGGGCGTTGTCCACCACCACATCAAGCAGTGGGCAAATGCCCGTCAGGCCGAGCGTTTTAAGCTGCTCGATGCTGGCTAGTGCGTGTCCGGTTTGCAGCAGCTTGAGCATTTCGTCAAACAGGCGTGACTGCGGCACGTCAAGCAACAGTTGGACGCTGCTTTTTAGCGGCTGCACGGTTTTGTCTTCAAATTTGAAACCCAGCGCATTGAGCTTGGCCGCAAAGCGCACCGCGCGGATGATGCGCACTGGGTCTTCCCGATAGCGGACCGCCGCGTTGCCAATCATGCGGATGATTTTCCTCGACGCGTCCTTGATACCGTTGTGATAGTCCACCACCACCTGGGTTTCAGGGTCGTAGTACATGGCGTTGATGCTGAAGTCGCGCCGCGCAGCGTCCTCTTCCATCGGGCCCCACACGTTGTCGCGCAGCACCCGGCCTGAGCTGTCAACCGCGTGCGTCATGCCGGCCAATTCACTCTTGCTGGTGCGCTCGTTGCCGCCAACTTGGCTTGCCAGGCTGCTGTCCATGTATGCGCGAAAGGTCGACACCTCAATGACTTCATGCTCCCGACCCCGGCCATAAATGACGTGAACGATGCGAAAACGCCTGCCAATGATGAAAGCACGGCGAAAGAGTCGTTTGACTTCTTCTGGTGTGGCGTCAGTGGCCACATCAAAATCTTTGGGTTTTAAGCCCACCAGCAAGTCGCGCACTGCGCCGCCGACGATGTAGGCGGCAAAACCTGCGTCTTTGAGCGTCAGCACCACGTCCATCGCGCGTTCGTCAACCAGTTTGGGGTTGATGCCGTGCTCTTGCACAGGAATGTCGTGGCGCGTGCCGAAAGGGGATTTCTTGATGGCTTTGGCACCAGTTGTTGGGCTGTCTGCAGCGCTGCTGGTTTTGCCAAACAGCTTGTCGATGAATTTTTTTATCATGGGGTCAGGAGTTTCAGGAATTCACATGCCACGTCAGAGCGCTTTGGGGCTGGCAAACTCGACTGAAAAGGTTAAAACAGGTCGAGTATGCGCCATCCGCGCCTTGTGGCCAATTGGCGCAGCCGGTCATCAGGGTTGGCGGCGACGGGGTGCGTGGCTTTTTCAAGCAGCGGCAAGTCGTTCATTGAGTCGCTGTAAAACGTAGTTTCAACGTCTTGCCATTTCATGTTGCGCGCAGCCAGCCAAGCCTCAACCCGGGTTACCTTGCCTTCACGAAACGACGGCGTGCCCAAAATTTCGCCCGTAAAACTTCCTTGCGAATCGCGTACCAGCTCAATGGCGATCAGTTCCTGCACCCCAAATGCGTCAGCAATCGGGCGCGTTACAAACTCATTGGTTGCCGTCACGATGACGACTTCATCACCGGCCTGCTGATGACTCTGAACCAGCTCCAGAGCCTGTTTTTTTATGCCTTTCAGCACGGTAGCTGACATAAAACGGGCGCGAGCAGCTATTGATTCAATAGCGCCTTTGTCACGAATAGCCTGGGTGGCAAATCGTATGTAGTCATGAATGTTGAGCGTGCCATCACGGTACTGGGCAAAGAAAGCATCGTTGGTACGCCTGAAATCGTCGCCATCACGCCAGCCGAGCGCAATGGTGAATTCGTTCCACTCGTAGTCAGAATCAAACGGGATCAGTGTGTGATCCAGGTCAAACAGGGCAATCTTCTTTTTCATTCGCTTTCTTTCACTCACTTTCCAGCATGGCTTTGATCAATGGCACAGTGATGGTCCGCTGGGTTTGCAGGGCGTAGCCGTCAAGCTGGTCCAGCAGTTGCGTCAGGCTGCTCAAGTCGCGTGAAAAGCGGCTAAGCACAAAACTAATCACGTCATCGCTTAAGACAATGCCCCGCGCTTGCGCTTGAGCGCGCAAAACGCCCCAGCGTTCAGGCTCACTCAAGAGGTGCAACTCATACACGTG
>JAYURC010000097.1:0-7578 GCA_043756405.1 Polaromonas sp.
AGAGCGCAACCTTGCCAAGGTTGAGGTCGAGAGTTCGAGACTCTTCTCCCGCTCCAATTTAAAGGGCAGCACTTCAAAATGCTGTCCTTTTTCATTGGAAAATTTGCTTCGTATTTGTCAGTTCACAGACGGCGCGGTAACAAAGCGGTTATGTACCGGATTGCAAATCCGGCTAGCCCGGTTCGACTCCGGGCCGCGCCTCCAAATTCATGATGACAGCGTCATCCTGCCCGAGTGGTGAAATCGGTAGACACAGCGGACTTAAAATCCGCCGGTTCGTTCATAGCGGCCGTACCGGTTCGATTCCGGTCTCGGGCACCAAGAGATTACAGATCCAGACCTGGTTTGCAAGCCGAGCCAGGATCCTATTGGCGATATTGACAAAGCTTAGCATTGCTTTGGCTGAGCGCCTGGCTCGGGTGACAAAGCAATTGGTTAAGATAGTTTGATGCCAAGTAACAATACCCCCTTTGAGATCCACGTTCACGGCGAAGTACCTTTGCGTGAAGATGTGACGTTTGAGCAGCTACAAGAGGCTTTAAAGCCGATATGGAAATATTCAGGTGCCAAGTCTTTGGTGGCTGCAGCGGAAAGTTCTTATGAAGAAGAGCCTGGTATTCGGTTTGATGCAAAAAAGCATTTGTTGCAGATGTGCTGGACAGTGCCCGGCGATGAAGATTTTCGCCAAGCACTCGACGAAATGTGCATGGGGTTGAACGACCTGGCTGAAGCGGGCGCACCGATTGAAGTCACGTTTTACGACGCTGATTTTGATGACGAGGATGAAGAGAGCGACGACGAAGAGGCGCGTGATGACTTTGCCATGTACTTTGTTGGCCCAACGCCAGCCGCCATCATGCAGGTACAGCGCGACCTTCTGGTGCAAGACACGATCAGCTTGATGGAGCGGCACTTTGACGGCTCCGAGCTCGGTGAGGTGGTCGATGCCATCGACCGCTTGTTTGAACGCCGTTTTGATGCGCTGGTCAGTTCCATGCAACTAGGCAAGCCGCCACGTGGTTCAGGTGGCTCGTCAGGCGGCACAGGTCACGGTGGTGGTCGCAAACCGCGCCATCTGCATTGACTAAAAAAGTATCGAATCAGAAGCATTGAAGCAAGCGATACGTGCAAGTGGCGCGTACTGACTGCCAAAGCACTGTCGCACGAGCCTGACATTTTTTTGGACGAACCCAGCGCCGGGGTTGATGTCGAACTGCGCAAGGGCATGTAGCAAATGGTGCGCAAACTGCTGGACAGTGGTGTCACTATGATTTTGACGACTCATCATTCCATTTCCATATCATCCGTGCACTTTGTCGGCTTCGCTAGCCGTACGTTTGTACTGTCGTCGCTTCGCCTTCGCGTGCACGAAGGATCTGGAAATGGAATTACATTGAAGAAGCAGCGTCTGGTGCAGTCATTGGCTCACGCTTGGGCGACATTGATGGCATCAGTTGTGGGGCATACATCATCCCCGGCCTCATCATGCTGGCGCTGTTGAATGAAAGCTTTTTGAACGCAGCATTTGGCATTTACATGCCAAAGTGGTCGGGCTCAATTTATGAGCTGCTATCAGCGCCTGTGTTGTTTGTAGAAGCCGTGATGGGCTATGTGGGTGCGGCTGCAACCAAGTCTGTTTTGTTGGAGTCGCTGATTTGCTAACCGCAAGGCAATCCGGTGGTGTACTTGATCAGCGGTTTTTGCTGGAGTTTTTAAGGCGTAGCCGACGTGAATGTAGGCATTAGCCTGGCAGCGATTGCTGGGTTTTTGGCGCTGTTCATGACGGCTGTGTAGTGGATTTTCAAGACTGGCTGGAAGCTGAAGGCCTGACTTTAAGGCTTTGAAAAGCGTATTTTTACTGCTCTTTACGCTACTTAATTAATAGCTATTTGCACATATATTTGTTGGGCTGCGGCCCGGTTTTAATTGAAAAACTGCTTTTTAAACCACCCGCTTCTGAATCAAGTGCTTCACGGTGTCTATCGCGGTCATCACATGGTTGTCTGCAGGTTTTCAACGGCAGTGATGTTGAAGGCCAGTTCAATCCGACTTTTTTTCATTTTGTCGATGACATTTACTTTTTTGTCTGCTAACTCCGACAGCACTTGACTCAGCCCGTTCACTGAATCTGGTTGTAAGTTCTGACCGTGCGTACCGCGGCGATCAGGCTTGGACTTCGTTATAAGCCCAGGTCAGCCATGGCATCAATGCCTGCAGGTCAGCCGCTTCAACCGTAGCGCCGCACCAGATGCGCAACCCGGCGGGTGCATCTTTGTACGCGCCAACATCAAAAGCTACGCCTTCGGCATCCAGCAGCGCCACCATTTTTTTCACCTGCACGTCGCTGGCATTCAGCGTCAGGCAAACGCTGGTGTTGGACACAGTGGCCGGGACGCGCGCCAAAAATGAGATCCAGCTGTTTTGCGATACAAAGTCTTCAATGACTTTCAAATTGGCTTGGCTCTTGGTAATTAAGCCGCTCAACCCGCCAATACTTTCAGCCCATTGCAATGCATCCAGATAGTCTGCTACGCATAACATCGACGGTGTGTTGATCGTGTCGCCCTTGAATAAGCCCTCATTTAATTTGCCATTGGCCGTCATGCGAAACACCTTGGGCATGGGCCACGGCGGCGTGTAGCTCTCCAGTCGCTCAGCTGCGCGCGGGCTCAAAATCAGCATGCCGTGCGCGCCTTCACCCCCCAACACTTTTTGCCATGAAAACGTGATCACGTCCAGTTTGTGCCACGGCATATCCATTGCAAAAATGGCTGATGTCGCGTCGCACAAAGTCAGTCCGGCGCGGTCGTCAGGAATCCAGTCGCCATTGGGCACCTTCACGCCAGACGTAGTGCCGTTCCACACAAACACCACGTCGTTGTCAAAGTTGACGCTACTCAGGTCAGGCAAGTCGCCATAGTCAGCTTTGATCACGCGGGTGTTGGGCAGCTTGAGTTGCCCAACAATGTCGTTCGTCCAGGTGGCGCTGAAAGTTTCCCACTCCAGTACATCCACCCCGCGCGGCCCTAGCAGCGACCACATCGCCATTTCAATCGCGCCCGTGTCCGAGCCGGGCACCACGGCAACGCGGTAACCGTCAGGCAAACCCAGAATGCGCGCTGTCTCACTGCACACCTGTCCCATCACTATTTTGCCAATTGCAGAACGGTGCGAACGCCCAAGCGTATCCAGTTGCAATTGACTCACGTCATAACCGGGCCGCTTCGCGCACGGACCCGATGAGAAGTTGGGGTTTTTGGGTTTGACGGACGGTTGCATTTTGGTTTCTTGGTGGATCAATTAATAGGAAGCGAGAGAGTTGCGATGACTGAAAATTATCTTTGTGATCTTAGCAAGGCAATGAACAAATCCAGGGCCGCGACACATTGAAGGACATCGTCTTTGTTCTTTGTTCTTTGTTCTTTACATTTGCTCTTACCGCCAACTAAATATGACGAGTGTTTGACACACGTCAACCTGTGCCTTGGCTCGCTCCATTATTGTCAGATGTGAATCGGTATACGCAAACAGCCAATTTGATTGGCACAACTCCGGAGACGAACATGGCAGTTTCACAGTCCGAGTCAGGTGTGCGGGCTCCAACGTCGGAATCTCAGGCGCTACAGGCGGTTGCTTACCGTAAAGTCATGTGGCGATTGGTGCCATTTTTATTCTTGTGTTACGTGGTGGCTTATCTGGACCGCGTCAATGTCGGCTTTGCCAAGTTGCAAATGCTGAGCGACCTTAAATTCAGTGAGGCAGCATACGGCCTGGGTGCGGGTATATTTTTTATCGGGTACTTCATATTTGAAGTTCCCAGTAATCTGATTCTGCACCGCACCGGCGCGCGGCGCTGGATCGCCAGGATCATGGTGACTTGGGGGTTTCTGTCCGCCAGCATGATGTTTGTAACGAGCGAAACCATGTTTTATGTGCTGCGCTTCTTCTTGGGTGCGGCCGAAGCGGGATTTTTCCCCGGTATTATTTTGTACCTGACGTTTTGGTTTCCATCCCGGCAGCGCGGCCGCATCGTGGCGCTGTTCATGACGGCAATCGCCATGTCGGGCGTCATTGGCGGTCCCTTATCGGGCTGGATCATGACATCGATGGCTGGTATGAACGGTTGGGCCGGGTGGCAATGGCTGTTTTTAATAGAGGGCCTGCCCAGTGTATTGATGGGCGTCATCGTCCTTTTTTATCTTGACGACTCCATTGCCCAAGCCAAATGGCTTACAGCTGGAGAAAAAGACGTGCTGCAGGCCAACATCGCGGCCGAGCAGAAAACGCAAGTGCACATGACAATTGGCCAGACTTTCAAAAATCCACAGGTGCTGATGCTGTCTGGTTTGTACTTCTTTTTTATCATGGGTTTGTACGGCGTCAGTTTTTGGCTTCCGCAACTGATTAAAAACCTGGGCGTCAAAGACATCATGACTGTTGGTCTTTTGAGTGCTATTCCCTACGGGGTGGCTGCAGTCTGCATGGTGCTGGTAGGCCAAAGCTCAGACCGCCACGCCGAGCGGCGCTGGCATTTGGTGGTGCCGGCGTTGCTGGGTGCGGTAGGGCTGGTGCTGTCGGGTGTGTACGGTAGTCAGCCTATGCTGGGCATGCTGGCGCTGACATTGGGAACTGCGGGCATTTTGTCTGTATTGCCAGTGTTCTGGACGCTACCGACGGTTTTTTTAACAGGTGCTAGCGCCGCAGCGGGCATTGCTTTGGTCAACTCTATTGGTAATTTGGCGGGCTTTTTGAGTCCGTACATGGTCGGCTTGATTAAAGACGCCACAGGCAACACAACGCTTGCGCTTTATATGCTGGCTTGCTCGATGTTTTTTGGCGCAATCCTGACATTCTTCGTCACGCATCGAAAGCAGTAAAGCCTCAGAATTCCGCCACTTTACGTTTGCTCATCTGTACCCAGCAAGCGATGCAGTCGCGTACTGCTGGTTGTGTACTCAAGCTGGGGATTTTTGCCGGGGAAGATAATCTCTGCAGCGCCAAAGGCCGCCAGTGCACATTCGTGAAAGCCGCTCAAAATCAGTTTTTTCTTGCCTGGGTAGGTGTTGATGTCGCCCACCGCAAAGATACCAGGGATGTTGGTAGCAAATTTTTCTGTGTCTACTGATACCTGTTTGCGGTCCATCGCCAGGCCCCAGTCGGCAATCAGCCCAAGCTTGGGTGACAGGCCAAGGTACACGAGCATCGCGTCCGCTGGCACGGCATGGCTTTGCCCGTCAACGCCAGTGACTAGCGCGTCGCTCATCTTTCCTGCATGCTCTTCAAAACCAGTGACCTGGCCGACCATTAAGCGCAGCGCTTTGGCGTCGCGCATGGCATGCAGTTTGGCAATCAGTTCTGGCGCGGCCTGGTAGACGTCGCGGCGGTGAACAAGGGTCACGCTGTGGGCTTTGCCTGCGCTAGCCAGGTCAATCGCACATCCGAGTGCAGCGTCGTCTCCGCCAACGATGACAACCCGCTTGTCAGCAACGCCTTGCGGTGGTTGAGCGTGGTAAAAAAGTTGCGAGTTTTCAAATTTCGCCAAACCATCAAGTTTGAGCAGTTTGGGCTGAAACGCACCGACACCTGCGGCGATGATGATGACTTTGCTGCTGAAACGCTGGCCTTTTGAGGTTTCGACTTGAAATTGCCCATCGCCTGACTTGCCAACGCTGCTGACAAGCTGCCCCAGATGCATGGGTGCATCAAACGGTTTGATTTGCGCCAGCAGGCTGGCTGTCAGTTCGCGGCCGGTGGTGCGCGGTTTGCCGGGTATGTCGTAAATCGGCTTGTCAGGGTACAACTCAATGCACTGACCGCCAGGGTAAGGCAGCGCATCAATGACGTGACATTTGATCTCCAGTAACCCCAGCTGAAAAACCTGAAACAAGCCGACTGGACCCGCACCGATGATGAGCGCGTCTGTTTCAATCGGCATGGTGTGCAGGCGCTGAGTTATCGGACCAGCTCAGACAGCTTGTGGGTCTTGTCTTTCCAGTCATCCGCATCAGCTGGTGGGGCTTTGCGTTTGGTGATGCTTTTCCAGCCCGCTGCCACACTGAGCTCAACATTCAGTTTGATGAAATTCATCTGGTCAGCGGGTGTGTCTTCTTCAGCATAAATCGCGTTGACCGGGCATTCAGGAATACACACGGCGCAGTCAATGCATTCGTCCGGGTCAATGACCAGCATGTTCGGGCCTTCGCGAAAGCAGTCGACTGGGCAAACGTCCACGCAGTCGGTGTATTTGCAGCGAATGCACGATTCAGTAACGATGTGAGTCATTTAGGTATAGCTAGGCTGGAAAAGGGATAGCGCATTTTAAGGCGATTACAGCACCAGGGCCGCGCCCGAGGTTTTGTGACTGGCGGTGTCTACCAGGATTAGTGAGCCCAGCACGCGGGATTGCTTGTAGGGCAGGGCAGCAATCGGCTCCAGCAGTGCAAGCTCAATGATACCAATGGCGTTGGCATCAAGGTGGGTTGCGTCATGGCTTTCAAGCGTGTTGATGTTGATGTGGCTGATGATGCGCTTGATTTTGGCTTTGACCCAGCGGTGCCCGTGCAGAGCCCAGTAAATACGACCAGGAATGAGCGGCTCTTCGTCCATCCAGGCGATGGTTGCGGTGATTTCATTTGTGCCGGGGTTTAAGTTGGCCTCGTCTGTAGCCAGTAGCCAGTCGCCTCTTGATACATCCAGTTCCCGATCCAGAATAACGCCTGCACTGTGGTTGGCCGCTACATTTTTAGGCTGACGGGTATGGCTGATTACCTGCGCGATGGTGGCGGTTTTGCCGCTAGGCATCACAGTGATCTGCTGGCCCGGTGCGGCTTGCCCGCTGGCGATGCGGCCCCAGAAAATCCGGCGGCCTTGTGATGTGTCACTGCTGGAGGAAAACTTCTCTACCCATTGAACCGGGAATGCGAATGGTTGATGTATGTCCGCAGGAGTGCTCGACAGTTGCTCCAATATTTGTAGCAAGCTGCGCCCGTGATAATTACACCAACCGGGGTTTTGATCTACAACATTGAAGCCGATCAATGCTGAAATCGGCACAATGGTGTTAAACGCAATGTCGGCTTCATCTGCAAACTTGGTGAGTGCCGCGCTGATGTTGGCAAACGCCAGCGCCGGATCGCTCACCGCGTCGAGCTTGTTGACTGCAAAAACAATAGCAGGCACGCGCAGCAGATTGACCAGCAGGCTGTGGCGGCGGGTTTGGCTCAAGAGTTCTGGCAACGCAGATTGCCAGTCAAGCTTGGTGGCATCAACCAGCACCACAGCCGCGTCAGAACTTGATGCGGCAGTGACCATGTTGCGGGTGTACTGCTCGTGGCCCGGCGCGTCGGCAATGATGAACTTGCGTGCTGCAGTGTTGAAGTAGCGGTACGCCACGTCAATCGTGATACCCTGCTCGCGCTCGGCCTGCAGGCCGTCGGTTAGCAGCGCCAGGTCAGTTTGCCCGCCGCGCTGCACGCCTGCCAGCTGGTCTTGCAGCACGGTTTTGCTGTCTACCAGCAGGCGGCCAATCAGCGTGCTTTTGCCGTCGTCCACGCTGCCGCAGGTGACAAAGCGCAGGGC
>JAYURC010000098.1:0-3153 GCA_043756405.1 Polaromonas sp.
GAAGGCCGAGCGCTTTGCTGACGAGGCATTTGTCGCCATCTCCAAAGGCTGCAGCTATCGGGTGATTCCGTGGCAGATGGGAGTGGTGGCAAAGCTGCTGCGTCTGCTGCCAAACACGTTGTTCGACCGGGCGCTGTCTGGCCGGGCGCGCAAGCATCGGCAGGGCGAGTGAGACTCGCGGGCCTCATTCGCCGGTAATTTTTCCGCAATAATGTTGCTATCAATATAATAGCTACTAGCGCACGAGTTACGTGGGCTAGAAAGCAAAAAAGCTTCAAAACCGAAGTCTTGAAGCCTTTCAAGCCAACCCCAGCCAGAAGCCGGGGCGCAGGTTAGCAGGGCTTAGTAGCCACCGCGTCCACCGCCGCTGCCGCCGCCACCGGAACGGCCACCGCCGCTACCGCCGCCACCGTACGGGCTACGGAAACCGCCGTCGCTGCCGCCGCCGCCGGAACGGCCACCACCGCCGCCGCCACCGCCGTAGCCGCCACCACCGCCGCCAGCGCCACCACCGTAGCCGCCACCGCCGCCACCGAAGCCGCCGGTACGTGGAGGACGTGCCTCCATCGGACGGGCTTCGTTCACAACCACGCTACGGCCGCCCAACGGCTGGCCGTTCATGCCCGTGATAGCTGCTTGAGCTTCGGCATCGCTGCCCATTTCGACAAAACCAAAGCCTTTGGAGCGACCGGTGTCGCGTTCCATCATGACTTTAGCGCTGGTGACAGCACCAAATTGGCCAAAAGATTGTTGCAAGTCTTCGTCGCGAACCGAATACGGCAGATTGCCGACGTAAAGTTTGTTGCCCATCAAGGGACTCCTCTAAAACACATTATCGAAAGCATTAACAAAAGCGATGGGGTCCCGAAAGCACAACAAATCTTTATACGTACCGCTGTAGCGCGCGAAACTGACCGATCACCTAACGTGTGCGAATGCGAACATTCACACCCCCATATTATGCTTCAGTTATGCAAAAAACAACTGACGGCCCGCCGAGGCGCTCAGTTTCCGCGGATATTCAAACTTGCGCGGCCAGGATTTCAACTTTTTCTTGAACAGATATCTGGCAACGAATGGGCGGTAATCAGGGCGCGGGCGCTGTTTACCTTTTCCGTGCTCAGATGAACATCTGGCAGCACGTTCAAACACAAATACGACAGATGTCAGCATTGACGAGAGATTTCTAACAAGTTTGCGCACACATACAAAAACCATTTGCTGGTTGCAGCATCTCTTTTGCGCGCTTAACAGCCAGTTGGCTATCTAGCTTAAGGTCAGCCGGGCGACCAGTCTGTAGCGCACTTTTGTGGACTGGGGGCTTGCCACCCCAGCATCGCCAAATAAAAACGCAGGTAGCGAAAATTTACAAAATTTTGCAGCTTCCGATAGCCAGGCCCTAATGGGTGGTGCCATCAGTGTTCAGGTCAAAGCCACTGGACCACAGATATTTCCGCTTCCGGATCTCAGCGCTTCCTGTTCGTGGCCTCCGGCTTCCCGTCAGCGGGCATGTCGTCCGCGTAGTGGCGCCAGCGACCCATCGCGGCGCGCAAAGTCAGCACCTGATTTTCAAATCTGGGGCAGGTTTTGCATGCCAGCAGGTGCAGCTTCAAGGCCACGCTGTCGGGCAGACTCAGTGCCCGGTCTTCTCGCGCGATAAGCAGGGCAGCCGCCTGACGGCAAGTGCGCCTGAGCAATGTCATTTTCGGGTTCAAGTTGCAGCAGCTAGATAACGCGTTGTCCAAACCAGTGAATGTTCAAGCACTCCTGCAGGCGCAGGCGCGCGCGATGAAGCTGAACATACAAGTTGGTCGGCGTCAGCGAGAGTTCCTTACAGACTTCCGGTGCCGACAGTTCGAGCCACTCGCGCATCAGGAACAGCCTGCCCATCGCCGGCGGCAAGCGCTCCATGCAGATATCCAGCACCTCGAAAAACTGCGCCTGCTGCAGCGTCTGATGCGGGTCACCCCAGTCGTTGGGGCTGTGTTCAAAATGGCCGTCAGCCTTGAAGCACAGCCGGTCAAGCTCGTCGCCTTCATCGTCCGCAATCGAGTCCGGCAATGTCACCGTGCGAGCGTTGCTGCGGATCAGGTCAATCACCTTGTGCTTCAAAATGCCGACCAGCCAGGTCTTGAGCTGGGACCGGTTGCCGAACGCCTGCGGCTTCGACAGGGCCGCCAATAGCGTCTCCGACACGGCATCTTCCGCCCAGTCGTCGTTGCGCAGCTGCAGCCGCGCAAAGCGGATCAGGTACATGCGGTGCTCGACCAGCTGGTCTTCAAAACTTGACATGGCCGGAGTCTAGTCGAGCCTGTTGCTGAACACGATATCGTGGTGGCGCCTGCGTTGACTGGGTCTGCGCCCACGCTGCATACTGCAACCGAAACCGGCCCGGCAGCGTCCGGCCTAGATTCAGGCAATACAAGGTTTTTTCATGAACAGCTGCGCTTCAACATTTCTTTCGACATCAATTTCTCGCAGACAGCGCATGGCCGCCTTCGCCACAGTTGCCGCGTTGTTCCTGGCGACCGGTGTTTCTGCGGTCTGCGCACAAAGCGTTCCGTTAGCGGTCGCGCAGGTCGCGCCGGCTACGGCGTCGGTGCCGGTCATTGAAGGGAAAACCATTGACGGCAAGCCTTTCAAGCTGTCCATGCTCAAAGGCAAGGTGGTGCTGGTCATGTTCTGGTCAACGGGCTGCGCGGTTTGCCGCGACAAAATGCCCGAGCTGCGGGAAAACTATGCAGGCTGGAACGGCAAACCTTTCGAGCTGGTCGCAGTGAACACTGATGCCCGCAAGACGGACCTCGTGGAATATGAACGCATCGTTGCCAGCACCGTTCCCGTCAAACAGCGCTTCGTGCAGCTGTGGGCGGGCGAGAGCGGCTACTCGGACAGTTTCGGCAATCATCCTCAGTTGCCCAACGCGTTTTTAATCGATAAAAAGGGCAAGCTGGTTGAGCGCTACGTCGGGCGTATACCGCCCGAGACCTGGGACCGTATCGCGGACTTGCTGTAGCTGGTCGGGCTGACGCTAAAAATTTTGCGCAAGGTTTGTAAGAAACCTCAGGTCCTCCAGACTAAATCGCAACCGGGGCAGAAAAGTGCTGCGCTGGTTAATTTTTTAAACCCTGTTTTTCCGGAGATTTCAAAATG
>JAYURC010000099.1:0-45243 GCA_043756405.1 Polaromonas sp.
AACTCAAAGTCTTGTCAGCCTCTCCCGACCCAGCCTGTTCAATCAAGCTTTTACAGCTTAACTGGCTGGCGCTTTGAATATACGAGGTCTTTCATTATCATATTCAGTAGCAAAAAAAAGCGTCAGGTCTTGCATCTTGCACAAAGCGAGGAACACGAGACATTGAGGTCCGTTCTACTGCTTCGCAAATCTCACCTTATACACAATGGTATTAAAGTTGAGAGGAATGACTCTGTCGATACTTAGTGAGTAGAAAAATCTGTTGATAGCCCAATAAAGACTTGCGCTAACAGCTATGGTTTATGTAGTGGTAAGTGTGTAATTCAGAGCTGTGGTGATCGTTTTTTGGGTTAAGGTGGAGCAGTAGTCGCTGACTTTTTTTTGCAAAATCGGAGGCTTGACTCTGGAGACCTCATTTGCGTCAGTCCTTGCAAATTTGCATTGCTGCGCATACTGCCTGGCTGCGGCGGGCTACAGCAATCGCTGCGGCAAAGGGCGCGTCATCCCACGCATGGGCCGCACCTCAAGTCATTATTTGTGCATGCCAAAGCATGCCCAAGCATGCAAACTTACAAACCCCTGTGCCGCCGACCAGCACCAGTTAGCGGTGGCGGTTTAGTCCAACAAGGTTTATGTGCCGCCTTTGATTTCCTTTAGTGACGCACTTCACAACTGCCTGCGATCTGTGATCAGCCGGACCCGGGCGGTCTGCAGCGTTGCTTTTCTGACCAACAGCCCTGCTACTGGCTACAAAAAAACGCCTTGCAGCCATCCCGATCCGACTGCCACAGCTTCGCAAGAGTTATGCGGCGCGTCCCTGGCAAATGTCGTGTTCTTCAATACGCAGTGTGCATGACTTTGGATGTTTGCAGGGCTGCGTTCATTAAAATCAATTTTCACTTACCTACTAGAAATAAACCATGCCTCTGCAAGTCCTTGAAGCCCAAACGGGCAACCCCGGCGATAGCCCGGTTGCCACCATCCTCATCATGCACGGTCTCGGTGCTGATAGCCGCGACTTTGTGCCCATAGCCCAGCAACTGGATCTGTCAAGTCTCGGGCCGGTGCGCTATTTGTTCCCCAACGCGCCATCCATTCCGGTCACCATCAATGGTGGCCATGTCATGCCCGCTTGGTACAACATCATGGCTGCAGACCTGGTCAAGCGTGAAGACGAAGCGGGTTTGCGCCAGTCTCAACTGCAAATTGAAGCGATCATTGCCAACGAAAAAGCGCGCGGCATACCGGCCAACCGCATTGTGGTGGCGGGCTTTTCTCAAGGCTGCGCCATGGCGCTGATGGTCGGTCTGCGTCATGCTGAAACGCTGGCGGGCGTGGTCGGCATGTCGGGCTATTTGCCGCTGGGCACGACCACAGCGACTGAGCACACCGCTGCCAGCCTGAAAACGCCGGTGTTCATGGCTCACGGCACGCGCGACGGCGTGGTGAGTTTGCCGCGGGCAACAGCATCACGCGATGCGCTGGTCGCGCTGGGCTACGCCGTTGAGTGGCATGAATATGCCATGGAGCACTCGGTTTGCCCGCAAGAGGTAGCGGACATTGAGACGTTTTTAAAGCGTGTTTTGGCTTGATTTGAATGTAAAAAGCAGCTTTAACCGAATAAAAATGTCGGCAAGTTGCTGCTAAATAAATAGCAAACTTGGCTTTCCTGCAGCGGTGAGGGCTGGTTGCTTTTGTAGTCGGCTGGCAACGTACCGTGGTTGGTCGTGTTTGCCGGTTTGTTGTCGCGGATGGCGATCAGTGGGCAGGCGCGGGCCATCTCCAGTTGTCAGGCGATGTCTGTTGCAACCCGCTTGAGGCTTTGGGTACAAGCTGCACAATTTTTGTCAGCAGTGCTTTTTTACCCGGTGTTGTTTTAGGGGTCACTTTGCGTGACTTTTAAGTTCTTCATCGTGCATTGCAAGTTGGTGACCATGCCCGATGTACAGACAGTGCCCGCATCTGCTGGTATCCCAGCGCTCAAAGCGCCAAAAGCCGGGCTGTGATAACTTTCACCCCACCTGAAATAATTAGTGAAGAAAAAAATGAACCCAACAGCGGTACAAACCGACAGCCAGACTGATATTTTGTCGTTTGCGCGCCTTTTGGGCATGCACTGCGGACTTGAAAAAGAAAGCCTTCGCGTCCAGCCCAGTGGTGCTTTGGCGCTCACACCGCATCCGCTGGTTTTGGGGTCGGCGCTGACTCACCCCAGCATCACCACCGACTTCAGTGAGTCGCAGGTTGAGCTGGTGACGGGCGTGCATGCGGGCGTGCAGGCTGGCATTGACGAGCTGACTCGAATTCATCAGTTCACTTACCAGACCTTGAAAGCGCTGGGCGATGAGATGCTGTGGGTGTCCAGCATGCCTTGCGGTTTGCCGACTGACGAAACCATCCCTGTGGCGCGTTTTGGCTCGTCCAATGTGGGCCGTGCCAAAAGCGTTTACCGGCTCGGGCTGTCGCATCGCTACGGCAGGCGCATGCAAACCATTTCGGGCATTCATTACAACTGGTCGTTTCCGGGCGTGACCAGCGAGCAGTACTTTGCGCAAATTCGTAATTTCAGGCGCCAGGCGTTTTTGTTGCTGTACCTGTTTGGCGCATCGCCGGCCGTGTGCTCCAGCTTTGTGGCGGGGCGACAGCACGAGTTGCAGCAATTAAGTAGCAACACCATGTACATGCCCTACGGTACATCGCTGCGCATGGGCCGTTTGGGCTACCAAAGTGATGCCCAAGCGTCGCTGGCTGTCAGCTACAACTGTCTGGAGGGTTACGCCGCGTCGCTGCAAGACGCGCTGACGCGCCCCTACCCGGCGTATGAAAAAGTGGGGATTCAAAACCCCGGCGGCGACTACAACCAGTTGGGCACCACATTGCTGCAAATTGAGAACGAGTTTTACGGCACCATCAGGCCTAAACGCGTGATTTTTCCGGGTGAACGCCCGCTGCACGCGCTGCGCGAGCGCGGGGTTGAATACATTGAGGTGCGCCTGATGGACCTTGACCCGTTTGAACCGGTCGGCATCACGGCGCAAACCATGCGTTTTCTGGATGTGTTTTTAATGCACTGCCTGCGCACGGACAGCCCGCCCGATAGTCCAGCCGAGATCGCTGCGCTGGCACGCAACCAGCACCGCACCGCAGCGCGCGGCCGCGAGCCTGGCTTGCTGCTGGAAAAGGGTGACCAGCAGGTCACGCTCAAAGACTGGGGCATGGACATCATTGCCCAATGCGTGCCGATTGCTGCGGCGCTTGACGCCGCGCACGGCACGCAAGATTACAGCGCCGCTTTGGCCAAGGCCACGGTCGGCCTGAACGATGCCAGCACACTGCCATCAGCTAGAGTGCTCGCAGCCATGGCCAAAGACCATGACAATTCGTTTGTGAAGTTTGCGCGGGCCCAGTCTGAAAAAACTAAAGCGTACTTTGATGGTTTGCCGTTATCAAGCAACCAGCAAGCGCACTTCGAGCAGCTTAGCCAGCAGTCAGTGGCGGACCAAAAAAAGATCGAAGCGCTGGACAGCATGCCGTTTGAGATATACCGCGAGCAGTACGTGTCTGCTGACAGGCTAAACGTGCGCGACAAGGCTGAAAAAGAGTCTGTTTCAAGCACCTAATAGGGTTGTAGCTCATGTAATGTGTGCGCTAACAGCTATAAGTTTTATAGCAACTAGCGGTTAAATCGCCGCTTGGCATACAAGCTCACAAACGCCAACCCGAGTGCCACCGCAAACCAGCCCACCACCGCTGACTGGGCAACGATGCTTTGCATGCCCGGTGACTTGATGAAATACGGCGAAACCACCACGCCCAAGCCAATCAAAATGCACAAAATGCCTTTGATGGCCAGCTCGTTGTTGGCTTTAACGCTGACTTTGTTGACGGGTTTTTGTGCGGGGGTTGGCGCTGGGGCTGACGGTAAAGGCATGGTGCAATTTAATCGGTAAAAGCTATGCCGCTGATAATACGTGCTGCAAAGAAAGACTCTTAACAATGGCGATTCAGTGGTTTCCAGGGCACATGTACCTGACGCAAAAGGCAATAAGTGAACGCATCAAGGAAATTGATGTGGTCATAGAGCTGCTTGACGCCCGCTTGCCGGGCTCAAGCGCCAACCCCAAGCTGGCAGAGCTGACGGCATCGCGCCCCACGCTTAAAGTGCTGAACAAGCAAGACCTGGCCGACCCGGCCGTTACAGCACTGTGGCTGGCGCATTACAACGCCATGCCGAACACCCGCGCCATAGAGCTGGACGCCAGTGAAACAGCACCCGCCCGCAAACTGATTGATGCTTGCCATGCACTGGCACCGCTGCGCGGCAGCATGGTCAAGCCGATGCGGGTGTTGATTTGCGGTATTCCCAACGTTGGCAAGTCAACCCTCATCAACACCCTAACAGGCAAGCGCGCCACCAAAACCGGCGATGAGGCCGGTATTACAAAAATCGAGCAACGCATTGTGCTGGCCGATGGCTTTTATTTGTGGGACACACCGGGCATGCTGTGGCCGCGCATCATCGTGGCGCAAAGTGGCTACAACCTGGCAGCCAGCGGTGCCATTGGCCGCAATGCTTTCAGTGAAGAAGAAGTGGCGCTCGAGCTGCTCAATCTGCTGATCAAAAAATACCCGGCAGCCCTGACAGACCGCTACAAGGTCGATGTGGGTCCTGAATCAACCGATGAAACGGTGCTCGAAGACATTGGCCGTAAACGCGGTGCCGTGCTGACCAAAGGCCGCATTAACCTGCAAAAAGCCGCTGAGATCGTGATCTATGAATTTCGCGCAGCGACGCTAGGCCGCATCACGCTTGAAACACCCAACGAGTTTGCCAGCTGGCTGGCAGCCGGGCAGCTGTTAGACGCTGAACGGCAGGTAAAAAAGGACGCGATTGAGCTGGCGCGACTCATCAAGTTTAAAAAAATCGCCAGACCTGAGAAGCTTCGCGGCGCTTGAGGCTTTGGGGGGGTAGCCAAACCTTGGCTGGCGAAGCCAAAAAAGCGCCCATCAAGCGCTTTTTTAATCAGGCATATCTAACTTTTAATTCACAGTGTCAAAAACCGCTTTGGCTTTCTGATGGCAAAACGGTGGCTCATAACTGCCGTGGTAGTTGCCGTAGTAGACCGCAAATGCTTGGCTGGCGGGGTCGGTTGGCGCGGCGTTGTTGGTGCCGTAAACAGCCCTGATAAGCGCATCCACATCCACCGAACTCACATTGGTAAAGCCGCGGCTGTCAAAGTCTGCTTTGGCGACGACCTGATGAATGGCTGGCGGCACAGTAGGGTCGCCAGCGCCGCCGCACAACAGTGTTTTGGCAACCGGGTTCCAGCCCAGCAAATCATTTTTTTTGCCGGCTAAAAACAGTGGGCTGTTTGGATTGGTTTGGCTGTCAGTGATAAATGCTGGCTTGAACATCGCATCGCGTGCCATATTTGGTGAAACAGTCGGGCCACCCGGCAGCTTGCCTGTCGTTACCAGCGTGGTGAAGTCCAGTGTCGGGCTGGGTAGCAATGTCTCGATATACCCGTCATACGGCGCATTGAATGCGTCAGATGCTGATGCATAAATATTGCCGTAAATCTTTTGCCAGGCAGTAACAAGATAGGGCACAAAATACTGGTAGCCCGCAATGGCATTGGTGAGCTTGAACGAACCCGACAAGTTGTAGGGCCCCGCCAGATGTGCCCCTGCCACCATATTGATCTCAGAGGCGTTGTCCCGTTCAATCGCCCGGTGCGCCGCCATTGAGGCATGACCGCCTTGCGAATAACCAGTCAGCATGACCTTGCCAGACAAGGAGGCACCAACGCTTGCTGCTGCCATGCGGGCGGCCCGGATAGAGTCAATCACGCTGCTGGCTTCAGAATCAGCATGCAAATACGGATGGTAGGTGTAAGCCGACTGTGCAAAGCCCAAATAGTCAGTAGCGACAACGGTGTAGCCCTGCGCAGCGTACATGGCAGCCAGCAAAAATGTCTCACTGTCACTTGGGTTGGCCAACGTGCGTGGTTTTTGTACATCCGTGCCTTTTGCGTAGGCAACCAGTCCGGTCGGGTTGGCGCAAACACCGGTGCCGCCGGGCACCAACATAACGCCTGAGGCGTTGGTTGGCTCGCCCTTCACGCCAATGGTGTTGTAGTTGAGCGCCACAAATTTAACGCTGCACTTTGCCAGACCACTGATCCCTTGCAGGCCACTACTGTCGGTGGCGGCGTCAATTTGCTCAGGGGATAAAGTTACAAGGGTTGCAGCAGGATTAACAAGCGTTCCTCGTGCCAGTCCCGCGAGAAACGGGTTCCCAGCTACGGCGGTAGCGCGCAACTCCTCGAACGTCTTGTTTGCAGCAACCAATTTGGTGCCCAGTTGGTCCAGTGCTTTATCGTCCAGGTCGCCTATGCTGAAAGCGACAGTCAGCGGGTCGTTGCTGGTCACAGCAACGCCCAATTCCTGTAATTCGGTTTTGACGTACGCACTGGCTGCCGTGAGTTTGGCCAGAATCGCAGCACCTTTGGCGGCATCAAAATTAGCAAAGGCGGCAACAGGGTTGCCATTTAGCGCCTTGCTCACAATCAGGTCGGTTACCGGCGTGACGTTGGTGCGGCTCGCAGTTTGGGCCAGGCCGTGGAGTGTTATGGGGCCCTTGGTGACCTGTAGCATGCATGGAAAGCTTTGTCCGTTAATGGGCAGCACAAAAGCACCGCCACTATTCGTCGTCGACGATATGGGCGCGCCGCCAGCACATTTGGCTGTGATGGCGGCATTGCCCAGAGCCGCACCAACTGCCGCCAAACCGGTAATTGAACCTGTGGCAGCTGGGGTGCTGTTGGACGAATCGCCTCCACAACCCGCCAGAGCGAGTGCTGTGCCAAACGCGAATGTAAAGGTTCTCAAATTGATCATGAATAGGTCTTGGAAGTTTGAAAAAATCACGTGGACTGGTCACGGACATTCTCCAGCGAGCACACCAACCTGAACACATCAAACCGTGTAAGAGCTGTGAGCATGTGTTTTCTGCAATACATGCCTACGCACCGCTGTGCAACAACGGAAAACTACGGCTTTAAAATTTCAGTGGCAGCAGCTTTTGCACCAGCGGGTGCAGCACCTTTTTATGGGCACCAATGGCAAAAAAATGTTCTGCCACGCCGTCGCAGGCACCTATCCGTTTGACGTTGTAGCTTTCAATCAGCTCGTCATGGATCAGGTCAGCGGCCGGAAAAATACCCATACCCGCTGAGCCAAAGGTTTTGAGCAGCGCGCTGTCTTCAAATTCACCCACAATGTTGGGCTTGATGCCCAGGCGCTCAAACCAGTGGTCAATGCGTGGCCTGACGGCTGCACTGGACGTGGGTAACAACACAGGTACCTTGGCCAGCGACTGAGGAAACGCTTTACCCGCTGCGCCCTGCCATTGCGGTGGTGCGTACCAAGACAGGTTCGACGCGCCCAACGAATGGCTGTACACCTTCAGGTTCGGATTGATGGGGGCAGGCCGGTCTGCCAGCACCACATCCAGCCGGTGCAGGGCCAGTTCACCCAGCAGGTCTTCAAATTCATCTTCGTGGCAAATGAGCCGCAAATTGGGTGTGTGCATCAGGGGCTGCATCAGTTGCCGCACAGCCAACTTGGCCAGCCCTTCAGATATACCCACAGCAAGACGAACGGAGGGTGCACCAATCGCATCGCGCACAACGTCTGGCAGTTTTTCACCCAGCTGAAAAATCAGCTCAGCCTGGCGCATGGCCGCCAGCCCGGCTTCAGTCAGCGCCACGCCACGGCCTGCAGGCTTGAGCAACTCGTAGCCCAATGACTTTTCAAGCTCACGCACCTGGGTACTGACAGTCTGCACCGCCATGCCCAGCCTGTCAGCCGCCTTGGCCATTCCGCCTTCTTTGGCCACCACCCAAAAGTAGTACAGGTGCCGATAGCTGAAAGGTGTGTTCATGTTCAGTTTTTTAAGAAGTTTCGTTTCTTTATTATCTTCTTTTTAGGAAATCATATTCAACTTATTCTGGCCACTTTTCAACTCAAGGACATCCGACATGAAGTGCCCCACCTGCCCTGATTCAATACTGGTCATCACCGACCGTCAGAGCGTTGAAATTGATTACTGCCCACTTTGCCGGGGTGTCTGGCTTGACAGGGGAGAGCTGGACAAGTTGATGGCCATCGGTGCCAATCAACCCCCAACGCAGCGCCCGGCTATGGCTTTGCAACCTGACTTTGTCGATTCAGACCATCACAAACCGTATGGTGGGCTTGGCCATCCGCCGCGACGCAGAAAATCCTGGCTGAGCGATATTTTTGATTGATTTTTAGCTAAGTTTTTTTACTCACAACCAATAACCCGCCACCGGGAGGAGCTTTTTCGTGGATACCTTGCTTCCATTTTTATATGTTGATTTTTTAGGCAAAGCCGCCTGGATATGGCTGCTTTTCATCGGCATTGTCGTTACGCTGCTGGCTTTTGACCTGGGTGTGCTGCACAAAGACGACCATGAAATTGAAGTCAGGGAAAGCCTGTTTTTGTCAGCGGGTTACATCAGTGTGGCGCTGCTGTTTGGCGCGTGGGTCTGGTGGTATCTGGGCGCCACGAGCGGCATGGAATACTTCACTGGCTTCATGATTGAAAAGTCGCTGTCGATGGACAACGTGTTTGTCATTGCCATGATTTTTACTTACCTGGCGATACCCCGCTTGTACCAGCACCGTGTGCTGTTCTGGGGTATTTTGGGCGTCATTGTGCTGCGCGCCATCATGATTGGTTTGGGTGCCACGCTGGTCACGCAGTTCAGCTGGATCTTGTACGTGTTTGGTGTGTTTTTGGTGGTGACGGGCGTCAAGATGTGGATCATGGCTGACCACACGCCAGACATTGGCAACAACGCTGTTTTAAAGTTTTTGCGCAAGCGGATGCGCGTCACGCCAGAAATCGAAGGCAACGCATTTTTTGTTTACAAGCCGGATCCGGTGTCAGGCAAAACGGTGCGCTGGGCAACACCACTGTTCCTGGCGCTGGTGATGGTGGAAATCATTGACCTGGTGTTTGCGGTCGACTCTGTGCCCGCCATCTTTGCCATCACAAGTGACCCCTTCATCGTGTACACCAGCAACATTTTCGCGATTTTGGGCTTGCGTGCGCTTTACTTTGCCCTGGCGGCCATGGTTCATCGCTTCCAGTATTTAAAGTACGCACTGGCTCTGGTGCTGGTATTTGTTGGCACCAAGATTTTCCTGGTGGGCATCATTGGCAAAATACCGCCAGTGATATCACTGAGCATTACTTTTGGCCTGATTGCCGGCGGCGTGCTGTTCTCGCTGTACAAGACACGTGGGCAGCCCCAGCCGATGGCGATAGAGTCCAGACGCCCATAGCTCGCCAGAACTTCAAGCGTCATCAAAAAGGACTGCTCTGAGCAGCCCTTTTTCGGTCATTGAACTCAGGACTTGGGTTGACCTTTACCTTCACCTTTGTGCTCGCCTTTGTGTGCTTTACGGTAGGTCATCATTTCGTTGCGTGACAACTGGTTGTCTTTGTTCGTATCAACAGCGTCAAAGTTTTTAATTAGGCGCGGCTTGCCTTTGGCTTCATCGCGTGAAATCAACTGGTCTTTGTTCGTGTCGATTTCTTTCATGCCTTTGCCCTGTTGACGCGCGCCCGATGCTGGTGCGTTTGGTGCTGCTGGCGTCTGCGCCAGCGCATTAAAGGTTGTGGCGCTGGCCAATAGCAAGGCCGTGCTGGAAACGACTGACTTAAATGATAATTTCATGGGTGGTTCCTAAAGGTTTGGGGCAGAAAAATAGACTGCCTGGATTGACAACGCCCTACTAGCTGGGTGGGTTGAATCCTTTACGGCCACTTTACTTTTTTTAGCCTGCCCGTTACGTTTTGTGTACCAAACCATCCAGGCGCGTGTCCCATTGGGTATGGGGTAAAACATCTGCGAGCGCTGAATCGGTCATGGCGAATGTTGACCGTAGCACCTGTGCCAGCACTGCGCGGTAATCGTGGTGGGCTGGCAGGTCGCGCTCTTCATTGAGGTTGCCGCGTGCCAGACCTGTCCACTGGCCATGCCACTTGCCGCCGTTAACCCGGTTGCCCACAAGCCATATGGCATTGCCATAACCGTGGTCGGTGCCGCGTGTGCCGTTTTCTGCTGCTGTGCGGCCAAACTCACTCATCACCACCACCATGTCGCCCGGCCCGGCAAAGTCTTGCCGCAACTGCATAATCGCGCGGCCCAGATTACCCAGGTTGTTGGCCAGCTGTCCGGCAGCGTTGCCCTGGTTAGCATGGGTGTCCCAGCCGCCAGCTGACAAAAAACCGATGCGCAAGTTTCGGTCGTTGCGCATCAGCGTGCCCAGGTGAGCTGCATCAAGCTGCAAACCGATCGGGTCTGATGCGCCGTTGCTGGCCGCCAGCATTTGTGCATTTTGGGCCTGGGCAGTAGCGGGCGTGCCGTCTTTGTCCAGTGCTTTGTCCATATTTATGGCCATCGCTGGCCCCATGCGCTTGCCGGCGGCTTCTGCTTTTTCAAGGCTGAGTTCTTGCGCGCTTTGCATGCGGCTTCCTGCGCCTTGACGAAAGGCTTCGCTGACCTTGTCGTTGCCGGCATACAAGTCCATCAGCGCCTGGCGTGTCTTGTTGTTGGCCAGCACGCCCGTGCGCACTGCGGCCTGGCCGCGCGGGATGAGCTTGACCGGCGCATTACCCGCCAATATTGCCGGGTTAGCCTCTCCTACGCCGATGGCTGTTGTGATGGACTTGTCTTTTTCTGCGGCTTTGTTCAACCAGCCCCGCGCCGCGCTGCTTTTACCGCTTTGTGCAATTTCCATCTCGTACTGCGCCGCAAAATGCGATCGGTTGGGTGCTGGCAAACCGGCACTGGGTATAAAGCTCAACACGCCTTGCTGCCAAAGCGGCAACATGGGGGCCAGGGCAGGGTGCAGCGCAAAAGTGCTGTCCAGCCTGAGTGCGGTTTTAGCGCTGCCGTCGGGCGCAGCAATGGCAATGTTGGGCCTGCTGGCGTAATAGTCGGCATCGGCATACGGCACAAAGGCAGACAAGCCGTCGTAAGCGCCGCGCAGCAGCACCACCACCAGCCGCCCCGTGGCGGGGTTGTTTGTGGGTGCTGACTGCGCCCAAACCCGCGATGAACTGCCAGCCAGCGCTATGCCTGATGCCAGCAAAAGTTGGCGGCGTGAAAATTGTGATGCGTTCATAGTCAAGGCCTCGTGTTGTTTCGTGGGTTATTTGCTCATGAAGTCAGGGCTGGCCAGCATCAAGCCGGTGCGTGTGCCCGGCTGCTCACGCGCAATACGCTCGCGCGTCACAGGGCTTAAAAACGCTTGCAGATAGGTCGGCTCACTGATGCGGCTGCCCAGTGTTACCGCGTAGTCGGCACGGCGTGTCAGTGCCTCAGGTGCCAGCCAGGTGGCGGCGTCTGTTTTGTAGCCATCCGGTGTTTGCCAGCCGTGCATGGGTTGGCCCGCTTGAGCCAAAAATCCGATAGACAACTGAATGTCACGCCGGTCTTTGACGCCGCCGCCGGCCGTTAATGCTGAACAGGCAAAGTCAAGCGGAGTTTTAAATAAAGTGTTGCCTGCTTTGAAGAACTCTGGTGAGTCAACCAGCGTACGCATGACAGCGCTAATATCACCCTGCGTACGTACAAAGGTAGCTGCCAGAAGATCAACCAACGCTTGCGGCGGCTTGTCAGATACAAAAGTTTTTGCCAGCCGCCCGGCAATACGCTTGGCGGTGGCGGGGTGGCGTGCCAGCATGCGGATGGCGTCTTCACCTTCCTGCAGGCCTGCCTCTTTAAAGGTGCGGCCCAGCAATGTTTTGCTACCCTTGTCGTGCAGCCGATCGGCAAACCTGAAGCCTTCGCCTTGCTGCAGGCCGACTGTCCAGCCTGTCAAAATACGCGCCAGCTCACGCACATCGTTTTGGGTATAGCCCGCATCAACGCC
Organism: Polaromonas sp.; assembly: GCA_043756405.1. Lineage (GTDB taxonomy): Bacteria > Pseudomonadota > Gammaproteobacteria > Burkholderiales > Burkholderiaceae_C > Polaromonas. The sequence goes on from JAYURC010000099.1 coordinate 11,974, forward strand.
CAGGGTGTGCAGTTCCATCAGTTCACGCGCGTAGTTTTCATTCAGGCCGCGCACGTTGCTTTGCGCCTGGTCGAGGTAAAGCAGCATGGCCGGGTGGCGTGCGCTGCCAAGCAGCAGGTCTTCAAACTTGCCCAGCGCATTGGCACGAATCACATTAACGACATAGTGGCCGACAAAAGGACGAACCGACCCTTTGCCAACAAACACATTCAGGTGGTTAAACCAGAACTCGGTCATGCGCGCCAGCAGCGGATTTTCAAGCGCCGGGTCGCTGCACGCCATCAGGCGCCATGCCGCGGCGGTCTGTTGCATGTCACGGCTAAAGCCCTCAGCACCTGCATCGTTGGGCATTGCCAAAGCCCCGGGGACTGGCGGTTTGGCATTCCTGCGTGTTTCACGCTCAGCTTGAAAGTCTTTTGCTGTTGTTGTTAAAGGCTGGTTAAAACGTGCAAGCTCTGGCGGTATGTTGGGTGCGCGCTGGCTGGCGGCGTAAGCGGCGTCAATTTGGCTTGAGGCCCAGGCTTTTGGGTTTTGCTGCGCTGCCTGCGCGGTGATGACAGTCGGGCCGTAGCCCAGCCGGGAAGTGGCGCGCCAGGCGGCGGCTGTGCTGGCATCAGTTTGTGCTGTGGCAACGGTACCAACCAGCAGGCAGGTCACTGCCGTTGTGAACGCTAGTTGACGCAGGAAGGGCGGGTAAGTGGGCATTGCTGACTCCTTGGGCTGCCTGATTTTTGTAACTGTACAACGTGCGGCAGCGATTGTGGTTGTCAGCTTTACAGAGCTTTACGGCTTGATAACAAAAGCCCGTCGGTTACATTTCAGGGCAGTGTCAAACTTTTTAGGAGTCAGCGCATGATGTCAATTTTAGGAACCATCTTTATCGGCCTGATCGTCGGTTTTATAGCTCGCGCCATCAAACCTGGTAACGATAAACTTGGCTGGATCATGACCGCCATTCTGGGTGTGGCCGGTTCGTTTTTGGCAAGCTATGCAGGCAAGGCGCTCGGCTTTTATCAAACAGGGCAAGTAGCGGGCTTTGTTGCGTCAATCGTCGGTGCCATTGTTTTGCTGATTGTTTATGCGCTGGTCAAAGGCAAAGTCAGGTAAATCTTTAATATCAAGAAAGTTCCCATGAAAATTGAAACCATTGCCGTCCATGGCGGCTACACTCCAGACCCGACCACCAAAGCGGTAGCGGTGCCGATTTACCAGACAGTTGCCTTTGCGTTTGACAACACGCAGCACGGCGCGGATTTGTTTGACCTGAAAGTTGCGGGCAACATTTACAGCCGCATCATGAACCCGACCAACGCGGTGCTTGAGGGCCGGGTGGCCGCACTTGAAGGCGGCATTGGCGCGTTGGCTGTTGCGTCCGGTATGTCAGCTATTGCTTACGCTATTCAAACCATAGCGGAGGCGGGCGACAACATCGTATCGAGCTCGCAACTTTATGGCGGCACCTACAACCTGTTTGCCCACACCTTTCCGCAAATGGGGCTGACAACACGTTTTGCCGACGCCAGCAAGCCCGAAACGTTCGCCCAGCACATAGACGCGCGCACTAAAGCAATTTATTGCGAGTCAGTTGGCAATCCGCTGGGCAATGTGACAGACATTGCTGCGCTGGCTAAAGTCGCTCATGCGCACGGACTGCCGCTGATTGTTGACAACACCGTACCCAGCCCGTACCTGTGCCGCCCGTTTGAACATGGCGCCGACATCATCGTGCATTCACTGACCAAATATTTAGGCGGCCACGGCACCAGCATTGGCGGCGCGATTGTCGATTCAGGCAAGTTCCCTTGGTCGGCGCACAAAGAGCGCTTCAAGCGCCTGAACGAGCCTGACGTCAGCTACCACGGTGTGGTGTACACCGAAGCACTGGGTGAGGCAGCGTACATCGGCCGCGCTCGTGTGGTGCCCCTGCGTAACCTGGGCGCGGCGCTCAGCCCGATGAACGCGTTTCAAATCTTGCAGGGCATTGAAACGCTGGCGCTGCGGATGGACCGCATCTGCGAAAACACGTTGGCCATTGCCAAACACCTTAAATCTCACCCCAAAGTCAGCTGGCTGAATTACGCGGGCCTTGCTGACCACCCCGACCACGCGTTGGTGCAGCGACAGATGGGCGGCCGTGCATCGGGGCTGGTGAGCTTTGGTTTGAAGTCCGCTGACAGCCTGGCCGCGGGCGCAAAGTTTCAGGATGCACTCAATCTGTTTACCCGCCTGGTCAATATTGGCGACGCCAAATCACTGGCCTGCCACCCGGCCAGCACGACGCACCGCCAGCTAAATGCAGACGAGCTGGCCAAAGCAGGTGTCAAGCCCGACATGGTGCGCCTGTCAATTGGCATTGAGCATATTGATGACCTGATGGCTGACCTGGATCAGGCTCTGGCAACGGTTTAGATCATTTGGTTTAGGTCGTTTGGTTTAAGCCCGACAGGCCAATCAATACGGGCGCATGCAGCTACATTGTCTATAGCTGCATGCGCCCTGTTTTATTGGGCAGCAGCCAGTTTACTCGCGTCATCAAATTTTCTTTTGACCATAAAAACTGCCACATACCATTTAATGCATGCGCATGCAGCTCCTTAATCCATAGCGCCTTTCAATCCTTCAAGCATAGTCACTAACAGGCACGCAGCTGCACATCAGGTTGCGGTCGCCGTACACGTTGTCGACCCGGCCAGTCGTCGGCCAGTATTTCGATGTTTTCAAGGTGGCCACCGGGAAGGCGGCTACCTCGCGTGAATACGGTCTGTTCCACTCGGCGGCTGTGACGCTGGCGGCGGTGTGGGGCGCGTGCTTTAACGGGTTGTTGTCTTGTGGCCAGGCGCCGCTTTCAATCTGTGCAATCTCTTGGCGAATCGACATCATGGCGTTGATGAAGCGGTCGATCTCTTTTAAATCTTCGCTCTCAGTAGGCTCAACCATCAGCGTACCAGCGACTGGAAAGCTTAACGTGGGCGCGTGAAAGCCGTAGTCCATCAGGCGTTTGGCCACGTCTTCTGCGGTCACGCCCGTGGTTTCTTTAAGCGGGCGCAAGTCCAGAATGCATTCGTGCGCCACATAGCCTGCCTCGCTGGAGTACAGCGTGGGAAAGTGGTCTTTCAGGCGCTTGCTGATGTAGTTGGCGCTCAGAATAGAAATTTCGGTGGCTTGCTTCAAGCCTTCTGGCCCCATCATGCGGCAGTACATCCAGCTGATCGGCAGCACTGCAGCGTTGCCTAGTGGAGCGGCCGAGATGGCGCCCACGCCGTTCACAGGAATGCCGCCTTCGACATGACCTGGCAAATACGGCACCAGTTCCGCCACCACACACACCGGCCCTACACCCGGACCGCCGCCGCCGTGGGGAATACAGAATGTCTTGTGCAAATTAAGGTGACTGACGTCGCCGCCAAACTCGCCTGGCGCTGCGGTGCCAACCAATGCATTCATGTTGGCACCGTCCACATACACGCGCCCGCCGTGGTTGTGTACCAGCGCGCACAGCTCTTTGACATTGGCTTCAAACACGCCATGGGTACTTGGGTAAGTGATCATCACCGCCGCCAGGTTGGCGCTGTGCAGTTCGCACTTGGCTTTCAGGTCTGCCATGTCAACATTGCCTTTGGCATCGCAGGCGGTTACTACGACTGTCAAGCCTGCCATTTGCGCGCTGGCCGGGTTGGTGCCGTGAGCCGATGCAGGTATCAGGCAAATGTTGCGGTGGCCCTGGCCTTGCGCATCATGAAACGCCTTGATCACCAGCATGCCGGCGTATTCACCTTGCGAGCCGGCGTTGGGCTGCAGACTGATGCCTGCGTAGCCCGTGGCCTGGCACAGCCAGTCGCGCAGTTGCTGGTCAAGCTCCGCGTAGCCAAGTTGCTGGTCTGCGGGCGCAAACGGGTGCATGTTGGCAAACTCTGGCCAGGTGATGGGAATCATCTCGCTGGTGGCGTTCAGTTTCATTGTGCAAGAGCCGAGCGGAATCATGCTGCGGTCAAGCGCCAGATCTTTGTCGCTTAATTTGCGGATGTAGCGCAGCATCGCGGTCTCAGAGTGGTGTGTGTTGAAGACCGGGTGCGTTAAAAAGTCACTGGTGCGGCGCAACTCGACAGGAATCAGCGGCTCGATGCCTTTTTCGAAATTAACAACGTTGGGCATGGTTTGACCAGGCTTGGCGAAGACAGACCAGATCAGTTCAATATCGTCTCGCGTTGTGGTCTCGTCCAGCGAAATTAGAAGGCAGTCTTCCCATGCTTTTCGCAGGTTAGCGCCCATATTACGTGCGCGATCAGCTATTGAATTAGTAGCATCGCCTGTTTGCAGACACAACGTGTCAAAGCCGCTGCTCTGTGGGCTGAGGCTATAACCTAATGCTTCCAGACCCTTGGCAAGAATGGCGGTGTAGCTGGCAATGCGCTGGGCAATGCGCTTCAAGCCCTGCGGGCCGTGGTACACCGCAAACATGCTGGCCACGACTGCTGGCAACACTTGCGCTGTGCAAATATTTGACGTCGCTTTCTCGCGGCGAATATGCTGCTCGCGGGTTTGAAGTGCCAAGCGGTAAGTCGGGTTGCCGTGCACGTCAATCGACACGCCCACAAGACGACCTGGCATCGAGCGTTTGAATTCATCGCGGCAAGCCAAATACGCGGCGTGCGGGCCGCCCGCGCCCATCGGCATGCCAAAGCGCTGGGTGGTGCCCACCACAATGTCGGCTTGGCCCAGTGGGTCGCCATTGCCCCATTGACCGGGTGGTGTGAGCAATGTCAGCGCCAGCAGGTCAGCTGCCACGATGTACGCGGCGCCTTTGGCATGCGCGGTTTTAACGTCGCTGCCTTCCAGACTCAATCGGCCACTGGTGGACGGATATTGCTCAAGCACCGCAAAGTAGTCGTTGCCTGCAATCAGCGCATTCCATTCTTCTTCAGACTGCGCGGTTTTGATGACGATACCCAGCGGCTTGGCGCGGGTTTGCATGACTTCAATCGTTTGCGGATGCGCGTCGCCCGCGACGATGCATACATTGCCCTTTGCCTTGACGCTGCGCTTGGCGAGCGTCATGGCCTCTGCGGCGGCGGTGGCTTCGTCCAGCATCGACGCGTTGGCAATTGGCATACCCGTCAAGTCACAAACCATGGTCTGAAAGTTGATGAGCGCTTCCATCCGACCTTGCGAAATCTCGGCTTGGTACGGCGTGTAAGCGGTGTACCAGGCCGGGTTTTCCAGAATGTTGCGCAAGATCACGCCAGGCGTGTGCGTGCCGTAATAGCCTTGGCCAATAAAGCTTTTAAGAACTTTGTTTTTTGATGCAATGTTTTTCAGCTGCTTGAGTGCTTCAGCCTCAGTCACTGGCGCAGGAATCGCCATGGCGCTCGACCGGGCGATTGACGGCGGAATGATCGCTTCCATCAAAGCGCGGCGCGTTGCTGCGCCCAGCACGCTAAGCATGTGCGCTTCAGCGGCATCATCAATACCGATATGGCGGGCGATGAACTCGGACGTGTTTTCAAGTTCAGCTAAGGCCTTGGCGGATTGCATCAACATGGTTTGGGTCCTATTTGGTATTCGGTATTTACTCCCTCGCCCCTTGGGGAGAGGGCAGGTGTGAGGGGGCTTTGGTTTAAGGACGGTCTCTTGTTTCAGGACCGTTGGCCCTCACCCTAGCCCTCTCCCAGAGGGAGAGGGAACAAGTCAAGCGTTGGCTGAAAAAGCGCTGTAACTGGTTTCATCCATCAGCGCGTCCAGCTGTGATTTGTCAGACAGCTTGACTTTAAAAAACCAGCCCGCGCCGAGTGGGTCGGTATTGGCTAACGCCGGGTCGTCGCGCAACGTTTCGTTGACCTCAATAATTTCACCACTGACGGGCATGTACACATCAGCGGCCGCCTTGACGGACTCAACAACGCCAGCGGTTTCTTTTTGCGCCAGTGTTGCGCCTACTGCGGGCAGGTCAACAAACACAACATCGCCCAGCGCATCCTGTGCATGGACGGTAATGCCTACCGTGGCAATATCGCCCTCAATCTTTAGCCATTCGTGGTCTTCGGTGTATTTGACGGTCATGTAGTTCTCCAATTTAAAAAATTTATCCGCGAAAGTAATTGTTCGGCACAAACGGCATGGCGGTGACTTGCATCAATACCGGTTTGCCGCGCACCATGGCGTGCAGCTGCGTACCCATTGCAGCAAATTCGGGGCCGACATAGCCGATGGCAACTGGCTGGTTGATGCTGGGGCCAAGCAGGCCGCTGGTCACTTCGCCAATAACCGGGCCACTGCTTTCGCCACTGATGGCATGCAATGGCGTGTGGTCACGCACCGGTATGCGCTCCAGCGCAATCAGGCCGACGCGCTTGCGTGTCAACGTTGTTGGCTCAGCGATTTGTGCAAGAATTTTTTCAGCCCCTGGAAAGCCGCCAGCCCGCGCGCCGCCTTTGCGCCGTACTTTTTGAATCGCCCAGTTCAGGCTGGCTTCAATGGGGGTAGTGGTGGTGTCGATGTCGTTGCCGTACAGGCAAAGACCCGCTTCCAGGCGAAGCGAATTGCGCGCGCCCAGGCCAACAGGTTTGACTTCAGGTTGGCCCAGCAGCGCTCGAGCCAGCTTTTCCACCTGGTCAGCAGGCACTGAGATTTCAAAACCATCTTCGCCCGTGTAGCCGCTGCGGGTTAAAAAGCAGTCGCAGCCCGCGACATCAAATCGTCCGCCGGTCATGAATACCAGCTTTTCAACGCCGGCGGCCAAGCGGCTCAAGGCAGTAACAGCCTGCGGGCCTTGCAGTGCGAGTAAAGCCATTTCTGGCATCGGAATTACATCGCACAATGTGCCAATTTTTTGCTGAATGTGGGCTATGTCAACCGCCTTGCAAGCACCATTGACGATGATAAAAATACTCTCGCCCGTGTTGAAAAACATCAGGTCGTCCATGATGCCGCCCGCGTCATTGAGCAGCAAACCATAGCGTTGCTTGCCCACGGGCAGGTCGATAACATCAACCGGCATCAGGCTTTCAAACGCAGCGGCAGCACCCGCGCCCTGCAGCCGCAGTTGCCCCATGTGCGACACATCAAAAAGCCCAGCAGCGGTGCGCGTGTGGATATGCTCGGCCATCAAACCCGCCGGGTATTGCACGGGCATTGTATAGCCCGCAAACGGCACCATGCGTGCGCCTAGCTCGACGTGCAAGTTGTACAGCGGTGTTTTAAGCAATTGATCAGCAGCGGACATGGGCGGTCTCCGGGGGCAAACAAATTCAGCCAGCCTAAGCCGGTGCATTGCCCCTGCTGTCCCGGGTACCTGAGAGATTCACCCGGCGATGCGGGTTTGCTCCTTCGGTGGGCGGCATGTGCCGCCTCTCTCCAGTAGGGAACGCCACCGATGCAGTGCAAAAGTGGCGGTTGTCAGTCCTTTTGCCTGAGCGTTTAACCGACCATTGTGGGTGCGGCATGCGCCTTCGGCGGCTCTCGTTGCGAGAACTCTCTCCTGACAAAGTAAAGTTTACTCGAAGCGCCGTTTAAGACCCAGTGGGCGGGTTACGCGGCAGCAACATACATCTACATACCAGCGTAATTTGGCCCGCCGCCACCTTCAGGCGTGACCCACACAATGTTTTGCGTCGGGTCTTTGATGTCGCAGGTTTTGCAGTGCACGCAGTTTTGCGCGTTGATTTGCAGGCGGTCTGAGTTGTCGGCGTTTTTGACGTACTCATACACACCGGCAGGGCAGTAGCGCGCTTCTGGCCCGGCATACGTTGCCAGATTGATGTTGACGGGAACACTCGCGTCTTTGAGCGTCAAATGCGCAGGCTGGTGCTCTTCGTGGTTGGTGTTGCTGATGAAGACGCTGCTTAATTTGTCAAAGGTGATTTTGCCGTCAGGCTTGGGGTACGTGATTTGCGGGCAGGCGCTGGCGGGTTTGAGTTTGGCGTGGTCTGGCACTGTTGAGTGGATCGTCCAAGGGGGTGCTTTGATCCCGAGTTTGGGCAGCAACCACAGCTCAATACCGTTCATGATGCTTGACAGGTACAGGCCCTTTTTCATCCATTGCTTGGTGTTGCGGGAGGCGTCCAGTTCATCTTTTAACCAGCTTTTTTCAAACGCTTCCGGGTAGGCTGTCAGCTCATCATGTTGCCTGCCACTGGTCACGGCGGCATAGGCTGCGTCGGCAGCCAACATTCCGGTTTTGATAGCAGCATGGCTGCCTTTGATGCGGGCAAAGTTTAAAAAACCTGCATCACAACCGACCAGCGCGCCACCGGGGAACACGGTTTTGGGCAGGCTGTTCAAGCCGCCGCAGGTAATGGCGCGTGCGCCGTAGCTGATGCGTTTGCCGCCTTCCAGATATTGGCGAATGGCGGGGTGCAATTTCCAGCGCTGCATTTCTTCAAACGGGCTGAGCCAGGGGTTGCTGTACTCAAGGCCAACAATAAACCCGAGCGTGACCTTGTTGCCTTCAAGGTGGTACAAAAAGCCGCCGCCGTAGGTGCTGGCATCCATCGGCCAGCCGAGTGAATGCACGACGTGGCCAGGCTTGGCTTTGGCCGGGTCAATTTCCCACAGTTCCTTGATACCAATCGCGTAGGTTTGCGGGTCTTTGCCTGCGTCGAGCTTGAATTTTTCAATGATGTTCTTGCCCAGATGGCCGCGCGAGCCTTCAGCAAAAATCGTGTACTTGGCGTGCAATTCCATACCGAGTTGAAAGTTGCCAGTGGGTTCGCCGTCTTTGCCAACGCCGAGGTTGCCTGTCGCAATGCCTTTGACGGAACCGTCGTCGTCGTACAGCACCTCAGCCGCAGCAAAACCAGGAAATATCTCAACACCCAGCGCCTCAGCCTGCTGACCGAGCCAGCGCACCAAGTTGCCCAGACTGATGACGTAATTGCCGTCGTTGTGCAAACACTTGGGGATTAAAAATTGCGGTGTGTTGATGGTGCCAGTGGTGGTCAAAAACTGAACGTCGTCGCCCGTTACCGGCTGATCAAGTGGTGCGCCCATCGCTTTCCAGTCGGGAAAGAGCTCGGTCAGCGCACGCGGATCCATGATGGCGCCGCTCAAAATATGCGCGCCTGGCTCAGAACCCTTTTCAAGTACCACCACTGATACGTCCGTGCCTTTTTCCGCCGCGAGCTGCTTTAAACGAATAGCCGTGGCCAAACCCCCCGGCCCACCACCCACCACCACCACGTCGTATTCCATCGCTTCGCGGGGGCCGAACTGGGTCAGGATTTCTTGGCTGGTCATTTTTTGCTCGCTGATAATGATCTTGTTGATCAGGTGATTTTATGCTGCAAAATTTAAAAAAGAACGGTCGTTCTTTTTGTAACTACTTGAGGAAATGACTATGGCTTACTGCCTCGATCCTTATGGTCGTGTCGCGCTGGTCACGGGCGCGTCTGGCGGGCTAGGCGCGCAATTTGCCAAAACGCTGTTCAGGTCAGGTGCAGCGGTCGTATTGAGCAGCCCGCAGAGCCATTTTGTGAATGGTGCGGTGATTGCCGCCGACGACGCCTTTGGCACTTGACTTGACGTGCTGACAGGCATACTGGCTGGGCTGGCCGCTGGCGCGCTGTGGGGCCTGGTATTTATCGCACCGCGCATGGTGCCGGGTTTGTCGTCTGTTGACCTGACGGCGGGGCGCTTCGTCAGTTACGGGGCGCTGTCTTTCGTGCTGTTATTGCTGGTGCGGCAGTCTGCCAAGCCAACGCTAAGCCAGGTGTTTTCAGCGCTGGGTTTGAGCGTGCTGGGCTTTACCGGCTACTACCTGTTGCTGGTGTTTGCCATACAGGACGCAGGTACAGCCGTACCCAGCCTGATCATTGGCACGATTCCCATCTGGATGATGCTGCTAGGCAAACCCGCCGGGCTGCGCTGGGCGGCGTTAATACCGGGCCTGGTGTTAACGCTGCTAGGGCTGGCGCTGATGATGCGCGCCGAAGTTGATGTTGCAACCCAGGGACAAAACTTTTGGCGTGGCGTGGCATTTGCAGTGGCGTCAATGGTTTGCTGGACGGCCTTTGGTCTGCTGAACGCCGCGTGGCTTAAAAAGCACCCGAGCATCAGCGCTACCACTTGGGCTAATTGGCTGGGCGTGGCGACTGGTCTGGGCGCTTTGGGGCTGTGGATAGCTGCAGGAAGTGATGCAAATGTGCTGCTGGCCCAACAAAATATTGTGCAAATAGCTATTATTTGTATAGCAGCAGGCATATGCTCTGCATGGCTGGCGACGATACTCTGGAACATTGCAAGTCAGCGCCTGAGCGCCAGCCTGTGCGGCCAGCTGATTGTGAGCGAAACGCTGTTTGCTTTGTTTTATTCATTCCTTTGGGACGGCCAATGGCCATCTCTGCTGCAAGCATTGGCGTGCGTGCTCTTCGTCGCCGGGATTTTGGCCAGCATCAAGGCTCATCGCTAAACCTACTTGCTATTAGTGCGCACTACCGTGTACACTACTCTTATGCGAAACATCACTTTATCAGCCACCGATCAGCTTATTGACCAGGCCAGAGACAAAGCGCGCGCCCAAGGTGTGACGTTGAACGATGAGTTTCGCAAATGGCTGGCCAGCTACGTGCAGGCGGGTGACGGGCAAGCTGCTGTGAATCGTTTTCGCAGCGTGATGCAGGCGCTGCCCCATGCCGATGCGGGTCGCACCTTCACCCGTGAAGAGATGAATGAAAGATGATGAGTCGGTGTTCCTGGACACCAACATATTTGTCTACGCCTTTTTGGCCAGCGAGCCACGCAAGCGCGCCAAAGCCGTAGCGCTGATCGAAACCTGCCTGGGCTCGGGCCGGGGCTGCATCAGCTACCAGGTGGTGCAAGAGTTTGCCAACGTGGCGCGTAAAAAGTTTGCCACCCGCCTCGGTGCAGACGACTGCAAAGCCTTCATCGACGCCGCCATGCAGCCCTTGAACCGCGTTGCCAGCAGCACAGCACTCATCCACACTGCGCTGGACTTGCAAGACGAGCTGAAGTACAGCTTTTACGACTGCGTGATGATTGCTGCGGCCTTGCAAGCAGGTAACAGCACGTTGTACACCGAAGACTTGCAACACTGGCAACTTGTGCGGGGCACTTTGCGCATCGTCAACCCGTTTTTAGAGGTCGTCCATGAAGCTTGAAATCCCTGAATCTAAAAAGCTGGTGTATGAGATGGTCATACCCATTCGCTGGGGCGACATGGACGCGATGAACCATTTAAACAACGCGATGTACTTTCGCTACCTGGAGACCGTACGCATCGAGTGGATGCGCAGCAGCGGCTGCGCGCCGGACGCGGCTGGCGAGGGCCTGGTCATAGTTAACGCTTTTTGCAATTTTTACAAGCAGCTTCAGTACCCGGGTGACGTGCTGATCAAAATGTATGTGTCAGACCCGGGCCGCACCACGTTTGAAACCTGGGGCACGATGGAACTCACCAGCGCGCCAGGCGTTATTTGCGCAGCGGGTGGAGCTACTACCATTTGGGTTGACTTATCAGCACAAAAAGCCAAAACATTGCCAGACTGGCTACTGCAGATTGTTTCGACTTAGTTTGGGGCAAAAGTCACTGTAGACCAATAAATACGGGCGCAAGCAGCTGTTCAATATGAGTCATATTCACAAGTCAAACGATTGATGAGTAGCTTATATCTGGGTGGTGTGTGCATGATACGGGCGGCCAAAATGATTCGGCAAGTACCCTGTTGCAGCAGCTAAGGTAGATGACAATGTGCGAGCATTTATTACCCCATTGCAGCTTTGCACCACTTGCCATCAATGACCCTCGTCAAATCCAAAAAACGTGTTGCCGACCACGGCGAAGTCTTTACGCCCGCGTGGATGGTCGAGGCCATGTTGGACCTGGTCAAAGATGAGACTGAGCGCATTGACTCCCGCTTTCTGGAGCCCGCGTGTGGCAGTGGCAACTTCATCGTGCAAATACTCAAACGCAAACTCGCTGCGGTCGAACTTAAATTCGGCAAGTCTGATTTTGAGCGACAGCACTACGCGCTGCTGGGGCTGATGTGCATCTACGGCATTGAGCTACTGGCCGACAACATTGCCGAATGCCGGGCCAACGTGCTGGATGTGTTTGCCGAATACCTCAACATTGATGAGACGGACGACCTGTACCGCGCCGCAACACATGTACTGTCAGTCAATTTGGTGCACGGCGACGCGCTGACCATGCGCGCCGTGGACGGCCAGCCTGTCAAGGACCGTCCGCCCATCACCTTTGCCGAATGGGGCTACCTTGGTAAGGGCAAGTATCAAAGGCGCGACTTCCGGTTTGACGTGCTCACCGGCTCGTCCGCCTTCAGCGCAGAGGGCTCGCTCTTTGCCGATCTGGGCAAGCACGAAATCTTTGCCCCCATCAAAACCCACCCGGCCATGACGGTGCGCGAGTTGGCTTCATGCTGCAACTGAACCCAGACGGTCACCAACCTGAACACCCCGAGTGCCTATGAAAACCGAACTTGTTCACTCGCTCACCAACACTTTTGAAGCTCACGCTCAGCGGGCCGATAACGGTGTTGAATTTTGGCTGGCACGCGACATTCAACACCTCTTGGGCTATGCCAAATGGGAAAACTTTTTGAACGTCGTTAGCCGGGCCAAAACTGCCTGTGATGTGTCTGGTCATCCTGTGCCAGACCATTTTCCTGATGTCTGTAAATTGGTCGACCTGGGTTCCGGCAGCCAGCGCGACATTGATGACATCATGCTCACCCGCTACGCCTGCTACCTGATCGCCCAAAACGGCGACCCGCGCAAGCAGGAAATCGCCTTCGCCCAAACCTACTTTGCCGTGCAGACCCGCAAGGCAGAGCTGATCGAGCAGCGCTTGTTGGAAGCCGAGCGCGTTTCAGCCCGCAAGAAACTTTCAGCGACTGAAAAAGAGCTCTCGCAAGTTATTTTTGAGCAAACCGGCGGCAACCAAGACTTTGCACTTATCCGCAGCAAGGGCGACCACGCGCTGTTTGGCAAATCCACACAGGCCATGAAGTCAACCTGGAACGTGCCAGACAACCGCCCGCTGGCCGACTTTGCGCCCACCATCATCCTGAAAGCCAAAGACTTCGCCACCGAGATCACCATCTTCAACACCCGTGCGCACCAATTGGGCACCGAGCGGGCCATCTCGTCTGAACACATCACCAACAACGAGGCAGTGCGCAATACGCTGCTAAGCCGAGGCATTCGGCCCGAGACATTGCCAGCAGCCGAAGACGTCAAAAAGGTGGAGCGTAGATTGACCTCAGAAGACAAAAAATCACTCAAAAATCCTGGATCGCTTGATGCTTGAACAAGTTTCCTTCACCCTGCGCGGGCGCAACCCTGATGTGCTGACCTGCATTGCCAACCTGTCGAACGACGAGGTTTTTACACCGCCCGAGCTGGCCGGCCGCATGTTAGACATGCTGGCGGAGGCTTGGGGCCGAGACCACGGTGGTGCAGATCTGTGGGCAGACAAAACCGTGCGGTTTCTGGACCCGTTCACCAAATCAGGCGTTTTTCTGCGCGAGATCACCAGCCGGTTAACCAAGGGCCTGGTGTTACAGATGCCAGACCTGCAAGAGCGCGTCAACCACATCTTGACCCAGCAGGTGTTTGGCATTGGCATCACGAAACTCACCAGTTTGCTGGCGCGGCGCAGTGTGTATTGCTCCAAATACGCCAATGGCGCGCATTCCATTGCCACGAGTTTTGACAGTGATGCGGGCAATATCTGGTTCGAGCGCACTGAGCACACTTGGGCCAACGGCAAATGCACATTTTGTAGTGCCAGCCAGGCCGCCCTGGACCGGGGTGAAGCGCTGGAAACCCACGCATATGCATTCATTCACACAAACAACATCAAAACTCGGATGAACGAGTTATTTGGAGAAGCTATGCAGTTCGATGTCATCGTGGGCAACCCGCCGTTCCAGTTGAACGACGGGGGTTATGGCTCCAGCGCAGCCCCCATTTATCAGTTGTTCGTGGAGAAGGCGTTCGACCTTGAGCCGCGCTATGCGGTGTTTGTCACACCGTCGCGCTGGATGGCAGGCGGTAAAGGTCTTGACGGCTACAGGGCAAAGATGCTTGCTGACAAGCGCTTGCGAAATATTGTGGACTTTCCCAAGCTTTACGAAGGTTTTCCGGGGGTGAAGATTCGCGGCGGTATTTCATACTTTTTGTGGGATCGCGAGTACAACGGGCCGTGTGAGGTGCAAACGCTTTGGGATGGCCAGCCAACCGGGCCAGCAGTTGCGCGCTATTTGGATGCCTTTGACATCCTTGTCCGCCGCAATGAGGCGGTGCCGATTTTGAACAAGGTGTCCGCTTTGAATGAACTCAAGCTCAGCAGCCGAGTTTCCAGCCAAAAGCCTTTTGGTCTCCGTACTTTTTTTCATGGGAAACCGGATTCGAAGCGCCTAAAAAACCCTGTCAAGTTATTTGGTTCGCAAAAGATTACCTGGGTTGAGCGTTCAGATATTCCAACCAATGACGCCTGGATCGACAAGTGGAAAGTTCTGATGACTCGGGTCCAGGGCACCAGTGCTGCTATTGAGACCAAGTTCCTCAGCAAGCCCGTCATTGCCGAGCCAGGTACGGCTTGCACGGAGAGTTATATCGTGGCTGGACTTTTCGAGTCAGAAGCAGAGGCAAAACACTACGCAACCTACTTGCGTACACGTTTTGTGCGTTTCCTCGTGTCACTGCGCAAGCCCACCCAGGATGCAGCGCGTGGTGTTTATGGTTTCGTTCCAGATCTTCCGCTTGACCAAGATTGGACAGATGCCAAACTTTACAAGCGCTACGGTTTGACGGTGGACGAAGTTGTATTCATCGAATCCCAAGTCGCGGCGCACGATGCCGAACTGTTTGACACGGACGCTGCCGAAGAGGTAGACGATGAATAAGCCGTCCATCGACGAAGTCCTCACCCCCAAGCCCGAAGCCCGCCCCCGCATCTACGCCTACGCCATTGCCGATGCCGCCCACCACGGCCAGCTCAAGGTGGGACAGACCACACGCGATGTCAAGCGGCGGGTAGCCGAGCAGCTTAAAACAGCCGCCATCCAGAACTTCACCATCGAACTGGACGAGGCCGCCGAGCGTGACGACGGCAGCATCTTCACCGACCACGAAGTGCGTGCTGCGCTGGTTAAAAAGGGGTTCAACAACAACACGCTGGAATGGGTGCACTGCACCGTGGCCGATGTGGCGACCGTGCTGGCCGAGTTGCGTACCGGAAAGCAGCTAGGTGGCACACACCACGAGACCTTTGGCCTGCGCGACGAACAGCTTGACGCGGTCAACAAAACGCTGGACTACTACCAATCCATCTGGGCCGAGGATGCCAACGCCGCACCCCGTTTTCTGTGGAACGCCAAGATGCGCTTTGGCAAGACCTTCACCACCTACCAGTTGGCCAAAAAGCTGCAAACCAAACGCGTGCTGGTGCTGACCTTCAAACCGGCGGTGGAAGACGCCTGGCAAACCGACCTGGAAAACCATGTGGACTTTGACGGCTGGCAATACCTGTCACGATCATCGGGCAGCGACCCGACGCAGATTGACCGCGCCAAGCCGGTGGTGTATTTCGGCTCATTTCAAGACCTGCTGGGGCGCGATGCAGCGGGCAACATCAAGCCGCGCAACGAGTGGCTGCACGCGGTGAATTGGGATTTGGTGGTGTTTGACGAATACCACTTTGGTGCCTGGCGCGACACGGCCAAGGAGCTGTTTGAGGGCGAGGACGATGCAGTCGCCAAAAAAGAGGCCAAGCTGGAATATGCGGGTGAACTGGACGGCATCAACGAAGACCTGAATGTGCTGGCTACCCAGGAAACCGACTTTCTGCCCATCACCACCCGGGCCTATTTGTACCTGTCAGGCACGCCGTTCAAGGCGTTGGCCACGGGCGAGTTTATTGAAGAACAAATCTTTAACTGGACGTACACCGACGAGCAGCGCGCCAAGGCCGCGTTTGCCGCCAAGCACCCTGCCAAGCGCAACCCCTATGGCGCATTGCCACAGATGCGCCTGCTGACCTACCAAATGCCCGACGAATTGCTGGCCATTGCCAGCGGTGGGGAGTTTGATGAGTTTGATCTGAATGCGTTTTTTGAAGCCAAAGGCACAGGCGCCGCAGCCGAGTTCAAACACAAGAGCGACGTGCAGAAGTGGCTGGACATCATTCGCGGCGGCTACGCTTCCCAGACAGCGGAGTTGTTGAAAGCCGGCACGCGCCCGCCGTTTCCGTACTCAGACGTGCGCCTGTTGCCGTATTTGCAGCATTCATTCTGGTACTTGCCCAACGTGGCGGCGTGCCAGGCGATGGCGAATTTGCTGGCCGAGCGGCACAACACCTTTTGGTTGGGCTACCAAGTCATCATGGCTGCAGGTGCGGCGGCAGGTATTGGGCTGGAGGCGCTGCCGCCGGTGCGCAAGGCCATTGGCAGCGGGTTTGACACCAAGACCATCATGCTGTCGTGCGGCAAGCTGACCACGGGCGTGACGGTGGCGCAGTGGTCGGCCATATTGATGCTGCGCAATCTGAAATCGCCAGAGAGCTATTTTCAGGCGGCGTTTCGGGTGCAGTCGCCGTGGTCCATCAAAAACCCCAACGGCGATAACCCGAACGAAGAAGAAATCCTCAAGCCCGTGTGCTTTGTGTTCGACTTTGCGCCCACGCGGGCGCTGCGGCAGCTGTCGGAATACGGCATTGGCCTGTCGCCCAACGAGACTAACCCCGAGAACGCGGTGCGGGATTTGGTGGCATTTTTGCCGGTGCTGGCTTTTGACGGCGCGAACATGACGCAGATCGACGCGGGCGGCATTCTGGACATTGCCATGGCGGGCACCTCAGCCACGCTGCTGGCCCGCAAGTGGGAGAGTGCGCTGCTGGTGAATGTGGACAACGGCACGCTGCGCCGCATCTTGGACAGCCCCGAGGCGATGGCAGCCGTGGAGCGCATTGAGGGCTGGCGCTCGCTGGGCGACAACGTGATTGAGACCATCATCAACAAGAGCGAGAAGGTCAAAGACCTCAAAACCAAGGCCAAAGACGGCGAGCTGACGGACAAAGAGAAAAAAGAGCTTTCCGCCGAGGAAAAGGAATACAAGTCCAAACGCAAGCTGGTGCAGGAAAAGCTGATCAAGTTTGCGACCCGCATTCCGGCGTTCATGTACCTGACGGACTTTCGGGAGAACACGCTGCAAGACGTGATCACCAAGCTGGAGCCGGAGTTGTTTTTGACCGTGACCGGGTTGACGGTGCAGGACTTTCACCTGCTGGTGCGGCTCAAGGTGTTTAATACCGAGCAAATGAATGCGGCGGTGTTTGCCTTTCGGCGGTATGAAGATGCA
The DNA here is from genome assembly GCA_043756405.1 of Polaromonas sp. Taxonomy (GTDB): domain Bacteria; phylum Pseudomonadota; class Gammaproteobacteria; order Burkholderiales; family Burkholderiaceae_C; genus Polaromonas. The sequence continues at coordinate 29,305 of JAYURC010000099.1, forward strand.
TCACTGCGCTACACCGGTATTGAAAGCCATGTTGGCTTGACTCATTACGGGCTTTATGACACGGTCGTTGCCAGAGAGTGACTGTTTTTTTGAGCTGGTTTGGCCGCTTTTAGGTATGTTTTAGGCCTATGGCCCAATAAATAGGTGCGCAAGCAGCTACTGATAACATAGCAAAGTGAATGCGGTCTATTTCTGCTTCGGCACCCGTCCCATCAGGTAAAACTCTGGATTCGGTTGCATCCCGCTAAAGCTCGCCATGCGGTTTGAAAGGCCAAAAAACGCGGTAATAGCAGCAATATCCCAAGCGTCTTCGTCGTCAAAACCATGGGCATATAGGGCCGCAAAATCTGCGTCGTCAATCGCGTGCGACTGCAAACATACCCTCACCGCAAAGTCCAGCATGGCGCGCTGGCGCGGTGTGATGTCGGCTTTTTTGTAGTTGACTGCCACCTGGTCAGCCACGAGTGGTTTCTTTTCATAAATCCGCAAAATTGCGCCGTGCGCCACCACGCAGTACAGGCAACTGTTGGCCGCGCTGGTGGTGGTGACGATCATTTCCCGGTCGCCTTTGGTCAGGTTGCTGGTGCGGCCTGCTGACTCGGGCAGCATCAGCGCGTCGTGGTAGGCAAAAAACGCGCGCCATTCGGCGGGGCGGCGGGCCAGGCCCAAAAATACGTTCGGTACAAAACCAGCTTTTTCCTGCACTTCCAGAATTTTGGCGCGTATGTCGTCGGGCAGATTGGCAAGTTCCGGGGCAGGGTAGCGGTTGTTGGATGTGGTCATGGCGAAACAATGTTGAGTTTGGGAAAGTAGGTTTGAAAGCGCGCGGCGTCACGTGTCAGCAGCCGCATATTGCCAACCAGTGCGTGAGCGCCGATGTAGAAATCTGGCATGGGGGAGCGTTTCGTTCCTTTTGCCGTGCGGTAAATCTTGAAGGCTTGCCCAGCCAGGTAGGCAGCGTCCCAGGGCAGCGCTTCACGCTTGATGGGCAGCAGTTGCAGCGCCGCGTCCAGGTCTGCAGCTCGGTCAAACCGTGGGCTGATTTCAGCCAGGATGATGGGGTTAATGACCAATGGCGCTTGCTGGCCGAGTAAATCCAGCTTTTCAAGTGACCATTCGGCCCAGTCCGGGTCATTGGCCAGTACGTCTATCAGTACGCAACTGTCAACCAGCGTGGGGGCATGCAGATAGCGCGCCTCAGGCTCCCGCACTTTTTGAGCTGCCGACTTGTCCGCGTTAGCCACGAATGAACTTCATGAATTCGTCCGTACCCATGCCTTTGAACTGAGCCGCATTGGCGCTGCCGCGGGCTTGTTCAAATGCCCGACGCAGCGGCGAGTGCGCCTGAGGTGAGACCGAAGCAGCTGCACGCCTGATGAGTACGTCACCATTGGCGCAGACTTCAAATTCAACCTCGCTGTGCGGTTGCAGGCCCGCCTTGTCGCGTACGGCTTGCGGGATGGTGACTTGCCCTTTGCTCGTGAGTCGCATATTTCTTACTCCTGAAAGTAAGAATCTTACTTTTATTGATGACTGAATACGGCTCAATCGCAATTAATAAAAACTATCAATTTCTTAATTTAAATTGTCTTTGGCTTTTGACATTAAAAGTCAATAATTTACTGGAAATAACAGCCGTAACAATGACTTTCACCCCTAAAGGATTCACCATGACTGACCACATGTCGCAAAGCCAAGCCCAATGCCCGTTCTCGAGCGGGGCTCGCAAACAGGCTGTCGCGGCTTCGCGCACCCATGCAGACTGGTGGCCTGAACAGCTCAACCTCAAAGGTTTGAACCAAAACTCCCCGTTAGCAGACCCGATGGGACGCGGCTTTAACTACGCAGAAGAATTCAAAACGCTTGACCTGCACGCGGTGGTTGGTGACCTGACGACATTGATGACCGATTCACAGGACTGGTGGCCTGCAGATTACGGCCATTACGGCCCGTTTTTTGTGCGCATGGCCTGGCACAGTGCCGGCACCTACCGCATCGCTGATGGGCGGGGCGGCGCGGGTTCTGGCATGCAGCGGTTTGCGCCGCTGAACAGCTGGCCCGACAACGGCAACCTTGACAAAGCGCGCCGCTTGCTGTGGCCTATCAAGCAAAAGTACGGCCGCAAGCTGTCTTGGGCCGACCTGATGGTGCTGGCGGGCACGGTGGCCATGGACACCATGGGTTTTAAAACTTTTGGCTTTGCCGGCGGCCGTCCTGATGTGTGGGAGCCTGAAGAGATTTATTGGGGCTCAGAGACCCAATGGATGGGTAGCGAGAAGCGCTACTCTGGCGAGCGCCAGCTTGAGCAACCGTTGGGCGCAACGCACATGGGGCTGATTTACGTCAACCCTGAAGGGCCCGAGGGCGTACCTGATCCGCTGGGCTCGGCACGCGATATTCGCGAAACCTTTGCCCGCATGGCCATGAACGACATCGAGACCGTGGCACTGACGGCCGGTGGCCACACCTTCGGCAAGTCCCACGGGGCGGCCAACCCCGGTCAGTATGTGGGCGCTGAGCCCGAGGGCGCAGGCATTGAAGAGCAGGGTTTGGGCTGGAAAAATTCTTTTGGCAGCGGCAAGGGGGTGCATACCGTTACCAGCGGCATTGAAGGCGCCTGGACCAACAACCCCATTCAGTGGGACAACGGTTACTTTGAAAACCTGTTCGGCCACGAGTGGGAACTGACAAAAAGCCCGGCAGGCGCGCACCAGTGGAAGCCCAAAGGCAACGCTCTAGAGGCCACGGTGCCTGACGCACATGACCCCGCCAAGCGCCATGCGCCCATGATGACCACGGCAGACATGGCAATGCGCATGGACCCGGCTTACGAAAAAATCGCCCGCCATTTCATGGCCAACCCGCAAGCGTTTGCCGACGCATTTGCTCGCGCCTGGTACAAGCTGACGCACCGCGACATGGGGCCACGCGCGCGCTACCTGGGCGCACTGGTGCCAACTGAAGTGCTGATCTGGCAAGACCCGATCCCGGCTGTAGACCATGAGCTGGTCAATGAGCCGGACGTGTCTGAGCTGAAGTCCAAAATTCTCGCGTCCGGGCTGTCCATCTCGCAGTTGGTCACCACGGCATGGGCATCGGCAGCCACCTTTCGGGGCAGTGACAAGCGCGGTGGCGCCAACGGTGCGCGTATCCGTTTGGCACCGCAAAAAGATTGGCAAGTCAACCAACCGGCTGAACTGGCGAAAGTGTTGCAAGTGCTGGAAGCGATTCAAAAAGACTTCAACAGCACGCAAACCGTGGGTAAAAAAGTATCGCTGGCTGATTTGATTGTTTTGGGCGGAGCAGCCGCTGTTGAGGCCGCCGCCAAAAACGCGGGTGTTGAGACAACCGTTGCATTTGTGCCCGGACGGATGGATGCGCGGCAGGATCAAACCGATGCCCAGTCATTTGCCGTGCTGGAACCAACCGCCGATGCCTTTCGCAACTATGCACGCCAAGGTGCAGAGGCTCGAGTTGCAGAGCTGCTGATTGACCAGGCCAGCTTGTTGACATTGACTGCGCCTGAAATGACCGTGCTGATTGGGGGCATGCGTGCCCTGAATGCCAATGTGGGTCAATCCAAAAACGGTGTTTTTACCCAACGGCCCGAAACCTTGACAAATGACTTTTTTGTGAATTTGCTGGACATGAATACGACATGGCAAAAATCTGCAGCAGGTAGCAACCTGCTCGAAGGGCGCGACCGGGCGACTGGTGCAGTCAAGGCCACGGCGACGGTGGTTGACCTGGTTTTTGGTTCAAATTCACAACTGCGTGCTCTGGCTGAAGTTTATGCAAGCAGCGATGCACAAGAAGTGTTTGTGCAGGACTTTGTAGCCGCCTGGGTCAAAGTCATGAATCTTGACCGTTACGACCTGGCGTGAATGTTTTGAGCCGAAGCCCGCCGCAGTGCCCACTGCGGCGGGCTTTTTTGTTTCGATTATTCTGAGCGTTTTAAGGACTCAACATGACCATTGAAGACAGCGCTGACTTCACGTTAGGCCTGGCCACCCGCAAGCAGGTGATGGGTGAGGATTTTGTGGCCAACGCCTTTGGCAACGCCACCGACTTCACCCTGCCGATGCAGCACTACATCACCAAAAACGCCTGGGGCGACGTGTGGCAACGGCCGGGGCTGGACTTGAAAACTCGCAGCCTGATTACCGTGGCCATGCTGACAGCGCTTGGCAAGCAGCATGAGCTTAAAGGCCACGTACGCGGTGCACTTAACAACGGTGCCACGGCGGCAGAAATTTCTGAAGTGCTGTTGCACGCCAGCATCTATTGCGGCGTGCCTTCAGCGGTAGAGGCTTACCGTAGCGCGGCGGAAGTGGTGGATGGACCTAAAAAGGCTTGAAAAATGCCAAAGTTAGCCGATTTAAAGTATTAAATCGGCCTGTAGCCCAATTAATACTTGCGCTATCAGCTATTAAATTTATAGCGTCAATCTTTCGGCGTAAACGCAATAATCATGGGTGTGGGCACGCGACCATCGGCATCACGGGGCATGATCTCGGTACGAATAATGGCTTTGACAACGGCGTCGTCCCAAGCCTTGTAGCCACTCGACTTGACCAGCCGCTGGCTGATGATGGTGCCGTCAAGGGCCGTGCGTACTTCGACCTCGGCGCTTGGGTTGCCTGAAATGTTTTCGGTAAAAACGATGTTGGGCTTGACTTTGGCTTTGACTTTGCCGCCATAACTGGAAGATGCCAAATTAGGCCCGCTGGATTTTTGCGCAGTGCCTTTGGCTGCTTCGCCGCCTGCAGCGCCCGCCAACCCCAACGCGCGAGCGATGTTTTGTTGCCGTTGAGCTTCTTGTGCGTCTGTGTCTGCTTTGGCCTGGTTTTGCTGAAGCTGCTTTTTACTTTCCGCCTGCTTGGCTTCTGCCGCCAATTTGAGTTTGGCCTGGTCTTGCTTAAGCTTGAGTTCTTTCTCCATTTTGGCGCTTTGCACGTCTTGCGCCTGCTGCGCTAATGCTTTGCGCTTTTTTTCCTGTGCCAGTGCAATGTCGACGTTTGGGGTAGGCGCAGGTGTCGGGGGCGCCTGAACTTTTGGAGCGGGCTGAGTTGGACGCCGTGGCGGTGGCAGCGCTTCTACCAGCTTCGGCGCGGCCTCCTGCGGCGTGTTAGCCCATAATTCGGCCTCAAAAGCCGCTGTTGGGTCAGTCCGCTTCCAGCTCACGCCCCAGGTCAACGCCGCAATCAACGCGGCATGAACGAGCAGCGCCAGGCCCAACGAGCGAATGACCCCCACGTCGCGCGGCGGGGCAAGATCATTGCGGTCTAGTGCGCTGGGCATGGCAAGCGCTTATTTGCTGGTTTGCACCGACAGGCCAACCCGCGACACACCGGCTTTTTGCAGGTTGTCCATCACCTTGACCACGGTTTCGTATTTGATGGACTTGTCAGCACTGATGACCACCGGTACCGCATCAGCCGCCGCCAATTTGACTTTGGGCTCCAGCTTTGCAATGTCTGCGGCCACGTTATTGACGTTACTGGGGGTTGAAGCGGTTTTGATTTTGATCTGGATGGCCTCGTCCTTGCCAATCATGATTTGCACCGGGCTTTGCGGCTGTGCTGCGGCTTTGCCTACTTTAGGCAGGGCAATCATGCTGGGCGTGATCAGCGGCGCGGTGACCATAAAAATAATCAGCAGCACCAGCATCACGTCAATGAAAGGCACCATGTTGATTTCACTGATGGTGCGGCGGCCACGGCCTCTGGCGTTCATTGATGCCACGGTCAGTGTCCTGGGGGCGATTGCGCGCCCAGGTTTCGCTGCAAAATATTTGAAAACTCTTCAATAAATGTCTCCAGCTTGTTGGCGATGCGGTCAATGTCATGCGCAAAACGGTTGTACGCCACCACGGCCGGGATGGCCGCAAACAGGCCAATGGCCGTAGCTACCAATGCCTCGGCAATGCCCGGGGCCACTGTTGCCAGCGTCACTTGCTCTAGCGAAGCCAGCCCGGTAAAGGCGTGCATGATGCCCCAAACCGTGCCAAACAACCCGACATAAGGCGATACCGAACCGACAGTGGCCAAAAACGACAGGTTTGATTCAATCGCATCCACCTCGCGCTGGTAGCTGGCCCGCATGGCGCGGCGTGCGCCGTCCATCAATAATCCGGGGTCGGTCATGCGGCGATTCGCTTGTAATTGATGCAATTTTTGATATTCACGCATGCCGCTGGCAAAAATCCGTTCCATAGGCCCGGAATGTTCGGCGTTTTGCGCAGCACCTGCAGCCAAGTCATTCAGGCTGGTGCCCGACCAGAATTCGCGGTCAAACGCCTCGTTCAGGTTTTGTACTTTTCTCAAAGCCACGATTTTGCGGATGATGGCGGCCCAGCTTGCAATGGACACCCCAACCAGCAGCGCCACTACGCCCTGCACAACCCAGCTGGCATTCAATAGCAGGTTAACAATCGACAAGTCTTGGTTCATGTTTTTACTCTCAAACTTTCGATAATATTTTGTGGAATGCGTGAGGGCCGCAGACTTGCCGCATCTACCCAGCCAATGCGAATCGTGCCTTCACAAATCACAGTATTTTTTAACAGCACCTGTTGCCGGATTGTCATGGAGGCATTGCCACATTGCAGCAAGCTGGCAGTAACAATCAGTTCATCGTCCAGCCGGGCAGGGCGCAGGTACTTGACACTCGTTTCAGCCACCACAAACATGGCACCAGACTGGTCTTTGAGCTGCTGTTGCTGTATGCCCAATTTTCTGAGCCATTCGGTGCGCGCACGTTCAAAAAACTTCAGGTAATTGGCGTAAAAAACAATACCGCCTGCATCAGTGTCTTCCCAATAGATGCGCACTGTCCAACTAAAAACCCGTTCGGGCTGAGCTTGTCGAAGCCTTATCTCTGCACCAGCCGACCCTTCGACAGGCTCAGGGCGAACGGACGAGGTCATGTCAGCACTGACTCCAGCCGGGCAATGGCTTCCCGCAAGTCCGCCATGGAGCTGGCGGTTGAAAACCGCACATACTGCTCAGGCGCGCTGTTGCCAAAATCGCGTCCTGGCGTGACGGCCAGGTGCGCCCGTTTCATCAGCTCAAAGGCAAAGTCCCAACTGCCTGCCAAGCCCCACTTTGCCGCAATTTTTGAGCAATCAGCATAGGCATAAAAAGCGCCATCGGGCATCACAGGCACATTCAAGCCAAGGCGATTAAGTTCAGGAATAAAGTAGTCACGCCGCGTTCTGAATTGGGTGCGGCGGTGCTCGTATTCGGCCAGGCTTTCAGGCTCAAAACAGCTAAGGGCCGCATGCTGGGCAATGGTGCTCGGGCAAATAAACAGGTTTTGTGCGATGCGTTCAATCACTGGCACCAAGGCTTCAGGCACCACCAGCCAACCGAGCCGCCAGCCCGTCATGTTGAAGTACTTGCTAAAAGAGTTGATGCTGATGACGTTTTGCCCCAACTCACCAGGCATGCCGAGTGCCGTGCGGCCAAATTGTTCGTCGTAACTTAATCCCAAATAAATCTCATCAATCATCGTGATACCGCCACGCGTATGAACGAATTCAGCAATGCGCTGCAGTTCATCAGGCGGTATGGATGTACCCGTCGGGTTGGAAGGTGACGCCAATAACACCCCACGTGAGTACGGCCCCCAGGCAGCTTCAACTTTTGCACGTGTCAATTGAAAGCGTACTTCAGCCGTGGTTGGTATCAGTACCGCCTTGCCCTCAGCGGCGCTCACAAAATGGCGGTTGCACGGGTAGCTGGGGTCGGGCATCAGTATTTCGTCGCCTGCCTCAATCAATGCCAGGCAAGCTAACTGCAGCGCGGCAGATGCGCCAGCCGTCAGCACAATGCGCCCTGGTTTTACGTCAACCTTGAAACGGCTGGCATACCAGTCACTGATTTTTTCCCGCAGCTCAGGCATACCAGTGGCGTCCGTGTACTGTGTCTTGCCGTTGGCAATGGCCTTGGCGGCAGCAGTCTGTACCAGGGGCGGGGCGGTAAAGTCCGGCTCGCCGATATTCAAAAAAATCATTGGCTTGCTGGTGTGCGCAAACTCTTTGGCCATGGTGGCTGCCGCCTTGGCAACCTCCATCACATAAAACGGCTCAATACGTTGGGCGCGCTGTGCAAGCCTCATGACGTCAAGCGTGTTGGGGCCTGTCAATGGCGACTTCGCTGGCGCGCAAGCTGGGTGCCAGCTTGTTCAGCACGCCGTTCACATACTTATGGCCATCGGTACCACCAAAAGCTTTGGCAAGTTCAATGCATTCGTTCAGCACCACGCGCCAAGGCACATCCAGACAATTCTTAAGCTCATAAGCACCTATCCAAAGCACTGAATGCTCAACCGGTGAAATCTCTGCCATGGTGCGGTCCAGCAGTGGGGTAATGGCGGCATCAAGTTGCGCAGCTTGTTCTATACAGCCGTGCAGTAAAGCGTCGTAATGCGCCGAATCAGCTTTATGAAAGCCGACCAGGTCACGTGTGAACATGTCGATTGAATCGGCGGTGTTGCGGCCCACAAAGTGCTGGTAAAGCGCCTGCATGGCAAACTCTCTCGCGCGCGTACGGGCTGATTTGTCAGCCGCTTTTTTTACGCCTGTATCCGTCAGTCCGGTACGGATTTGTGGCGGGCGTTTGGTTTTGGCCGGGTTTGTCGTTGTTTTTGTGTCAAGCATGGTGTTTTATTCGTTTCAGCCCAACTCATTGATCAGGTTGGCCATTTCAACCGCAACTCGCGCGGCATCCAGCCCTTTTTCAGTTTGTCTGGCTTGCGCTTGGGCCATATTTTCAGTGGTCAAAATCGCGTTGGCAATCGGTAACTGGTAGTCCAGTGCCACACGGGTCACGGCGGCACCACTCTCGTTGGCAACCAGCTCAAAGTGATACGTTTCGCCGCGAATGATGCAGCCCAGAGCAATCAGCGCGTCGTACTTGCCGCTTTCGGCCATGGCCTGCAAAGCACTGGCAACTTCCAGAGCGCCGGGCACTTTGACATGCTTGATGTGTTTGCTTTCCACACCCAGCGCAGCCAGCTCACGCAGGCACGCAGTGGCCAGCGCGTTGGTGATGCTTTCGTTAAAGCGGGCTTGCACAACGCCTACCACCAACTTTTTGCCGTCCAGCTTGTCGGCTATTCCCTTGTCTGCACCAAACATGTTTTTCCCTTTGAATTATTTGGTGATTTACTTCGTGATGTAGCTGGCGGTTTCCAACCCGTAGCCGACCATGCTGGGCATGCGCCTGGGGTTGCCCAACAGGTTCATCTTTTGCACGCCGCAGGCCCGCAAAATTTGTGCACCAATGCCGTAGGTGCGCAAGTCCATGCGGCCACGCTCAGGGGCCTGGCTGGCGCGTGCTGTGCCTTCAAACTGGGCCAGCAGTTGTGCGGCGCTTTCACCGCAGTTCAGCAACACCACCACGCCTTTGCCTGCATTGGCGATGTAGCGCAGGCTTTCGTCCAGGTTCCATGAATGCATGCCGCGGCCTACTTCGAGCGCATCAAGCACCGACAGCGGCTCGTGTACACGGGCGGACACGGCCTCATGCGCTTCCCATTGGCCTTTGCTCAGAGCCAAGTGCAAGCCCTGGCCGGGTTTGTCTCTGAAGGCATGCGCCGTAAATTCACCAAACGCAGTATTCAATGGACGGCTGCCGATTTTTTCAATCAGTGATTCATTCCTGCTGCGGTGTTCAATGAGTGCAGCAATAGTGCCAATCTTCAAACCATGTTCAGCTGCAAACAACAACAAATCCGGCAGTCGCGCCATCGTGCCGTCGTCCTTCATGATCTCGCAAATCACCGATGCAGGCGAGCAACCGGCCATGGCAGCCAGGTCACAACCTGCCTCGGTATGCCCAGCGCGCATCAATACGCCACCATCAACGGCTTGCAGCGGGAAGATGTGGCCCGGCTGTACCAAATCGGTCGCTGTTGCATTTGTAGCCACTGCGGCCTGTACAGTGCGCGCCCGGTCAGCAGCAGAAATGCCAGTGGTTACGCCTTCGGCGGCTTCAATGGACACAGTGAACGCGGTTGAATATTTACCGCCATTGCGCGTGACCATGGGCGGCAGTTCAAGGCGTTCACAGCGGTCGCGCGTTAGCGTCAGGCAGATCAGGCCCCGGCCAAAACGAGCCATGAAATTGATGGCTTCGGGCGTGACGTGGTCGGCTGCCAGTACCAGATCACCTTCGTTTTCACGATCTTCTTCGTCAATCAAAATAACGATTTTGCCGGCACGCATGTCAGCAATGATGTCTTCAACCGGGGAAATACTAACGCTCATGGCAACAGTCATTTGTTACTACTTTCAGACGACAACATGCGCTCAACGTACCGCGCGACGGTGTCAATTTCCAAATTCACGCTGCTGCCAGCTTTCAAGCAGCCCAGCGCGGTGTTTTCAATGGTGTGGGGGATGATGTTGATGCTGATCTCGCAGCCGGTAGCATCAGGCAAATCGTTGACTTTATTGACTGTCAGGCTCACGCCATTGACTGTGATAGAGCCTTTGTAAGCCATGTATTTGGCCAGCGCCTGGGGTGCGGTAATACGCAACTCCCAGCTTTCACCCACTTCGGCAAAGTAAGCAACAAGGCCAATGCCATCGACGTGACCAGAAACGATGTGCCCGCCAAGCCTGTCGTTGGCGCGCAAGGCTTTTTCGAGATTAATGTTGCTCAATTCTGCTAACCCACTGGTTTTATCCAGCGACTCGGCAGATATATCAATGGCAAACTGGTTTTGAAGGGCGTCGACGCTAACGGCCGTCATGCAAGCGCCATTCAGCGCAATGCTGTCGCCCAAGCCAACATCGTCAAGGTAACCCGCAGGCGTTTCAATTGTGAGCCGCTTGCCATGGTGAGAGGTACTGCCCAGGCTATGGATAGCGACGATGCGCCCCACGCCGGTGATGATTCCGGTAAACATACTTCCATTGTCTCAGAATGAGGTAGACACTCTGCGGTGCTATTATTTGTAACTTCATATTGCATGCAAAGGTGATGCCATGACCGTTATCAGTATTCGCGGAATCGATGACAAAGCCATCTTTCGCCTCAAAAAGCAGGCCCAGCAAGAGGGCAGCAGCCTTAACTCGTTGGTCGTGAAAGTGCTTGAAACCGTAGCAGGCGTGCGAGTGGCTGAAAAGACCAACGAACGGTTTGATGACCTTGACGCCTTGCAGGGCACCTGGAGTGACCGCGACGCCGCTGCGTTTGAGTCTGCCACAGCTAGTTTTGCGCAAATAGATTCAGCAATGTGGAAGTAAAGCGTGAGAAATATTGTTTTAGACACTAACGCATACGTTGCCTTCAAAAGGGGCGACGAAAACATTGTTGCTGTGATTCAGCGCTGCCCGGATTTGTTAATTTGCGCCACAGTACTGGGCGAGTTGCTGGCTGGCTTTGCGGCGGGCACGCGCGAAGCCAAATACCGTCAAGAGCTCAGCTTATTCATGCAATCCCCCCGTGTTCGGCTAGTTACTTGCGGCAGCATCACCGCAGACAACTATGCACTGATCTACGCAGCCTTGCGGCTCAAAGGCAAGCCGATTCCTGCCAATGATTTATGGATTGCTGCCAGCACACTTGAACATGGCGCAGGACTGCTCACGCTGGATGCCCACTTTGCAGAGGTTGATGGCTTGCGGCAAGGGCGAAGCCTGGCCGAGTTCTTGCCTTAAAACTGGTCCCGCCCCGCCACGCGCGCCCTTATGCGCAAGTCGTCGCCCAGCATTTCAGTCGACATAAATTGCAGTTGGGTTGCGTCAGACAAGCTTTGCAATGGCCCAAAGCTTGCCATGGCTTGGCCTGCACCCAGCAACTTGGGGGCCATGTACAAAACAAGCTCATCAACCAAACCTTCGCGAATCAACGAACCATTGAGCTTGTGGCCCGCCTCAACATGCAGCTCATTGACTTCACGGGTAGCCAAGTCGCGCAGCATGGCCGACAGGTCAACTTTGCCACCTTCGCCTGGCAGGTAAATCACCGTCACTCCCAGTGCCTCCAGGGCTGCTTTTTTAGCATCATTTTGGGCTGCAGCGTATATAAATCGAGCGCGATCAGCTCCTAAAATATGAGCATTGAGCGGTGTTTCGAGCTTGCTGTCAACAATGACGACATGCGGCTGCCGCGTCGTTTCTACCAAACGTACATCAAGCCGAGGGTTGTCTGCCAGCACCGTGCCAATACCCGTCAGTACCGCACAACTGCGCGCCCGCCAGGCATGGCCATCAGCACGCGCTGCTTCGCCCGTAATCCACTGGCTTTGCCCATTGAGCAGCGCTGTTTGCCCGTCAAGCGAAGCCGCCACCTTCATGCGCACCCAGGGCGTTTTTCGGATCATTCGGCTGAAAAAACCAATGTTCAGCTCCCGCGACTCCGCTGCACCTGGCCCGACTTCAACCTCAACACCCGCAGCCCGCAAGCGCGCAAAGCCCTGGCCAGCCACCAAAGGGTTCGGGTCCGCAATAGACGCCACCACTTTTTTAACGCCAGCGGCAATCAGCGCATCACAACAAGGCCCGGTGCGGCCATGGTGACAGCAGGGCTCTAAAGTCACGTAAGCGGTGCAACCTACCACTGAGTGGCCTTTGGCAGCAGCATCACGCAGCGCCATGATTTCAGCGTGTGGGCCGCCGGCTTGCTGGGTGTGGCCTTGGCCAATGACTGGGCCTTCCGCACTTAAAAGCACACAGCCAACACGCGGATTGGGAGAGGCCACCCGCAAGCCTCGTTCTGCCAGACCCTGCGCATGCTCTATCGAATTTGCGAACACTGGAAAGTTTGAGTAAGTCATTTGCCGCCTGGCGAGTCGATTTGGCCGTTCGTCGGTACTGTAACCGCCGCGCGTCGCTAATTGTGTAGTATCACTACTATGAGTAGAGAAGTATCGTTTTGTGCTTTGCGCGGCCGCCGTGGGCGTTTCCAATATGTGGATGGTCGCTTCACTGACGCGGGCGGTTATACGTTGATTGAAGTCATGGTGGTGGTCGCGATACTGGGGATTCTCTTGACCGTTGGCGTCCCCGCATTTGAGGGGATGCTGCGAAGCAACCGACTTTCAGCTGCGGCCTCGGCATTGCAAGTTTCATTGAGTCTGGCACGTTCGGAAGCGGTCAAGCGCGGGTCCGATGCAAGAGTCACGTTGGCAGCCAACACAGCGGTCGGCACCTGGACAGAAGGCTGGACGGTGTTTGTCGACAGGACCGGTACTGCCAATGCAGGTGTCGGTCCTGCTGCGGATGTGGCCGGGGCCGCAGGTGTCACCCGCCTGGAGGTAGTCGCTCCGCCGGCTGGGCCGCTCGACACCGGGTCAACAGGCGGACTCACCTACTTTACCTTCAACGGGCAAGGGCGTCCGGTCACCACGACGGGGGCGCCTGCGAACCGGTCTTTCTGGTTTTTTGATGGAAACAGCGAGAGATATTGCCTGGTCCTGAGCACCTCAGGCCGCGTTCGCAGCACCCGCGTCGCCAGCGGTGTGAGCTGCCCGCCCAACTAGCCGGTCCTGCGTGAAGTCCTCACAATCTCCCGCTTACGCAGACGTGCCGGTCAGCCTGTGGCGAGAACGTTCTCGTGGTTTCAGCCTGATCGAGGTGCTTGTTACGCTGGTCATTCTGGCCTTCGGGCTGCTGGGGGTTGCGGGGTTGATGGTTAGTGGTGTTTCCAACGCGGCTTCGTCCGAGGCGAGGTCCAAGGCCAGTCAACTTGCCGCCGATATGGCCGACCGGATACGGGCTAATCCGGCGGTAGCCCTCTCCGCCACCAGTGAATACATCACGACCTATGGGGAATCGCCTTCGACGAGCCCCACGACCATTGCCCAGCGCGACAAAAAGGAATGGCTGGAGTCGCTCGCGGCGCAGTTGCCCCAAGGCGACGGGCGAATAACGCTCGCGGTCGGCGGCGGTCGGCGGAAGATCGAACTTGAAGTTCGCTGGTCCAAATGTATCGGTACCGTCAGTGACGAAACACGTACGCTGTGCACCGACAACGCCGCAGCTCAGTTTGAGACGCTGGTTTTTGACCTCAGACTATGAACAATTTGATACTGCCCATGCACTCCCCCCGACAAAAAGGGATGACGCTGATTGAACTGTTGATCGCGCTGGCGCTCAGCATGGCGGTGCTGATTGGGCTGTCATCGGTCTATGTTGCAGTCAAACAGTCGTTCCGTTTCCAGGAGACCACTGGCAGGCTTCAGGAGGATGCAAACTTTGCGCTGGATTCGATAGCGAAGGATTTGCGGATGGCCGGGTTTGCGGGTTGTGCCGGTCTCAAAAAGGTGGTGGTGGGCACGGACCCGCCCGTCTATTCACCAAGCAGCGTCCTGGCATCGGGAAGTCCGGCTGACTTCTACGGCGTAAATCCCCTCGCCCAGCTAGAAACGACAGCCCCTGAGGTGACCCTGCAGCCCTTCACGCCCTCCAACTTTATCCGCGGGTTTGACAGCGCCACGCCCACCGGGATGGTTCCGGCCAGCAATCCCACGCCTTTGGCTGGCAACGACAGTCTGTTGTTTTCCGGCGCCAGCATCGACTCATTGGGGGTCAGCGTCGTGATGCCAACAACCGAGTCGCCGCTGGTGATTGCGGCGGACACTTATGGGTGGCGTAATGCTACGGCCAACAGCGGTGTGTACGACATGGTTGTGGCGGACTGCAACTCGTCGAACCTTTTCAAGGGCAAGGTCAGTGTGACCAGCGGTGTCACCAGCATTGCACATGACACCACGCTCGACAACAGCACAGGGACTTTCCGATACGGAGCTTCTGACAAGATGTACGATACGGATGCCATCGTTTTTCTGGCGCAGTGGAATTTTTTCTTCATAGCCACGCGCACCGGAGCGGTCACCCCAAGCCTGTACCGGGTCACTTACAACGGGAACACCCGTTTGCCGGCTGAAGAGGTTGTAGCCAACGTTGAGGGTCTGCGATTCCATTACGGCGAGAATACGACGGTCGATGGATTCGGTGTGCCTACCCTGCTGGCCGATAACTGGCGAACGACCGCAGCGTCGGTAACGGACTGGTCACGCGTGGTCGCGGTGCGCATTGGCCTGATGATGCTCAGCTCTGAAGACAATGCCAATCCCGGCGTGACTCTGGTCACACCCACGCTCCTCGGGCAGGCCTATACGCTGCCCGCCGGGGCTTCTGCAAACCGGTTGCGCAAAGAGTTCTCCACCACGGTGGTTTTGCGCAACAGCGTGGCGCCGCGATAAGACCACCCCGAGCTACGCACCATGTCTACTGCCCCAAACCATGCCCGAGCCCCGATGTCGGTGAAAAGAACATCCCTGCATGTGGGCTCGCGGCGGAACCAGCAAGGAATGACGCTTATCGTGGGGCTGGTTCTGCTGGTGATGCTGATGGTGATCAGCGTCATCGGCTTCCGAAATACGACGTTGTCTGAGCGCATGACCGGCAACGCGGTTGACAGGAATGTTTCGTTTCAATCAGCCGAAAGCGCCGGCAAGGAAGCCTTGCAGGTGATCGAATCCCTGGGCTTTGCCACCAGCAATGTCGGCCATTACGCCTATCCGTCCAAGCCCTTGGCTGATGGTGGTAGCACGACATTTTGGAACCAAGGTGCCGGTGCTGCGACGGCGGCGTGCACCACCACCACGCCGTTCAGCTGGACCAGTTGCGCTGCGACTGTGGCCACCAAATACAGCAATAACCTTGAGAACGCCCAGTATGTGATCGAACTGCTCAGCGATGTCACGGCCGGCGGCAACCAGACAACGACCTACCGGGTGACGTCGCGAAGCACCGGCGGCTCGGGCAACGCCGAAGTTGTGCTGCAGGTGATGTACATCCGGACCATCGCGGTGACGCCGCCCTAAGAATTTCAAAGAGGTTTACCTATGAACAAGCCAACTGATTTTTTCAGCGGAACACGCTCCATCACCGGGTTGCCAGCATCGAGTAGGGCTGCCAGA
>JAYURC010000100.1:0-3116 GCA_043756405.1 Polaromonas sp.
ATCAAACTGCCGGGTGTCCACAGCCGCCTTCTGCATTTCAAACCAGGGGTCAGGCTCACCGTCAAGTGCAAACTGCAACTGTGCCCATAGCGCCTTGCGGCCTTCGTGGTCTTCAAGAATTTTTTTCTTCACGTAGTCCAGGCCCACGCGGTTGACGTAATGCACGGTGCGCTCCAGGTACCAGCCCTCCTGGCGGTACAGCTCGCAAAATGCACCGGTGTACTCCAGCACTTCTTCAGCGGTTTTGACCTTAACCAAAAAGTGCGCCACCTCGGTTTTGATGCCGCCGTTACCCGCGATGTACATCTCCCAGCCGGAGTCCACGCCAATCACGCCCACATCCTTGATGCCTGACTCCGCACAATTGCGCGGGCAGCCGCTGACCGCAAACTTGACCTTGTGCGGTGCGTACATGCGCCACATGGCGCGCTCCAGGTCTTTGCCCATTTGCGTTGAGTCTTGCGTGCCCATGCGGCACCATTCGCTGCCCACGCAGGTTTTTACCGTGCGCAGTGCTTTGGCATAGGCGTGACCTGACGGCATGCCGATGTCTTTCCACACATTGACCAGGTCTTCTTTTTTAACACCCAGCAAGTCAATGCGCTGGCCACCCGTGACCTTGACGGTCGGGATTTTGTATTTGTCCACCGCGTCGGCAATGCGGCGCAGCTCGCTGGCTGTGGTCTCGCCGCCCCACATGCGCGGTATGACGCTGTAAGTGCCGTCTTTTTGAATGTTGGCATGACTGCGCTCGTTGATGAACCTGCTTTGCGGGTCATCTTTGGCTTCTTTGGGCCAGGTGCTGGTGACGTAATAGTTAACAGCTGGGCGGCAAGTTGAGCAGCCGTTGGGTGTTTTCCAGTCCAACGCGGTGTACACGTCTTTAATGGTGAGCAATTTTTTCTCACGAATCGCGTCGCGCACCGCCTGGTGCCCATGGTCGGTGCAACTGCACATGGCTTTGGTTTTGGGTGCGGCGGAATAGTCGCCACCCGCGGTAAACATCAAAATTTGTTCGACCAGCCCCGTGCATGACCCGCACGATGCACTGGCTTTGGTGTGTTTTTTGACTTCTTCCAGCGTGAACAAGCCTTTCTCACGAATGGCTTTGCAAATTGTGCCTTTGTTCACACCGTTGCAGCCGCAAACTTCGGCTGTGTCCGGCATGGATGCTGCCTTGGTGTGACCCTCGTGGCCGGTGTCGCCAATACTGGACTCGCCAAACATCAACTTGTCGCGGATACCAGCCACACTGCGGCCATCGCGGAGCAGCTTGAAGTAGTAGCTGCCGTCCACCGTGTCGCCGTACAGGCAGGCGCCGACCAGTTTGTCGTCTTTGATGACCAGCTTTTTGTAAACGCCGCCAAACGGGTCGCTCATGATGATTTCTTCTGCGCCATCAGACCCCATAAAGTCGCCTGCACTGAACAAATCAATACCTGTAACCTTGAGCTTGGTCGAAGTGAGCGAGCCGGTGTAGCGGCCAATGCCAAACTGCGCCAGGTGGTTGGCAGCAACTTTCGCTTGTTCAAATAAGGGAGCAACCAGACCATACGCTATACCGCGGTGCGCCGCGCATTCACCCACGCTGTAAATACGTGCGTCAGTCGTGGTTTGCATGGTGTCGCTCACCACAATGCCCTTGTTGCAATACAGGCGCATGGATTCGGCCAGCGCCGTGTTTGGGCGAATACCAACAGCCATCACGACCAGATCGGTCGCCAGCTCTGTACCGTCTTTGAATTTGATGCTGCCTACCCGTTCGGGCTGAGCTTGTCGAAGCCCCTCGGACCCTTCGAACGGCTCAGGGCTAACGGCAGGAAGCAGTTCTTGCGTTTGCGCACCCATTAAAAACTTCAGCCCCCGGTCTTCGAGCGACTTTTGCAGCAGCTTGCCAGCCACGCTGTCGAGCTGGCGCTCCATCAGGGTGGGCATGACATGCACCACACTGACCTGCATGCCGCGCAGCATCAGGCCGTTGGCGGCTTCCAGGCCCAACAGGCCACCGCCAATCACCACAGCGTTTTTGTATTTGCTGGCAGCGTCAATCATTTCGTTGGTGTCAGCAATGTCGCGGTAAGCAATGACGCCTTTTAAATCTTTGCCGGGGATGGGCAAAATAAAAGGGTTAGAGCCCGTGCACAGCAGCAGGCGGTCATATTCGACCTCAATCAACCCGCCCTTGCCGTCGTCAGCTTTCACCCTGCGTTTGATGCGGTCTACTTCTGTGACTTTTTTACCCGCGTGTAGCGTGATGTGGTTGTCTTTGTACCAGTCCCAGCTGTTCAGCACAATTTCATCCAGCGTCTGCTCGCCTGCCAAAACGGGGCTAAGCAAAATGCGGTTGTAGTTGGGGTGCGGCTCAGCGCCAAAAACAGTGATGTCGTACAAATCAGGCGCAACCTTGAGCAGCTCTTCAAGAGTACGCACACCTGCCATGCCGTTGCCGACCATCACCAATTTTGATTTTTTCATCGCTTTATTCCGGGTTGCTATAGAAGTCACCTGATTCACAGGTGTAAACGAGCAAGGATCGTGCCTAATGACGTCCTGCAGGCTGCAGCCCGCAGCCTCCAGCTGCTCAGGCATGCGGTGCAGGTGTTATTCGGGCCCGCCCCCCTTTTTCCGCCCATGTTCTCGTCCACCTGATCTGCACCACACGCAGCATCAGCAACATGGCTACAGCTACCCCGGCAAATGCCACAAAGCCCCACAAATAAGTTCCGAGATGCTGCTTTGACTGCCCCATCAGGTTGGGTATAAAGCCACCACCCAGAGCACCAATTTCACCAATCATTGAGCCCGCCACCGCCGTCGTCACCGGCCAGCGCAGGGGTACCAACTGAAACAGGGCGCCATTACCCGCCCCCAACGCTGCAAAGCACAACATGAAAAGCAACGTAGTCACAACCAATGATTGCCCGGCCATACCGCAGAGCACCAGCGTTGCAGACACCATGACCAGCACGCCATTCAGGGTGTTGATACCGCCAACGCGGTCAGAAATATAGCCGCCAACCACTCGCAGCGCGGAGCCCATGACAGTCGCCAGCATAGTGAGCTGCCCAGCCTCAATTTTGGTGACCTTGAACTGGTCATAAAAATAAGTGGGTAAA
>JAYURC010000101.1:0-7289 GCA_043756405.1 Polaromonas sp.
CTGATGTGCAGGTCAATCTCGCCCAGGTCGTGCAGCTCGTCCAGGTCCTGGTAGCGGCGCGTGATGGCCTCGGCCAGTGGCAAGCTGCGCGCATTAGCCAGGCTGCAAAAGTCACCGCCGGGGCAGGCGATCATGTCGGTCAGCAGGCGGATGTTGGGGCGTGCAAAACCGGCTTTGCGCGCGGCTTTCCACAGCTCGGGCAACTGGTCGCATTGCACCCAGGGCAACACCAGGTTCTGGTCATGCGTGACGCGTACTTCACCGGCTGAGAACTGGTCTGCCAGGTCTGCAGCCAGGTCCAGCTGGTCAGCCGTTGCGTCGCCCGGGGCTTGGCCTAGGCGCTTGAACGACAGCGTGACAATGCGCAAATCCGCGCTTTTGTGCGGGGCCACGTTTTGCTGCAGCCAGCGGCCAAACTCCACATCATCTTCAGCGGCAGCGCGCAAGATGTTCGCAATTTTGGCCTCGGCATCGCTGCGGTTGCAGGTCAATTCAGGCGCAACAAACGACCTTGACACACGGTCAAGCTCCGCTTGGGTAATGGTGTGCGGCGCGCCGTCAATTTCAACAATGTCTTTGTACTCGGCCTCGACTTGGTCAAAGAATGACTGGCCTTCAGCTTTGACCAGAATCTTGATGCGTGCCTTGTACATGTTGTCGCGGCGGCCAAAGCGGTTGTAGGCACGAACAATGGCTTCCAGGTAATTGAGAATCTGGTCCCACGGCAAAAACTCGCGAATCACGCTTGCCACAATCGGCGTACGACCCATACCGCCGCCCACCAGCACCTTGAAGCCGTGCAAACCATCCGCATTCTTGACCATGTGCAGGCCAACATCGTGCCAAGCGGTCGCGGCTCGGTCTTCAATCGCGCCAGTAATGGCAATCTTGAACTTGCGCGGCAAAAACGCAAACTCGGGGTGCAGCGTGCTCCACTGGCGCATGATTTCAGCAAACGGGCGCGGGTCTGCCAGCTCATCAAATGCAATACCGGCTCGCTCGTCGCTGGTGATGTTGCGAATGCAATTGCCGCTGGTTTGAATGCCGTGCATGTTGACGCTGGCCAGCAAGTCCATCACGTCAGCTGATTTGTCGAGCGGAATCCAGTTGTACTGCACATTTTGACGGGTAGTAAAGTGGCCGTAGCCTTTGGTCAGATGGGTCTTGACCGACTTTGCATCCGAAAAATGACCTGTTAAAGGAATATCACCGAGCTTGTCCTGCGCGGCTTGCGCGTCATTGAACAGCGCAGTGTCAGGCTGGTCATAGTCGCGTGCAATTTTGGCTAGCACACGCAATTGGGCGGTGTTCAGTTCGCCATAAGGCACAGCCACTCGCAGCATGGGTGCGTAGCGCTGCACATACCAGCCGTTCTGCAGGCGCAGCGGGCGAAATTCGTCTTCAGGCAATTGCCCTGCTTGCCAGCGCGTGAGCTGGTCGCGGTACTGGTTGGCGCGAGCGCGTACAAATTGGCGGTCGAAGTCAGTGTATTGGTACATGGTTAAATTAAATGGCAATCAATTTGAGTCCAGCGTAGGCCAGCAAGACGGACAGCAGCGAGCGGATGATCCGGTCCGGGGTTTTTTTCATCAGTACGGTTCCGAGCCAGATGCCAGGAAGCGATCCCGCCAGCAATTTGGTCAGCAGAACCCAGTCTACCGAGCCAATTGATGCATGACCCAATCCCGCCACCAGCGTCAGCGGCACAGCGTGCGCAATGTCTGCCGCCACGATTCTAGGCAATGGCAGGGCAGGGTACAGCAGCATCAGTACGATCACGCCAATGGCGCCTGCACCAACCGATGTGATGGTAACGAGCGTGCCAATGATGGCCCCAAACAGCACGGGGAGTGCCCAATGCCGTGCCTTTGTCGCCTGGCTTAATCGCTCAGGCGCTATATGTGTGGGCACAGCCTTGCCGCGAATGGCTTTGTACAACGTAGCAGCAGCGGTTAGCAGCAATGCCGCGCCTAAAGTGGTGGTCATGATGGCCTGGGTAGCCGGATTGGCGGGTCCAAGCTGCTTCAAAATATAGAGCGTCACCAGGCAAGCAGGCACGCTGCCCAAAGCCATTTGGCCTACAACCCGCCAGTCAATCAGGCGGTGGCGGGCCAGACTGACAGTGCCGCCCAGTTTGGTGAACGCTGCAAACAGCAGGTCAGTACCAATCGCCAGATGCGGCTTGATACCAAAGCCGAAAATCAGCAGTGGCGTCATCAATGAGCCACCGCCCACGCCTGTCAGGCCCACCACCAGGCCGACCACAAAGCCAGCAAAAATATAGGCATAAGAGGACAAAAAGAGCGAAGCAAATTCAGACATAGCCGACGAATGTAAAGGCGTGCCTGCTTAAAGGGAAATACAGTTTTGTTTGACGCTTATGCGAATAAGCTTATTTGAAAACGCCATATCAATCGATCAACGATGCGTGTACCGGGCCAGGCATAAAAAAAGCAGGCTCCGGGCCTGCTTTTGTCGAGCGTCATAAAAAAGCAGCGTCTATTTTTTCTTGGTTGCTGCAGCTTTTGTCATGCTCGTTGTCCACTTGGTGGCAAACGCTTGCAAGTCGTTTAAACGTTTGAGAAGGTCTGCGCCCAGCGTTGTAACGGTGTAGCCCGATGTGCCATGCGTCATCAGGCCTGCGGCGCGCAGCTCCTTGATGCGGGTGTTCAGCGTGTTTGGTGTGATGGTGCCAATGCTGTCTTGCAAAATACGAAAAGTTTGTGGGTGGCCGTCTTTTAAGGCCCACATCACGCGCAGGGCGTAGCGGGATTCCAGCAGTTCAAGCAATTGGCCAACAGCCGCGGATTCTTTAGCGCTCATTGAAGTATCTCCTCTTGTCAAAATTTAGTTTCACGATTTAGTCACAAACTGACTGTCAGCACAAGCCTATACATAAATATAGCGCAAATATCAAGCTGCTACAAGTTTAATAGCTGCTAACGCAAATTTTCAATGGGCTGCAGCCAGAAACACACATAAAAAAGCGCCTGCCCGACACATCGGCAGACGCTTTTGGTGTTTTTTTACACGTTTTGAGGCTTACAGCGTGTCAATAAAACTACGCAGTTTGTCAGACCTTGAAGGGTGCTTGAGCTTTCGTAGCGCCTTGGCTTCTATTTGGCGAATCCGCTCGCGGGTGACGTCAAACTGCTTGCCCACTTCTTCCAGCGTGTGGTCAGTAGACATTTCGATGCCAAAGCGCATGCGCAGCACCTTGGCTTCACGCGGTGTCAGGCTGTCAAGAATGTCTTTGACCACATCGCGCAGGCCAGCCTGCATGGCGGCTTCAAGCGGTGCGGTGTTGGCACCGTCTTCAATAAAGTCGCCCAGGTGTGAATCATCGTCATCACCAATCGGCGTTTCCATCGAAATCGGTTCTTTCGCAATCTTCATGATTTTGCGAATTTTGTCTTCAGGGATTTCCATCTTTTCGGCCAGTACGCTGGCGTCTGGCTCAAAGCCAAACTCCTGCAGATGCTGGCGGCTCAAGCGGTTCATCTTGTTGATGGTCTCAATCATGTGCACCGGAATGCGGATGGTGCGTGCCTGGTC
Organism: Polaromonas sp.; assembly: GCA_043756405.1. GTDB lineage: Bacteria > Pseudomonadota > Gammaproteobacteria > Burkholderiales > Burkholderiaceae_C > Polaromonas. The sequence continues at coordinate 3,556 of JAYURC010000101.1, forward strand.
AGCAATGCTGCGGGTAATTGCCTGGCGAATCCACCATGTGGCGTAGGTCGAGAATTTGTAGCCCCGACGGTATTCAAACTTGTCCACGGCTTTCATCAGGCCGATGTTGCCTTCCTGAATCAGGTCAAGAAACTGCAGGCCACGGTTGGTGTACTTTTTGGCGATTGAAATCACCAGGCGCAAATTGGCCTCAATCATTTCTTTTTTGGCATCGCGCGAGTTGGTCTCACCTTCGTTCATGCGCTTGTTGATGTCTTTCAGGTGCAGCAGTGGGACGACCACGCAGGCCTGCAACTCGCCCAGCTTGGTTTGCAATTCCTGAATCGGCGGAATGTTGCGTGCCATCACTACAGACCATGGTTTGCCGCTGGCCACCTGCTTTTCAACCCATTTCAAATTCAGCAAATTAGGCGGAAAGTCTTTGATGAAAGTCTCTTGCGGCATGCCGCATTTTTCAACGATGATGCGGCGCAATTCGCGTTCTTTTTTGCGCACGTCCAGCACCTGGCCGCGCAGAAGGTCGCATAGCTTTTCAATAGTTTTAGCTGTAAAACGCACCGTCATCAGCTCTTCGCTGAGCGATTTTTGCGACTTCATGTAAACCGGCGTTCCGTAACCTTCCTTGTCGTAGGTTTTGTGAACCTTTTCAAAGTGAACGGCGATTTTGTCAAAACGGCTCAGCGCTTCGGTTTTTAATTCCTCAAGCTTTTTGGTCAGTGCTTTGGAGCCGCCTTTGCCGTCGTCATCGTCTTCTTCGTCAAACTCGTCAAAGTCTTCTTCGGCAACATAGTCATCGGCCTCATCGACAACGGTAAAGCCGTCGACCACGGTTGAAATCACAACCTTGCCTTCACGAATCTCTTCACCCATACGCAAAATTTCAGCAATCGTGGCGGGGGACTCAGAAATCGCCTCCATCATGCGCATCAAGCCGCCTTCAATACGCTTGGCAATCTCAATTTCGCCTTCACGCGTGAGCAGCTCAACGGTGCCCATTTCGCGCATGTACATACGTACGGGGTCGGTAGTGCGGCCAAACTCGCTGTCAACGGTTGACAGCGCGGCTTCTGCGGCTTCTTCGGCTTCTTCTTCGGTCGACCCAGCCGGCGCGTTGCTGGTAATCAGCAGTGATTCAGCGTCAGGCGTTTGTTCATACACCGCCACACCCAAGTCGTTCAACGTCAGGATCACTGCTTCCAGTGTTTCAGCGTCAATCACCTTGTCGGGCAGGTGGTCAGAAATTTCGCCGTGCGTCAGGTAGCCGCGTGTTTTGCCCAGCTTGATCAGCGCTTTCAGGCGCATCCGGCGCTTCAAAATGTCTTCTTCGCTCAGCACGGTTTCGTCCAGGCCAAACTCTTTCATCAAGGCGCGTTCCTTGGCCTTGCTGATTTTCATCCGTAAGGGCTTGACCTTTTCAGTGGTGTCCGCGACGGGCGCCTCTTCAAACTCGGCAACCACATCTGACAGGTCTTCATCGCCATCACCAGCGCTTTTGGATTTTGGGCCGCGCTTGGCACCCGTTTTTTCTGTGTCGGCGCTTTTGGCCGGGCGACCAGGTTTCTTCTTCACGGCAAGGTCAGCGCTGGCCTCTAAAGGCTTGGATTCAATGGTTTTCTTGGTGGGCACGGGAGGGGCTTTCTTGGGGGACAGGGCAGATTTTGCAGGTTTGGCGACTGCTTCTAGCGGCTTAACAGAGGTGGTGACTTTTTTTGCTTTATCAACCAGTGCGGCCTTGGCGGGCGTTGTGGTGACAGGTTTGACGGCAGGTTTTTTTGATGTTTTCGAAGGCATGACAGGTCTCCGGATGACAAAAATTTATCCACAAAGCAATTTGCACATCGGGGCAAACCTCCATGCAAATAACAACACGACAAGAGTTAAACGGTTAAACAGAAAAACGGGTTTTGCAATCAGCCGATTGCAAGCTACGAATGACAAGCTGTTTGGGCGAACATTTGGTGTGCAGTCCTTGCGGCGAGGTGGCCAACTTTGTTTAAAGTGCAATTCCGCTGTGCGGAAGGCCGATACCGGAGGTGCTGCTGTCGCGCTTGTGAATAACTAAAAAGTGGATTATACCCTAATGCCTGTTTTTTAAGCGGCAATATTGGCGCCAGGCAAGACTTATTTTTGTCTGCTAGCCAGCTCTTTGTAGCGCTGCATGGCTGCTGGGTCGGTGGCAGCTTTAAGTGCTAACGCTTTCATTTCTTCTTGTCGGCTGAGCTTGATGAGCTGGTCAATAATGCCGCGAACCTCGGTCCAGTCCCCTTCTATTCCCTCGGGGATTTGCGACAGCTGGGCAATGGCTTGTGCCTCCTGCGCATGGCCGCGCAGGCCTTCGCGCAGGGCGGCCCAGGGTTGGGGGCCGTGCTCATGCAGCTGGTTTTCAAGCCAGGCAAACAGCGGGCCGTGCGGCGCGGGCAGGGCGCATAGCAAGTGGTGCTCTTCCACCGTCAGCAAATCCCAGCTTTGCGGCGCGGTCAGCAAAAGGCGAAGGACACGGTCTTCGCGGCTGGCCGGTAGCATGCGGCCAGCGATTCGGCGCGCAGATTTCGTGATGGCGGCTGGCGGAGTTGAGAAGTGCGGTTCAGAGTTTGAATAATCCGTCTCTTGGCCCCCGGGGTAGCCCACATCTTCTGGGTAGCCTGAAAAAGTCTCATTTTTACCATCATGAGCGATTTTTATAGGTGTTTTAGGGCTATAGCCCAATGAATCGTTGCGTGAATAGCTATTTTTTTTATAGCTACCTGGTTTACTCGCAGGCTGCCACAGTTCCAACAAATCGCGCAAGTCAATCAACACCTTGTCGGCAATTTCGGCCAGTAACTGGCGTTTTAACGCGCCATCAGGCAACAGTGTCCACAACGGCCGTGCGTTACTGGCCATGTGCGCACGGCCTTCTGCGGTGTCCAGCTCGCAGTCTTCAGCTGCTGCTTGCAGCATAAATTTACTCAGCGGCAGTGCTTTGGCCACATAGTCGGCGAAGCCTTCTTTGCCATGCGCACGAATGTAACTGTCGGGATCATGCTCGGCGGGCAAAAACAAAAACTTGACGGTGCGCACATCGGTTGCAAAGGGCAGAGCCGCATCAAGCGCTTTGCGCGCCGCCCGGCGGCCTGCGCTGTCGCCGTCAAAACTGAAAACGACTGAATCTGTGAACCGAAACAGCTTTTGTACATGCTCAGCGGTGCAGGCTGTGCCGAGCGTGGCCACCGCGTTGGCAAAGCCCATTTGCGCCAGTGCCACCACGTCCATGTAGCCTTCAGTGACCAACGCGTAGCCGTGTTCACGCAGGGCGGTGCGTGCCTCAAACAATCCGTACAGCTCGCGCCCTTTGCTAAAAACCGGCGTTTCAGGTGAATTCAAATACTTTGGCTTTTCGTCGCTCAATACCCGCCCGCCAAAGCCGATGCATTCGCCCTTGACGTTGCGGATAGGAAACATTACCCGGTCTCTGAAACGGTCATAGCGCTTGGCTTCGCCAGCCGCGTTTTCGTCGCCTGGCTCACCGGTTATTACCAACCCGCTTTCAACCAGCAGCGCGTCGTTGTAGTCGGGGAAAACGCTTGCCAGGCTGCGCCACCCCTCAGGCGCGTAACCCAGGCCAAAGGTTCTGGCAATTTCGCCTGACAGGCCGCGCCCCTTAAAGTAATCGATCGCTTTGGGCGAGTTGCGCAGTGACTTGATATACGCCATGCCAGCTTTTTCAAGCACGCTGGTCAGGGTGGCCTGCTGTT
>JAYURC010000102.1:0-7241 GCA_043756405.1 Polaromonas sp.
GGCCTTGTGAACTATGAACCGTTCGCCCTGAGCTTGTCGAAGGGTTTCGACAAGCTCAACCCGAACGGAAATTGAGGCATCAGCGGGCCGAATCAATAGTACAAAAGCATGATGATTTCGTATAACTATGACCAATTCGGTGATCGCGTAATGGTTAACCAAATCTGGCCTGAGCCGTGATGCGTGGTGCGAACATCTAGCGGAGTTTATCGCCCTGGAACTGTCCAAAGTGATGTGAAAATAAAGGATTTAAAGCTTTGTTGGCTTACGTTACTGAGCAGCACCAACCAAAACACCTATGACAGATCACCTGAATCCACAACATCTACAAAACGACCCCCAAAAAATGACCCTGTGCGGGCCATGTATGGGGATTCAGCGCAACTGGCGGCGGGCACCAGGCCATGCTGAACTGGAGCAAGGCGGCAATCGGCAAGAGGACCGGCGGGCAGACCGCTACAGCAACAACAAGCACGATCTGGTCACCATTACCAGCTATAGCTGTGCGCGTTGCGGCACGGCTTGGGAGTACGAAAACAACAAAGCCAACCAGCAAGCGGGCTGGTCTGTGGTGCGGTAGAAACTCGTTTGCTATGTTTTTAATAGCTACAGCATATTTTTTCAATGAGCTACAGGTCAATTTTGTTGTGGATTAAACTGAAAAAAGCCCTGCGCACTTGATTTGGCTCCCACGCTGCATGGTCACGTCGCTGATTGCATCAGGCATCACGCATCACGCATCACGCATCACGCTAAATCTGACAAAAGCACTGCAAGCATCTTGCAATGGTGCAGTTGTCCTACACAGTGATGGAGCATTGCCCGACATGGGTGCCTAGCTTCGCTGCAACAAGCGGATACGATTACGGTTTGCCAAGCGTCGGCGCAGGAACACTATGCTCAGCACCCCGGTCAATCAAAGCGCGCCAGCGCAGCTGCGCCAAAAAGCAGAGGCCAGTATCGTTTACGGTACGGCACCAGCCACACAGGGCTGGGCCATTGGCGCGGCATCTCTGACGCTCTTGCACGAGCTTGCCAGCAACCCGGCAACGGCTGGCGACGCACTGAAAATGCTGCACGAACTGCAAGTCCATCAGGTTGAGCTTGACCTGCAGCACGAACACCTAAAAGATGAGCAACTGGCGATTGAGCAGTCAACACTGCGCTTGGTTGAACTGTATCTGTTTGCGCCGGTGGCTTATTTCATGGTTGACCGCACCGGCCAGATCATTGAGGGAAACTTGCTAGGTGCCCAACTGATGGGGGTACCACGGGACGAGGTGCAAAGCCACAACATTGACCGGCTGGTCGATCCCGGCAGTCGTGCCGACCTGCTGGCACTGCTAGGTCAGGTCAGTAGCGGCGGGCTGCGACGCAGTTGCCGCGTTCAGGCGATGGACAGCACAAAACACCGCAGCCTCGACCTGACGGCAAGCGCTTCGGCCTGCGGGCAGCATTGCCTGGTGGTCGTGATGAACAGCATGGCGTCCCCGCCAGCACTGTCCAGCTTGAGTTCAACGCTGGCAGGCGCTGCCTAGCCGTGCACGAGACGCCTGGTCGCCCGCGCATGGTGCTGCATCCTTCAACGGTGCAGGCCAACCGTTTGTTGGCAGCCATGCCGCGCGATGCACTTGAGCGACTTTTGCAACACATTGACAGGGTCTGGCTAGACGCCGGACAAGTGCTCTACGGCGCAGGGGGTGAAATTAAGTTTGCATACTTTCCGGCCGATGTGATCGTCACGTTAGTGCTGGAGTCCAATGGCCGCGCCGACACAAAAGTGGCGATGATTGGCCGCGAGGGCGTGGTTGGGGTGACGGCTTTCATAGGCGTTGAACAGCCAGCGGGGCGCCGCGCGGTGGTGCTGAACGGTGGCTACGCCTTCAGGCTGCCTGCCGCCACGTTAAAAGCTGAATTTGACCGCAACGGCCCATCCATGCGCCTGCTGCTGCGCTTTTTGCAGTCGCTGATTACGCAGATGGCGCAAACCGCCGTGTGCAATCGACACCATAGTGTGGAGCCGCAACTGAGTACCTGGCTGCTGGCCTGCATGGACCGCTTGCCTGCGGACAGCAGCCTGCAAGTCACGCAAGAGCAGATTGCGGGCATGTTGGGCGTGCGCCGGGAAGGCGTCAGCGAGGCCGCTGGCAAACTGCGTCAGTTAGGGTTGATTGACTTCAGCCGTGGCCGGATCAGCTTGCTTGACCGCCCCGGCCTGCTGGCTAGGGCCTGCGAATGCTATGGCGTCATCAAGAACGAGACCGACCGCCTGTTGCCTGACCGTCCTGCCACTTAAAGGCATTTACGCCCGGTGATTTAACAACGCCAGCGCCAGCAAGCCTTTGCGCAGGTAGCATACCGATCAGCTAAGTGCGCATACTATAAGGGTCTCCACGTCTTCTTATCGTTTTGTCCTTTTGTAAATTTTGCACGCGCCCTCCTCACATGACTCCTGTTGCCCCCGCCCCCGCCATTGACCCGCCAAATGACGCCATGCGCATCATTGGCATTGGCGCGTCTGCGGGCGGCCTGGCGGCACTGGAAGACTTTTTTAAGGCAGTCCCGCCAAAAAGTGGTGTGGCGTATTTGGTGGTGCAGCACCTGGACCCGACCCAAAAGGCGATGCTGGCTGAGTTGCTGCAGCGTGTCACGCCCATGCCGGTGACCGAGGCAAAAAACGGCCAACTGATTGAGCCTGACTGCGTGTATGTGATACCGCCCAATACCGAGCTGAGCTTGAGCCATGGCGCGCTGCACCTGGACAAACCCTCCGAGCCGCGCGGTTTGCGCATGCCAATCAATATTTTGTTTTCGTCACTGGCCCGAGCGCAGGGTGAACGCGCGGTCGCCGTGGTGCTGTCAGGCATGGGCACAGACGGCACGCTGGGCTTGCAGGCCATCAAGGCGCTGGGCGGGTTGATGGTGGTGCAGCAGCCCGATACTGCGCAGTTTGACTCTATGCCCCAGTCGGCCATTGCCTCGGGCTGCGCCGACATTATTGCGGCACCCGCCGCCTTGCCTGGCCTGATTTTTAATTACCTGTCGCGTCTATCACCTTCACTTTCACCTGGCAGCGCCGCACACCCGCCCGGTGCAGGCAGCACTGCGCCGCCTGCTGGGCACAAAGTCAACTCTCTGGACGACATCTTCAAGCTGCTGCAAGACCGCACGCGCCACGACTTTTCTAACTACAAGCCCAACACCCTTAACCGCCGCATTGACCGGCGCATGGCGATTCATGCGATAGAAACGCCCGCGCTGTATGCCCAGTTTTTGCGCAGCAACCCACAAGAAACCGACCTGCTGTTTAAAGAGCTGCTGATTGGTGTCACCAGCTTTTTTCGGGACCCGCTGGTCTGGCAGCATCTGCTCGACGTGACACTACCTGACCTGCTGGCGCGGCGCTCGCCCGGCGAAAGCCTGCGGGCCTGGGTGATTGGCTGCTCGACCGGTGAAGAGGCTTATTCGCTGGCCATGGCGTTTGCTGAGGCTACAGAACGCTTGCCGCGCTACCAGCACTGCAGCCTGCAAATTTTTGCCTCGGACCTGAGCCCCGACGCGATTGCCACGGCCCGTGCCGGGCTGTACCCCAACAGCATCAGTGAAGTGGTATCGCCTGAAAGGTTGCAGCAATTTTTTACGCAGGAAGGCGCAAGCTACCGCATTGCCAAACGCATTCGCGACACTGTACTTTTTGCGCAGCACGATGTGATTTTGGACCCGCCTATTACCAAACTTGACCTGCTGTGCTGCCGCAACCTGATGATTTACTTTGACAGCGCGCTGCAGCGCCGACTGCTGCCGCTGTTTCATTACAGCCTGCGCTCTGGCGGCGTGGTGCTGCTGGGCAGCTCGGAGACCATGGGCCGGTTTAACCACTTGTTCAGCACCCTTGAATCCAAGCTGCGCCTGTACTTGCGGCAAGATAATGTGCCGCGCAGCAACCCGGACTTCTTGCTGCAGTCGCTGCCATCACTGACAAAAATTAAAAAGGACTCCCCCATGCCGTCATCTCTGTCCCCTGAGTCACATCCAGCTGACAGCCTGCAGGCGGCCGCTGACCGGGTGCTGCTCCAGGTTTATGCGCCAGCTGCGGTGGTGGTCAACCATGAAGGCGACATTGTGTACATCAGCGGTCGCACCGGCAAATACCTGGAGCCCGCTGCAGGCAAAGTGAACTGGAACTTTTACGCCATGGCGCGCGAAGGTTTGCGCGGGCCGCTGGCCGCCGCACTAAAACTGGCGGCTACCCAGACCGAGGCGGTGCAAATGCCGCATTTGCAGACCACCATCTCTGACACAGCGCATCTTGTCGACGTGACGGTGCAGGCCATCCGCGAGCCTGCCGCCCTGCGGGACATGCTGATGATTGTCTTTAGAGATGTTGTTGCCATACCCCCGGGCCGCAATCGCCGCAAATCAGACGTGGCGTTGCAAACCAGTCACGCAGCAGAAATACAGCACTGCCGCGACGAAATCCAAAACTTGCGTGAAGAAACCAGGGCGTCCAAAGAAGAGTTGCAATCCGCCAACGAAGAACTGCAATCGACCAATGAAGAGTTGCAATCAGCCAACGAAGAGCTGACCACGTCGAAGGAAGAAATGCAGTCGATGAACGAAGAGCTGCAAACCATCAACGCCGAAATGTATACCAAGCTGGACGACCTGGCCATGGCGCAGAGTGACTTGAAAAACCTGCTGAACAGCACCGACATTGCGATGCTGTTCCTGGACAAAAAGCTCAATGTCAGGCGTTACACCGAGCGGGCATCAAAAATCATCTCCCTGCGGGACAGCGACATTGGCAGGCCGCTCAGCGACCTGACCACCAGCCTGCAATACCCCACCCTGCAAGAGGACGCCAAAGAGACGGTGCGCACATTGGTCATCACGGAAAAGCAGATTTTGACCAGCGACGCGCGTTGGTTTTCGGTGCGCATCATGCCGTATCGGCGTATTGACAATGTGATTGACGGCGCAGTCATTACGTTTGTCGACATCACGGCGACCAAAGCGCTGGAGTCGCAGCTGCGCAAGGATTCAGCCAACTGACTTGGCAAGCTGACCCGGTGAGCTGACTCAGTTACCTTAAGACGGGCCTCAACGCCAGCAACAGCTTGGACGATAGTGTCCGCTTACTTCATCGCGCCAAACACTTTTTGCACAATCGCACTGCCACTGCCCACCGGGTCGCGTCGGAGTTTCTTTTCTTCTTCACCAATCATCAGGTACAGGCCATCAAGTGATTTGCCGGTGACGTACTGCTGGATGTTGGCGTCTTCTTTTTTAACCAGGCCAAAACCTGCCGCCTTGCCTGCAAACTCGTTGTACTTGTTAGCCAGGCCGACCTTTTCAGTAGCTTTGGTGACCACAGGTAAAAATTTGATCCCCAACGCAGCGCGGGTTTTGTCGGCAAAAAAGGAAGTGACCGATGTATCGCCACCCGTCAAAATGTTTTTGGCATCCGAGACGGTCATGGCACGCACGGCACCCACCAGCAGGTCTTTACCCATGGGCACAGCGGCTTCGGCGGCGCGGTTAATGGTCAGCAGCAACTCGTCAATGCGTTTACCCTGACCCAAATTTTTCATCAGCCTGGCAACGTCTTGCAAGCCGCCGGGCAAACCAATACGGACTTTTTCATTGCCAAAAAAGCCATCGGTCTGCCCCAGCAGTGCCACGGCGGCGAGCGCACCTTTTTCAAGCGCAGTCTTCAGGCCTGCGCTGGCGTCTTTGTTGGAAATACCCGCCAAATCGCCCAGCGTCAGGGCGTGGGCTTGTTGGTAGGCGGCCAATACCAGCGCGCCGATGGCGGTCATACCAGCCTGGTTAAATGTTCTGCGTTGCATGCTTGAATTCCTCGTGATGAAAGTAAAAGTCAGTATGCCGGATTGAAACTCAAGCCACTTGGCAAGAATCGGCAGATTGCGTCAGATTCGACATATGTGTTGCCTGGAAGCGAAACAGGCCTGTTTTTCGTCAAAACAGGCCTTTCTTAGGCGTCAAATCAGGCTACAGCCCAATATACACGTGCGCAAGCAGCTCCTGATTTAATAGCATCTCAAATTTACAGCTTGGCCTGGAAGTCGTCGTGGCAGGCTTTGCAGGTGGCTGCGGTGGCGCCAAAGGCGGTTTTCAGGGCGTCGGCATTGCCGGTTTTGGCGGCGGCAGACAATTTGGCACTTTCCGCAATGAGCTTGTCGGCGTATTCCTTGGCTTTGGCAGGCTGGGCAAACAGCTCGGGCTTGGCACGCGTAGGAATGGCACCCTTGTCGGTGCCGGGGCCAAATGCAGCCCATGGCAGTTTGGCCATGTCGGCCACGATGTCGGCGTTTTCTTGGGCAACTTTGGCATCAAACGGCACGCGGCCGTTGACCATGGCGCCGATACGGCCGAAGTGGGTGCCCATGACGCTGAACGAGCTTTGGCGGTACTTGATGGCGTCTTCAGGTTTGGCAAATTGGGCCGAAGCCGGGGCGGCTAAAGCAACCAGGGCGGCAGCAGCGGCGATACAGGCAAGAGTTTTCATGCAGTTTCCTCGTGGGTTTGTAAAATTAACACGTGGTGAGGCGAATCAACAATTGGCCAGCACCAGGCGGCTTGAGTTTAGCCAGAGTTGGTAAGTTCCGCTGTATCCTGGGGCGCAAGGGTAAGCCCTGACGCTGCGCCGTACTTGTTGCTACCAGCCGTCAATATCCATGTTGTCAGTCATCTTTTTTTCTTCTTTCAGATCGCCAGGAGCACGCTTGAACACCTCTTCAACATCCAGCCCACTGCACACCGTTCGTGTTTGGGACTTGCCGACGCGGGTCTTTCATTGGGCGCTTGCGCTGTGCATTGTTGGCCTGTTTATAACGGGCAATGCTGGCGGTAATGCGATGGTCTGGCACTTTCGCATTGGCTTGTCAGTACTGGCACTGCTGCTGTTCAGGCTGGTGTGGGGGCTGGTGGGCGGGCGCTGGTCGCGCTTCGCGGCCTTTGTCTACGCGCCGAGTACCACATGGCGCTACCTGCGCGGTGAAGGCCATGCCGACGAGCACCTGCATGTCGGCCACAACCCGCTGGGCGCGTTCTCGGTGTTCGGCCTGCTCGCGATCCTCGCCGCGCAGGTCGCGACCGGGCTCTTCGCCGACGACGAGATCGCGACCACCGGCCCGCTCATCAAGTTCGTGACCGCCAAGGCGAGCGGGCTCTTCACCTTCTGGCACACGACCTTCGGCAAGCTCATCGTGCTGCTGCTG
>JAYURC010000103.1:0-19026 GCA_043756405.1 Polaromonas sp.
GTGATCCAGAAACCCATCATGCCCATGGCCATTTGCGTCATCTCATCCGCATGCGGGTGGTACATGAAGGTACCGGGGCGGCGCGCGACAAACTCGTACACAAAAGTTTTACCGACCGGGATGGCGGGCTGGTTTAAACCCGATACGCCGTCCATGCCGTTGGGCAGGCGCTGGCCGTGCCAATGAATACTGGTGTGCTCGGGCAGCTTGTTGGTGACAAATATCCGCACACGGTCGCCCTCAACGACCTCAATCGTCGGGCCGGGTGACTGGCCGTTGTAACCCCACAAGTGGCCTTTAAAGCCTGGTGCAAATTCACGCACCACGGGTTCTGCCACCAGGTGAAATTCTTTGACGTTGTTGTTCATGCGCCAAGGCAGCGTCCAGCCATTTAAAGTCACCACCGGGTTGTAAGGCCGACCAGTGTTGGGCACCAGCGGTGCCATGGTGTCGGGCTTGGTTTGCATCACGGGCTCGGGCAGTGCAGCCATCGCCACGCGGCTGACGGCTGCTGCGCTAACTGCAGCAGTGATGACGCCAGCGCCTGCTAAAAAATTTCGTCTGTTGTTCATGGTGTTCTTCTCAATCTGTTTAGTGAGGCTTGGCACCACCGCCAGCAGCAGCCGGGGCGGCCATCATCACGCTGGTGGGTTTGCCCGTCATTGATGCGCTGAGTGCCGCATCTGCCAACCAGAACTGCTGGTAGGCATTAATGGCGGTCACCACGCTGCTGATCTGGTCACGGGTGTCGGCCAGCAACTCAAACACGCCAATCAGCATGCCGTTGTAGTGCAGCACATTTTCTTCAGCCATGGTTTTGCGCAGCGGCACGACTTCATCGCGGTAATGGCGGGCCACGTCGTACGCTGTGCGGTAGGCCGAGTAGCTCTCGCGCAGTTGGGATGTGGCGCTGCGCACTGTGCTTTCATAGCGGTTAACGGCTGCAATAGATTGCGCGTTCATGGTGTCGCGCTTGGCGTTTCCCCAGTCAAAAATCGGCAGCCGTATGCCCAGCTCATAACCGCGTTTGGCCGTAGCGCTGCCCACGCCGCCCGCGTTGTCAAAGCTGGTGCTGCGAATGATGTCCAGTTCCACATCAAGCAAACTGGTCAGCAGGTTCAAGCCCTGGCTTTTGCCCGCCGCATCCAGTTGGCCACGTGCCAGTTGCACGTCAAGCCTCTGGTCAGTCGCTGCGTTGCTGACCAGTGCTGGCGCACGCGCGCTTTTAGGCAAGTCAGGCAGCCTGTCAGGCAATTTCATTTGCACTGCCTGCGCATCAGTTAAACCCAACTGGCGCACCAACTCTTCTCGTGCTGCCAACGCGGCGTGTTGTGCAGATGCCAGCTGGGCCGTGCTGTCGGCATAAAAAACCTGCTGGCGCGCCCGCTGCAATTTGTTGAAGTTACCTAACTGCTGCATGCGCTTGGCCAGCTCGGCGCTGGCCTCGGCAGCAGTATTGATTTGTTCAGCGTATTGCAGCGTTTGACCGGCTGCAACGGCCCGCACCCAGGCTTGGCGGACTTGCGTGACCTGTTCCACAACACTTGCAGACAGTTGCACCCTGGCTTGCGCAATCTGGCTTTGTGCAATGGCTTGGCGGCGCGGCAGCGTGAGCAAGTCCAGCAGGCCGAAAGACAAAATGCGCCCCAGCTCCAATTCGTCACCTGCTGTGACCCGCTCAAACTTGAAGATGGGGTTAGAAATGCGTCCCCTTAGGTTGGCAGCAGACATGTCAGCCCAGCTTTGAGCCAGCAAGGTTTGCACGGCAGGGCTGTTGGCCAGGGCAAGCTGCACCGCGCCGTCAGAGCTCAGGGGTTTTGCCAGCAGGTCGGCTGAAAGTTTGGCTCTGGCGTCACGCTGCTCAGCCGTTTGGCTAAGTGCCAGCTTGCCGTCAGTAAAGCTGCCAGCCATTTGGTTGGTATTGCCGACAGCTTCGTCAAAATTGACTGAAGCGCAGCCAGCCAGCACCAACACTGAAGCGGTGATTGCTGTCAGCTTGAAATACTTTGTCATGTTGATGTTTTTTATGAATGTCATTGTGTTGCCTTTGGTTTCGCTTCGCCCGCTTTTGAGCTGGGAGTGTTTTCAGGCTGCTGTGCTTGTTTGGCGTATTCACGCCAGCCTCCAATACGAGCCACCTCGTCGTTGGCGGCTTTCCAGTTGGTCATCTTGTCGTCGCTGTAAGCCTGGTAGCCTTCAAATGCTGACTTGAAGGGTGCGGGCGGAACTGCAGCCGATGTGTTGGATGCAGCAGGCGCATTGGTTTGTGCATTTGCATAGCCAGCCAGCAACGTGGCTGCTGAAAGCGCAACAAATAGAGTGCGTGTGCCGAATATTTTGTAAATCATTAAAAATCTCCTGAACCATGAGCAAAGCGACTGTCAAAGTCGCGGTAGTCTGAACCATTGATGTCAGTCAGACACCTGTCAAACATGCCAAGTACAGACCCAGTTTGGGCCTGGGGTTCTAGGCGATCGGTGGTTTTTGACCCAGCGCTGTTGCTGCGCTGGTAAACACGGTGCCCGCTGGCCGCAGTTGCGGCGAGCTCAATACCGCTGGCACTTTCAGCAAAGCGGGCAGCAGGGCAACGGTGTGGCACGCCTGACAGGCCAAGCAATTCCCGCAGTGATTGCTGGCAGGCTCATGGCTTGCCGATGGATGGCTATCGAGCGGGCCGGCCATAGCCTCGTGGCAATCAGGTGCAGACTGTTTTTGATGATCAAAAGCGGCTGTAGCACCAGTTTTGATTGGACTAGCTACTCCTGATTCAATAGCAATTGCAGCGCTTGCCATCTGCGTTGCCATTTGCGTTGCCATGGCGTCACCCGCCCAGCTGCACAGGGGCAGCAGGACAATCATGAGAACTATGACCAAAAATCGCATGGTGTGATGATAGTCAGCTTTTAAAAAAGTTCAACTTTCAAATGGCAATAACCACCATGCTGGCCGCCATCAGCACCATGCCCACGTCTTCCACTATCGTGACAGTGCTCATTGGCAGCTTGAACACCGTGCCCAGGCACGCGCATTGAATCTGCGTTTTGCTGGCTACGGCTTTGATGACGCCAATGGCTGAAAAGCCCATGATGATGATGGTGGCCCAGTGCGTGAGCGGCAGGTGGAAGTTGGCGAGGTAGGCCATACCCAGCGCCAGTTCAACAAACGGGTACATCAAACCCCAGCCACGCCAGCGCCTGGCCAGCAGGTCATAACCTGCATATGCATTTGCAAAGGCGTTAATGTCCAGCAGCTTGAAAAACGAGAACACCAAAAAGAAACCCGCCATGAAGTAGCGCATGGTGTCCATCGCGGTGACATTGGCCAGCCCGCCCATGCCAACTTGCACCAGCATACTGCCGCCGAGGATGTAGGCAACGATCAGCAGGAGCGGGCTGTACGTGGACAGCCAGCTTGGCGTAGAAGCTTCAAACGCTATTATTTCAGGAGCTGCTTGCGCTCGTATTGATTGGGCTTGAGCCGTATTTGATGCCTGATTGGGCGCTAAAACGTATTTTCCCGCGCCTTCTACCGCCTTTTTCAGGGTTTCAAAATCTGCTTTGGCACCTGTCAGCACGACCTGCATGGGGCTCAAGCTGACGGCAACATTTGAGGCCAGCGGCTCCAGGCTTTTGGTCACGCGCGTCACGCAGGCGTTGCAGTGCAGGCCAGTCAGGTCATAAGTGGTGGTTTGGTTTTTATCAGTCATGTCCACAGCTTAAACCTTGAAGCTGGTTCAAGGTCAAGCTGCCAGGTTATGAAAGGGATTACTTGACGTCAAACCGTGCTGTCACGGGCGCTTTCCCAGCCAGTGTCAGCACGGCAATACCTTTGGTTCCCTTGACGACTTTGAATGCGCCTTTGGCTTCCAGCTTGTCACCTGCCAGTAACAGGTCGGCTTCAGACTTTTCAGTGCCATTGAGCAGCGTGACCTTGGCTTTTGCGCCATCCAGCTTTACAACTTTGCCGTGGTCACTGATATGAATTTGAATGCTGTCTGGTTTGGCAACAATTTCCAGATCGCCGACTTTAGTTTCAACCACCACGCCCCCCAATCTAGGTTTGTGATCGTCTTTGCCTGCTGTTGCAGACATGCTGGCGACAGCGATTAACGATGCGAGCAGTGCGCTGCGGAGGTTACAAATTTGACGCATGATAGAAATACCTTTCAAGATTTAAAGAACAATTAACAAAAAACAAGTGGGTCTGCTCCTATTCCAGCCTTCCGCGCAAGGGAAAGGAGCAAGATTAAAAACTCTCGTTACCTGAATCAGCCACCAGCGCCTCAATCGGCTTGCGGCCAAACAGCGCCACCATGGCCGGGGTTAAAAATGAATCAAGCAGGGTGGAGGTCAACAGCCCTGAAAAAATCACCACCGCCACCGGGTGCAAAATTTCAGTACCAGGCATTTCTGCCTCAAACAGCAGTGGTGACAATGCGAGTGCTGCAACCAAAGCGGTCATCAGCACGGGCGTCAGGCGCTCCAGTGAGCCGCGCACCAGCATTTGAGTGTTGAAGTCTTCACCTTCAAACGCACACAAATTGATGTAATGCGACACCTTCAAAATGCCGTTGCGAATGGCAATGCCCGCCAGCGTGATGAAGCCGACCAGCGCCGCAATACTTAAGGGCTGGCCTGAAATCCACAGCCCAATGACTGCGCCAACGAGTGCCAGCGGAATGTTGGCCATGATGATGCTGGCCAACACGGCGGAGCGATAGCGTGAATACAGGATTAAAAACACCAGCGCAATCGAGCCAAGCGACAACAAGCCAATCAGGCGCGACGATTCTTCTTGCGCCTTGAACTGCCCACCCAGCGTGATGAAGTAGCCTTCGGGCAATTTCGTCTCGGCAATGGCGGCACGCATGTCGATTACCACATCGCTTAGAGCGCGGCCCTGTGCGTTGGCCGACAGCACTATTCGGCGGCGGCCATCGTCGCGGCTGATCTGGTTCGGGCCGTCGGCTTCTTCCACTGCTGCCAATTGGCTCAGCGGCACCCGGCCACCAGGGGTGTCAATCATCATGTTGCGCAAGCCTTCTATGCCGCGCGATGACTCAGGCAAGCGCAGCACCAGGTTAAAGCGGCGGCTGCCCTCCACCACCTCAGTGATGCGTTCGCCGTCAATCAGCGTTTGCAACTCTTGCAGCAGCTTGGCGGGGGGGATGCCCAGGCCGAGTGCCTGGTCGTAGTTGACTTGCACGCGGATCTGCGGGGTGAGCACCTGTTTTTCAACCTCCAGGTCCACCACACCGCTGATGGTTGCCAGTTTTTGGCGCAGCGCTTCCGCCTGGCCACGCAGTACGTCCAGGTCATCGCCGTACACCTTGATGGCAATTTGCGCGCGCACGCCTGTCAGCATGTGGTCAATGCGGTGGCTGATGGGCTGGCCCAAACCAATGGCGGCTGGCAACGACGCGATGCGGCTGCGCATGTCGGCGTAAATGTCTTCAACACTGCGGTCGCTGCGCTTGAGCTTGATGTCCAGCTCGGACACATGTACACCCTCGGCATGTTCGTCCAGCTCGGCGCGGCCCGAGCGGCGGCCAACGTGCTCAGCCTCAGGTACGCCTTGCAAGGCTTTTTCAGCAATCGCACCAATGCGTACCGATTCAGCCAATGTCGTGCCAGGGTTTAACCGCAGCCCCACCAATGCAACACCTTCATTGAACGGTGGCAAAAACGTTGTTGGGAAAAACGGCACCGCAGCAATCGCCAGCACAGCTGCTACTGCACCGGCACCTACCCACGCTTTGGGGCGCTTTAGCACCTTTTCAAGCAACACGGCATAGCGCGTTTTCAGCCAGATTTGCGCTCTGGTGTCGCCATGGTCCAAACTTTTCATCTGTGGCAACAGGTAGTACGCCATCACTGGTGTCACCGTGACAGACACCACCATCGACGCCAGCATGGCGACGATGTATGCAACCGCCAGCGGCTGCATCAGGCGGCCTTCAATGCCCGGCAAGAAGAACAGTGGCACCAGCACCAGCACCACAATGACCGTGGCAATCACAATGCCTGAACGCACTTCGAGTGTGGCCTTGGCAATCAGCTCCAGCGGGCCCATGCGTTTGTTGGGGTGGGCGGCGCGGTCGGTTTTTAGGCGGCGCAGCACGTTTTCAACGCCCACCACTGCATCATCGACCAGCTCACCAATCGCAATGGTCAGCCCGCCCAGCGTCATGGTGTTGATTGACAGGCCCAAGTACTTGAACACCAATACTGTGACCATGAATGAAATCGGTATCGCCACCAACGAGATGAGTGTGGTACGCACATTGGCCAAAAAGAAATACAGCACCACCGCCACCACGGCAAACGCCAGCATGAGTTTGCTTTTCAAATTGTTGACCGACGACTCAATAAAGCTGGCTTGGCGCATCGTCACCTTTGCTTCGCCCATGCCAGCAGGCTGGCCTTTTTTAAGTTCCAAAAGCGCGGCTTCAACCTGCTGGGTCAGTTTGACGGTATCAGCATCGGGCTGCTTTTGAATGCCCAGGATGACCGCTGGCTGCCCATTCAGGCCTGCATCGCCGCGCTTGATGGCAGCGGCAAATTTGACATCTGCCACCTGGCTAAGTTGTATCGGCTTGCCATTTTGAAACGCCACCGGCAAGCGCTGCAAGTCTTCAATCCGCGTCGTGCGGCCAATGTTGCGAATCAGGTATTCACGGGAATTAAGCTCCAAAAACCCGCCGCTGGTGTTGCTTGAAAAGCCTTTGAGCGCGGCGGCAACAGATTCAAGCGTGATACCAAGCGGCGCCATGCGCGCAGTATCGGGCTGCACCTGGTACTGACGCACCTCGCCGCCAATCGGCACCACTTGCGCAACACCGGGGATGGTCAGCAGGCGCGTACGCATCACAAAGTCTGCATACTCCCGTACCGCCATCGGGCTGATTTTGGTGGTGTCAATTGGCAGCGCCAGCAGCATGATCTCGCCCATGATGGAGCTGATCGGCCCCATGCCGACGTGCTCAATGCCTTGCGGCAATTGCTCCCGCACCAGTTGCAGCCGCTCGCCTACCATCTGGCGGGCGCGGTAAATGTCGGTGCTCCAGTCAAACGTGATGTACACAAACGACAAGCCCACGCTGGACACACTGCGAATGCTTTCCACACCCGGTATGCCGCCCATGGCGACTTCAAGGCGGGCTGTGACTTGCTGCTCCACCTCTTCAGGCGCCATGCCGCCCGCTTCAACTTGCAAGGTGACGGTGGGTTTGTTCAGGTCGGGGAAGACATCCACCGGCATCTTTACCAGCGTGGTCGCGCCTGCAATCATCAGCACCGCAGCCAGCACCAGCACCATCAGGCGGTTGCCCAATGAGGAATGAATTAATTTGTCAAACATGATGTGTATAGCTTTCAGCGAACCTGATCAACGGACTTGATTGACCAGTGGAGCGCCTTGCGTCACCACCCGGTCACCCGCCTTGAGGCCATCAACTACCGACACGGTATTGCCGCTGAGCGGCGTGACGCGCACCGTACGCGGCACAAAAGTTTCAGCACCGGTGTGTACCCAAACCATGTCCTGGTTGCTGGCGTTTTTAATCACTGAAGCGTTGGGCACAGCAAAGCCTTTGACCAGTTCTTTGGTTTGCACGATGACTTTGACAGGCTGGTTCACTGACAGTGGCAAGGCGTCTTTGCCGGGTGTAATACGAAATAGCAAAGGAATCGCACCTTCACGAAGCATGCGGCCTGCGCCTGTAAATTGCAGTGACACGCTGCCCTGTGCAGCGGCGATAGATGCTGATGCGATGTTGCTTGTCAAACTCACATCAAATGCGCTGGCTTCAACGCTCAGGCGGCTGGGGTCAACAATTTCAAACAGCAACTCGCGTGCATCCACCACCTGGCCTGCTACCACGTTGGCAGAAGCAATGACGCCAGACACGGGGGCGACCAGTGCTTCAGTTGCCTGCACGCTGCCGCCAATGGTGGCTGCGCGCTGCTGCAAGCTGGTGACATCCAGTCGCGCAGCTTCAATGTCTTTTTGCGGCACTGTGCCTTCAAGTTGCTCCAGCCGGGCAACACGCTTTTTAGCCAGTTCGAGGTTGCTACGCAGCTCACTGGTTTGCGATTGCTGGTTGGCGCGTTCAATTGCGCTGGTGGACGCCCGCACAACGGCCAGCACTTCGCCCTTGCGCACAGCCTGACCAAGGGTCGGCAAGCCGCGCGGGCCGGCTTCAATGCGGCCTGCCTGTGTGGGTTGCACTTTGCCGCCAGCATTGGCGTCGGCTATGACGCGGCCAGTCAGTTCAATGCTTTTGGGAAGTGATTTTTCCTCCACCATCTCGGTGCGGATTTGTAACTGGCGCTGGCTGGCCTTGGGCAAAAAGACGCTGCCGTCCAGCTGGCGCTTGGGGGCGTTGCTGTTACCTGTGGGTGCAGCTTCTTCGCCATGGTCATGTCCAGGGCCTGCTACAGCATCATTTGTGGCTGTAGCGCTTATAAATAGGGCGCAAGCAGCTATTAAAAAAGTAGCATTTGAGGCAAATATGCTGGCGCGCTTGCGACGGCGCAACACAGCAGCTGCTATACCGATCAGCAGCAGCGCGCTGCCTGCATAAGCTGCCCAGCGCAGCCAGGGCTTGCCTGCCTCGTCATGGGCGTGGTCATCAACCGGAATGGCAATTTTCAAATCGCCTGCCAGCAGGTCAGCGTCTTTGCCTGCTATCACGGTAAAGCTGATGGCCAGGTCGCCCGGCTTGGCGAATACGTCATTTTTAAAACTGTAAGTACCGTCGGCCAGCAAAGCAGCAATGCCTTTGACGCTGCCGGTTTCGACTTCAATTTTTGCGTCCGTCACAGGCTCGTTGGTGGCGTAGCGGTCCAGGTAAATCTTCAGTCCATTGCCTTCAACCATGCCCATCAGTTCAAACAGGTCTGAATGCGCGGTGATACGTGGCGATGCGCTGCCAGTTGCCGCAGCGGCTGCTTCATCGCCGTGGTCATGGCCAGGGCCTGCCCAGGCGGGGTTGATAAACGCTGTAAAGGTTAAAAAAATTGCTATAAAAATAGCAGCTGCTTGCGCCCGTATTGATTGGGCTAAAGGCCAATTTGATACATAAAAAGAGTCAAAAACGGTATTTTGAGGGGTCATGGCGTTCATGGCAGGATTCCGTGGGCTTGGTTCAGGTTGGCGATGGCGCGTTGCACGTCGATGGTGGATTTGGCGAGCATCAGGCTGGCTTCAAACTGTTCGTTGTCGGCGCGCAGGCGGGTGGGCAAGTCGCTGTCGCCCAGCCGCCATGATTTGGTAATCAGCATTTGCGCTTCAGTGCTCAAGCGCACACGTTCGCGGGCAGCGGTTTGTGCGGTGCGCGCGGCACGCAGGTCAGCGCTGGCTGCTGCAATCTCGAAGGGTATTTGCCGCTGTGCTGCATCAAGGTCTGCCTGAGCCGTGTCCAGTTCGGCCCGGGCAGCGG
This sequence comes from Polaromonas sp., assembly GCA_043756405.1. Lineage (GTDB taxonomy): Bacteria > Pseudomonadota > Gammaproteobacteria > Burkholderiales > Burkholderiaceae_C > Polaromonas. Next base: position 9,443 of record JAYURC010000103.1, read on the forward strand.
CCTGGCGCGGTGCATTGCGGTTGTCGCCGCCAAGCGGCACGCGCAAGGCAATGCGCAGCTTGGTTTCATTGGCAGCGCCAAAACTACCCCGCTCCCGCGCCACACCCAGCCCGACGGACATAGGGTCACGCTTGTCAGCAGAGACCAACGCCAGCCTGGCTTGGGCGCTGCCGACCTGTGCCTGCACAGCTCGCAGGGCGGGGTGGTCTGGCGATATGGGTGCCGTGTCTGATTGACCAGACAGCGAACTTGCCAGCGGCTCGTCTGGCGGTGCAACGGCTGTCAGCCCTGTCATGCTGCGCCATTGACTTGTTAAACGCAGCATTTGGCTTTCAGCCAGCGCGCTGGTTGAAAGCGCCTGCTGCACCAGCATTTGCGACTGCAAACCATCAACGCGTGCGTTTTCACCCGCTTTTACGCGGCGGCCCAGGTCTTGAGTCAGGGCATTGGCATCGAGCAATTTGCGCTTGTTCAAGTCGAGCTCAATCTGCGCTGTGGCAATGTTGGCGCTGAGTGTGCGCAATTCGCCCGCCAGCTTGAGTTTGGCTGCCAAAAACTGGCCATCTAAACCCGTTCGCTGCGCTGCAACATCGGCCTGCGCAGTGTTGCGCACGCCGGGGTTCCACAGCGGCAGCTCAAGCTCGGCTTCATATTCACGAAAGCCTTCGTTTTTGTTCAGGCGGTCGGTGCGGTGGGCAATGCCAGAGACTGGCTCGCCAGAAATCCAGCTCGAAGCCGCTTTTTCTTTGGCTGCCAATTCGCTGCGACGGTTGTCCATAGAACGCGCTTGGCTGCTGCTTTGCCAGGCAGCGTCAAGGGCTTGCTTCAGCGTGGGGGTTGATACGGCTGGCTGTGCCAGCGCAGTGGCGGCAAGGAACACCAGCCCAAATGCGGCGGTTTGCCACAAACGTTGCAGCAATAAGCCAAAGGGAAAAGGATATAAAACCAAGTTACTCTCCGAAGTCAATCAAACTCCGGTGAACCTTTGCGCCTGGCGCGCAGCTGAAAATGCTTGCGCGCTAGGTCAAAAGGCTCACCACGGCGGGCGTGGTGAAGAGCCATTTGGGGCGCTCAAGAGTGTTGGCGGTGGGGTTGCCGGCCCGGCTCAAGTTGGATATTGGAATCAGTACAGCTGCATCAGCTTTGACACACGTTTTATAGGGCCTCAGCATTCCCGTTGTGTAGCCATAACTGCAATGGCTTTGGGTGCAGGTATCAGCGTGATTAGTGTCTGCCGTAGTTGCAGTCTCACTATCGAAAGCCTGGTTTTGGCTTACATGCTGTGTATGGGTCTGCGCATGCATCGCCTCATGTGCGAAATCTTCAATAGCATGGGCTGTCGCACCACCCGACATCAAGGCCAGCCAAACTATCAACAGGTGACAAAGCAGTTTTTTCACAGCCGCGACTTTATCAGTGTTGAGTTTTTCAAAATGCATGACCCTAAAAAGTATGTGTGTTCAAGGGGATACTTTCAAACGGGCATGTTTCAGCTCACCCAGCGCCTGCCTGATGACCGACCAGCCGCCCACAAGCGCCAGCACTGCCATACCAGCAGCCACCGTCAGGTCAGGCCACGCGCTACCCGTGCCCAGTACACCGAGTGCCGCCAGCATGACAGCGATGTTGCCAATCGCGTCGTTGCGTGAGCACAGCCACACGCTGCGCATGTTGGCATCGCCCTCGCGATACGCATACAACATGGCTGCTACAGCCACGTTGGCAATCAGTGCGAGCAGGCCAATGCCGCCCATGGTCAAAGCCTCGGGTGTGCCGCCCTGGTTAAACATCCATGCCGCCCGACCCAGCACGAACAGGCCAAACGCCATCATGCAAACGCCTTTGAGCAGCGCAGCGCGAGCGCGTAAAACAACACCCGCCGACAGCACCGCCAGTGACACGCCGTAGTTTGCTGCGTCACCAAAAAAATCAATGGCATCAGCCAGCAAGGAGGTTGAGCCTGACTTGAAGCCTGCGCCAATTTCAATGCCAAACATGGCCAGATTGACGATGAGCGCCGCCCACAATATTTTGCGGTAGCGCGGGCTGTTGGCGTTGTTGGTGTTGTTGGTGTTGTTGGTGTTGTTACTGTTATGCGATTGTCCGCATTGGGCTGACATGGTGTTGCTCCGGGTTTTTTGATTCAATGGCATGATTGGAAACCTTCAATTCACTTTAAGGTCAAGCATGGCTGATGGATACCCTTACGCGACCGCAGGTTACAAGATCGGCGAAGCAGCTACGCGCAGCGGCGTGTCTGCGGCCAACATCCGATTTTACGAAAAACAAGCGCTGTTAAGACCGCAAGGCAGAAGCGACAACAGCTACCGGATGTATAGCGACAGCGACATCCATCGCTTGCGATTTATCCGCGCTTGCCGGGCGCTTGACATGTCGCTCGATGAAGTGCGCACACTGTTGAAACTGGACTTGAACAGCAAAGCCGACTGCGCCACTGCACGTGGTGCGCTGGACGAACATCTGGCGCATGTGCGCGAACGGCTCAGTGAATTGAAGGCGCTTGAAAAAGACCTGAAAGCCCTGCGTGGCCGCTGTGATGGGCTGGACACGACTTGCCACATCATTGAGGCGCTGCACGAGCGGGCGGATGCGCTGCCAAAAAAACCACGCCCAGTACAGACAGGCAAGCGCCATGTTTAACCTGCGCGTTGATCATTGCTGCTTACCAGTCAAAAAATTCAACGGCAGCGCAAAGAGCTCTTATCAATTGCCTGGCCTGCTCAACGTGGCCAATGCTGATGGTCATCATCAATCACAAAGGCGTGCGCGTGCTGGCGGCTGGGCTCGCGCAAGTTATTTCCTGACAGGTGAGGGTGGCCCTTTTCAAGGTCTTTATGTTCGTGCGCCAGTTCCACCGGGTCATTCGCTGGCCACAACCATGCCGACAAAACGACTGCGGCACTGGCCACCACGCCGAGCGTCACAAAGCTGGTCGCCAGGCCAAACCGGGCACCCAGCCAGCCCGCCAGTGGGTAAGTAATCAGCCAGCAGGCATGCGATAACGCAAATTGCGCTGCGAACAGCGCCGCGCGGTCGCCTTCACTCGAAGACCTTCGCAGCAGACGACCGGATGGCGTCTGGGCCAGCGAATAGCCCAAGCCCAGTACAAACCAGAGCGGCAACAACCACGCATAGCGCGATGCCAGCACAAAGCCTGCCAGCAGGCCGACCGCAATCACGCCAGCACCCGCCAGCATGGCAGGCCGTTCAGGCACCCGGTCCAGCAGCCTGGGCAGCAGCATTGCAACCAGCATGGAGCCAGACCCAAAACATGCCAGCGCAATGGCGGTTGCGGTTTGTGTCATTCCAAACTCTGACTGAACCAGCACCACGGTATTGACAATGACCATGGCGCTGCCCGAGGCGATGGCAAGATTCAGCGCCAGCAATCCGCGAAGCCGAGGCGTTGCCAGGTAGATGCGCAGGCCGCGTGTTGTTCTTTCATAAATGCTGCGTTTTGGCTGCATTTTGGGGTTGGGCAAAACGGCTGACACCACAAATGCAGCTGACGCCAGAAAACCGAACACGGTACCGACGAACAAATTATTAAAGCTGATCACCGTCAACAGCAGCGCCGCCAGCGCGGGGCTGGCCAGATTTTCAAGGTCATAGGCAAGCCGCGACAGCGACAGCGCCTTGGTGTAATCCTTCTCATCGGGCAACACATCAGGAATCGTTGCCTGAAATGTTGGCGTGAATGCAGCTGAAGCAGACTGCAAAATAAAAATCAGCACATAGACCTGCCAGATCTGCGTTACAAACGGCAGCAGCAGCGCCACGCCAGCGCGAATCAGGTCCAGCAAAACCAGCACCGTACGGCGCGGCAGCCGTTCTGCAAACGCTGATGCAATGGGTGCAATGCCGATGTAGGCCAGCATTTTGATGGCCAACGCCGTACCCAGCACCGCGCCTGCATGGGCGCCTGCAAGATCAAACGCAACCAGGCCCAGTGCAACTGTGGCCAGTCCCGTGCCGATGAGGGCAATTACCTGGGCAAAAAAAAGATGCCGGTAAGTCCTGTTGGCTAGTATCTGGAGCATGTTCACACTTGGTAAAACGATGGCTACTGATTGGGCTCAAACAGTCATCCTGTTGTCAGGCCATCAAGCTGTTGTCGGGTTCGGCAGTGGGCGGTCAAACGCAAGCGTGAGCAAGGCCGCCAGCCCAAACGGCGCACCCACCCAGCTTAAATGTGCCAAACCGACTGACTCAATCAGCGCGCCGCTGACCACCGCACCCAGCGCGGTGCCTAGGTACAGCATGGAGCTGTTCAAACTCAGCAGCAGCGGCGCCTGGGTGGGCGACAAACTGACCAAGCGGCTTTGCTGCGGTGCCGTCAGGCCGAAGCCTGCGATGCCCCACACCACCATGATGATGACTGTGGCCACCAAATTGCCTTGCGTCAACGGCAGCAGGCACATCATGCTGACCAGCACCGTCAGTTGCACTTGAAGCGTACGCAGCGAGCCGAATTTGTCATTGGCCCAGCCGCCCAGCAGTGTGCCTGCAACACCCGCCACGCCAAACAGCGCCAGCACCACCGACAACGTCACCGGACTCATCGCATTCAATGCCAGCAGCACCGGCCCCACATAGGCAAACACGCTGAAAATGGCGATAAAAAACAGCAGTGTGCGCAGCCACACGCGCAGCACTGCGCTTTGTTTGGCAGCCGTTTTAAAGCCCGCAAAACTGGCACTTTGCGTCACCACGCCTTTAGGCAACAGCACAGTAGCCGCCAGCAGCGCGGCCAGGCTGGCGGCGGCGCACAGCCACACCGGGGTGTGCCAGCCGTATTTAAAACCCAGCCACGCACCAATCGGCAGGGCCACCGCATAGCTGATGCTCATACCTAAAAAAACGGTTGACAGTGCCCGGCCGCGCAGTTCAGGCGCGACCAGTGTGACCGCGTAGGCCGACACCATGGCGGTAAACACCGCGCCCGCGCCCATCAACATCCGACCGAGCAGCAATACAGATAAATCCGGCGCTAACGCAGACACCAAATTGCCCGCCGTAAAAAGGCCCAAGGCCAGTTGAATGGCGCGTTTGCGCGGCCACCTGGCAGTCAGCAAAATCAGCACCGGAGCCAGCACTGCCGTGGCAACGGCGTAGGCCGTCATCACCTGGCCTGCAGCGGCAACGCTGATGCCTAATTCCCGCGCCAGCGGCTGCAAAATACCGCTGAGCACGAATGCGCCGCTGCCAATAACCAAGTTGCACAAGGCAAAAAAATACAGGAGGCGCGGCATGGCTATTGTTTTGGCTCAACGAGGTATCTATTTCCGTTCGGGTTGAGCCTGTCGAAACCCTTCGACAAGCTCAGGGCGAACGGTTGATGGTTCATAAGGCTGGATGAGTAACTGATCAGGCCTTGCCAGCCAATCGCTTTAAGCCCAGCCACTGCTGCGACCAAAAGCCGCGCCCGTAGTCTCGCCCAACTTCGCCATTGTTTTCGACCTGGTCCCGAATGCCCGTCGGGTCATAGCGTTGCTCAAAATTGGCCGTACCAAAGAGCACGTCCCACCACGGCAGCAACACGCCAAAGTTGTAGCCGCCCAGCGTGTTCTTGCCCTTTGACTCATGTCCCAACCCAATGCTGTGGTGCAGCCTGTGAAAACGCGGGCTGACCCACAGCCGCTCGCCCACGCGGCCAAACCACAAGCGCAAGTTGGCGTGCTGAAAGCTCTCGCTCAGCTGGGTAATGGCCACAATCGCAATGAACTGGCCGGGTGCTACGCCAATCAACTGGGCGACCAAAACAACCGATATGTCAACCAAAATGTCGTCCAGCAGGTGGTTGCGGTTGTCGCTCCACATCGTCATTTGCCGCTGCGCGTGGTGCAGTGAATGTAGCCGCCACCACCACTCAATATGGTGCTGGCCGCGGTGCACCCAGTAGCCGACAAAGTCAAACACCACCAGGTAAATCAGCAGGCTGACAATCGCGATGTCAGTCACGCCTGGCCATAGCTGGTCGAGGTGAAACGTGCCGTAGCCTGCGGTGCGCATGGCCCCAAATGCTTCGTCAAACAACGGATCGAGCGTTAAAAACAGCGCGATTCGAAATACACCCAGCCTGTGGATGATTGTGTACAAAATATCGGTGCGAATGGTGGCGCGGTCAGTGACTACATCTACCGGACGCCATCGCTGTAGCGGGCCAATCACGGCCAGTAAAAAAGCAATTTGCAGCAAGCCAATCAGCAGCCAGGCAGTGGCCTCGTAGCCTATCTCCAGCAAACCAGCCTGGCCGGTTGCCAGCATAAGGGGCTGCACCACGGATTCAAACAGCGCTTGCTGCCAATTGTTAAATGTGTTGCTGAACCATTCCATAGTGGCTATTTTGCAGTCGTGGGCGCAGGCTTGCTGGTTTGGGTTTGTATCCACCCAGAAAAGTCAGGGTGCGTGCGCAGTGTTTTGAAACAAAAGCCTCGCGCCTGCAGGCCTGTGACAAGCGGCTCCAGCACGGCAGGTGCCCACGGGTCTTTGCGTGACCAAATGCCCAGGTGCGCCACAAGAATGTCGCCGCTGCGTATGTCGCGCAGGGCTTTTTTTAGCAGCACGTCGTTCGGGTACTTGTCGCTGGGAAGCTCGTCGCCCAAAAAGCCAGCAGCAGCCCAGCCGACATGCGCATAGCCGCAGGCTTTGGCAGCCGTCATAAGCGCAGGCGATGTTTTGCCGCCGGGCGCTCTGAACAGTGGCAGCGGTTTGATGCCAGTGACGGCTTGTAGCCGATCGCTGGCCTTGCCCAGTTCTTGGCAATACTGCGCAGCTGACCAAAGTGATTCTTTTCCTTCTTGCGGGCCTGCCGACGGCCGAACCTTAAATTGCGTACCACTAGGTGCAGCAACATCCGCGCGCCAGTAAGTGTGGTCAAAGGTGTGCGACGCGAATTCGTGACCTTCTTCAGCGCGCGCTTTCCACCACGGAGCCCACGCATTGCCAAGCGAGCCATCACCAGTTTTGGTGCGCTCGTTGGCAGCAAAAAAAGTCACTTTGACGTTGTGCTTTTTCAAGATGTCGGCCATCATTGGCGCAACGTCCATGTGGCCGGTGTCCAGTGTCAGGTAAACCGGTTTGCAGGCCGAAACGTCTGTTTTTGCGCCAATTTTTAAATCATTTAGGCCTGTAGCCCACGTAATACGGGCGAAAGCAGCTACTAAAATAATAGCAAATAAAAGGTTGCGCTGTATGCCCATGTGTACTCGGCTTTATCGGGGCGCGTGATCCAGCGTCCACACGCCGTGCGGGCTTCTGCCCACATTGACCTGCTTGACGACTTTGCGGCTGGCCACATCAATCACGGTGAGTTTTCTGGACCAGCGCGAGGTCACCAAAATCTGTTTGCCGTCTTTAGAGATGTCCATGCAATCCGGCCCGCCGGGCGCATTAAAAGTGTCTACCACTTCCATGGTTTGCAGGTCAATCTTGCTGATGGTGTTGGCCACCCGGTTGCTGACCAGCAAATGCCGCTTGTCACCCATGCTCCTGAAAGCATGTGCGCCAAGCGCCGTTTTAATACTTTTGCTGCGCTTGGGCTCTTTGCCAGTGACGTCATACACCTCTACCGCATCGCCGCCCGTCAACGCGACCAAAACGAACCTGTCGTCCGGCGTGCCGTACACGTCTGCTGGCACTGACCCGGTTGCAATGCGCCATTTGATGGCCTGCGTGGCCAGGTCAATGGCAACCAGTTCGTTGCTGTCCTGCATGGTTGAGTAAACGGTGGTGCTTTTGCTGTCGATCCACAAATGGCTGGGCGTTTTGCTGGTGGCAATGCGTTTGCTAAGGGCGATGTCAGTGCCGTCCCAACGGTAAATGTCGATATGGTTGAGCCGGTTGGCAGCGGTCACAAACCATTTCATGTCAGGTGAAAAGCGCAGATGATAGGGGTCAATGATGCCGCGTATGGTGCGCTGTACTTCAGCGGTTTTGGGGTCAATAAAAGTCAACGTGTCTGACAGCGCGTTGGCCACAATGAGCGACTTTTCGTCAGGCGTCAGGTACAGGTGGTGCGGCTCTTTGCCCGTGGCGATGCGTTTGGTCTCAGTCCAGGTGGCGGGGTTGATCACGCTGACGCTGGCGTCGAGCGAATTGAGCACAAAAATCGGCGTTGAAATCGACGTCGCAGCGCTTTGAGCCAAGGTGGGTAAGCTAGAGAACAAACCGAGGCCAAGAGCGATGGTTGCGCGCCTGGATAAATTGAGCTGGCTAGAAGCAAAAAAATTCACGTGACTCACTTAAAAAAGGCTCTTTTCAGGGCAATCTTCTAGTGTAATAGCGCGCTGCGCGTTATCGGGCCTGTCAATGTGTATCAGTTTTGCAAAAGGCATGGGGACATTTTTCATTCGGCGCTTGGCGTTTGCCGAAGCTGGAGCGTGTTCTTGACGCGTTTTGCTTCGTGTCCCCCGCCGCCTTGGGGCTCCTCTTACGTTTATCAGGTGCTTTCCCGATGCAAGCCCTGGCCAACTCGCGTTAGGCTTGAGCAAATCACCCGGAGCAGCTGTGACTACTTTCCCGCCGCACCAACGCCACTATGCCGTTTGGCCCAAGCGTATCCCGCGCAATATCACCGCACCTGCCACGTCGCTGTGGCATAACCTGGCGACAAATGCGCTGCGTTTTCCAGACAAACCAGCGCTGGTCTTTTTTGACCGCATTTTTACCTACCGTGATGTGTTGGCCCAGGCAGAGGCACTGGCCGCAACGCTGGCGCGCATGGGCATCAAGTCAGGCGACCGGGTGGTGCTGAACATGCAAAACTGCCCGCAATGGGTGATTGCGCATTTTGCGATTTTGCGCGCCAACGCAGTGGTTGTGCCTGTTAACCCCATGAATCGGGCAGAAGAGCTGAAGCACTACATTTTGGATCCGGATGCGAAAGTCGCTATTACCTCAGCTGACCTGGCTGCCGAGCTGGTCAAGGCCAATGTGCAGCTGGTGCCCGCTGAGCGATTGGATCACCTCATCGTGACTCATTACAGCGATGCGTTTGACCTGACTTCGCCAGATGCGGCCATGCCTGAAGCCTGGGCGCAGTGGCTGGGCACAATGCATGAGTTGCCTGTCATGCCAGGCGTTGGGGTCATGACGTGGACGGACGCCTTGTCTGGCGGCACGACTGATTTGCCTGAACACACAGTCAAACCAGAAGACCTGGCCGTGCTGCCCTACACCAGCGGCACCACCGGCTTGCCCAAAGGCTGTATGCACACACACGCCAGCATCATGCATAACGCGGTGGCCACAGCGCTGTGGGGCAGCACCAATTTTGAGCATGTGATTTTGTCGGTCGTGCCCATGTTTCACATCACCGGCATGGTGTCGGTCATGCATGCGTCGATGTACGGCGGATGCACGTTGGTCATCATGCCGCGCTGGGATCGCGAGCTGGCCGGGCATTTGATTTCGCGCTGGCGCGTGACACACTGGACGAACATACCGACCATGGTGATTGACCTGCTGGCCAGCCCCAACTTTTCCGACGAGCCGCCTCTAGGAAAAGACGGCCCCCTCGGGGGGCAGGGCGCTACACGAAGTGAGCAACCGTGGGGGCAGCA
>JAYURC010000104.1:0-3053 GCA_043756405.1 Polaromonas sp.
ACGGGGCGCAGCAAGCTCATCAAATTTGAAGGGTGCTACCACGGCCATGCCGACGCACTGCTGGTCAAGGCCGGGTCTGGCCTGGCAACCTTCGGCAATCCGACCAGTGCGGGCGTGCCGCCGGAGGTCGTGCAGCACACGCTGGTGCTGGAATACAACAACCTCGCGCAATTGGAAGAATGCTTTGCCCTGCACGGGAAAGATCTCGCCTGCCTGATGATTGAGCCAATTGCAGGCAACATGAACTTCATACGCGCCAGCGTGCCCTTCATGACCCGCTGCCGTGAGCTGTGTACCCAGTATGGCGCGCTGCTGGTGTTTGATGAGGTCATGAGCGGCTTCAGGGTCGCGCTGGGCGGCGCGCAAAGTGTTTATGCCAAGAGCATCCCGGGCTTTAAACCCGACATGACGGTGCTAGGCAAAGTGATTGGCGGCGGCATGCCGCTGGCCGCTTTTGGCGGCACAAAAGCCGTCATGGAAATGCTGGCACCCATGGGCTCCGTGTATCAAGCCGGTACGCTGTCTGGCAACCCGGTCGCCACCGCCTGCGGCTTGGCCACCCTGCGCGAGGTGCAAAAACCCGGTTTTTATGAAGCCCTGGGCGAGCGCACACGTAGTTTGGTCACAGGTTTGACAGCTGCTGCCAGCAAAGCGGGTGTTAGCTTGTGCGGCGACAGCGAAGGCGGCATGTTCGGCTTTTTCTTGTTCGACCAATTGCCGCAAAACTACGCCAAAGTCATGACGACAGACAGCCCCGCCTTCAACCGCTTTTTTCACGCCATGCTGGACAAAGGCGTGTACTACGCCCCGGCGCTGTACGAAGCCGGCTTTGTCAGCGCAGCGCACACGGCAGCAGATATTGAGGCGACGGTAGAAGCTGCAGCGCAGTTTTTTGCCAGTCGCTGAAAGTAAACGCTACTAATTTAGTAGCTGCTTGCGCCCGTATTTATTGGGCTAGAGGCCGATTTTGCTCTGTAAATTGGTACGTCAAACCTGATTTTTAGCATTTTTCAGTCGAAAAACGTCCTAAAATCGTATGTTCAAGTCGCTTTAACCCATAAAAAGTACGCTGAATCCAATAGAATCGGGTGCAAGCAGCTCCTATTTTTGTAGTGAATCTGGTTTATTGTCAATGCCTGAAATGCCGCACACCAGACAACACCATCACCACGCCACGCTCATCCGCTGCGTCAATCACTTCCTGGTCGCGCATCGAGCCGCCGGGTTGAATCACGCTTGTCGCGCCTGCCTCTACCACCACATCCAGGCCGTCGCGGAAGGGGAAAAAAGCATCGCTGGCCACCGCTGTGCCATTGAGTGACAAATTGGCGTGACCTGCCTTGATGCTGGCAATTCGCGCTGAATCGAGACGGCTCATTTGGCCTGCGCCTACACCCATGGTCATGCCGTCTTTGCAGAACACGATGGCGTTGGATTTGACGTATTTGGCCACCGTCCAGGCAAACAGCAGGTCTTGCAATTGCGCGGGGGTGGGCTGGGTTTTGCTGACGACTTTGAGGTCTTCTAGCGCCAACTCATGGTTGTCGGCGGTTTGCATCAAGAGGCCTGAGCCGACGCGCTTGATGTCTATCGTGTTGCGGGTGTTGCCTGAAGGCGGCAAATCAATTTGCAGAATCCGCACATTGGCTTTGCTTTTAAAAACTTCCAGCGCCTCAGGCGAGAAGCTGGGAGCCATCAGCACTTCTACAAATTGCTTTGAAATTTGTAGCGCGGTGCGCTCATCTACCTTGCAGTTCAGGGCGATGATACCGCCGAAAGCTGACGTCGGATCGGTCTTGAAGGCCTTTAAATACGCACCCAGCGCGTCCAGCCCCACGGCCACGCCGCAGGGGTTGGCGTGCTTGACAATGACACAGGCCGCTTGCGTAAAACTCTTGACGCATTCCCACGCGGCATCGGCATCGGCGATGTTGTTGTAGCTCAGCTCTTTGCCCTGTAATTGCTTGGCGGTCACAAGTGAGCCGGGCGCGGGATACAGGTCACGGTACAACGCGGCTTGCTGGTGCGCGTTTTCGCCATAACGCAGGTCCTGCAGTTTGATGAAACGGCCATTGGTTTGCGCTGGGAATTGAGCCAGTTTAGGCGCGTGGCTGCCGTCTGGCTGAATGGCCGATAAATAGTCGCTGATCGCGCCGTCGTACTGGCTGATGCGGTTGAACGCGGCGACTGACAAGGCAAACTTGGTCTTAATCGTCAGCTTGCCATCGGCTTTGAGCTCGGCCAGCACGCCTGCGTACTGCGATGCGTCGGTCAGCACGCCCACGTCTTTGTAGTTTTTGGCGGCGCTGCGCACCATCGCCGGGCCGCCAATGTCGATGTTTTCAATCGCGTCTTCCAGCGTACAGCCGGGCTTGGCAACTGTGGCTTCAAACGGGTACAGATTGACGACCAGCAAATCGATGGTGGCGATGTTGTGCTCTTTCAACGCTGTCATGTGCTCAGGCACATCGCGCCGGGCCAGCAGGCCGCCGTGAATTTTGGGGTGCAGGGTTTTGACCCGGCCATCGAGCATTTCAGGAAAGCCGGTGTGGTCGGCAACTTCAGTGACAGGAAGGCCAGCATCAGCCAGCAGCTTGGCGGTGCCGCCAGTTGACAGCAGTTTGATGCCCAGCGCGTGCAAAGCTTGTGCGAATTCGAGGATGCCGGTTTTGTCGGAGACGGAAATCAGTGCGTTCATGCTTGTCTTTTATTAAATTTATTTGATGAGTTTGTGTTCAACAAGTTTTTTGCGCAGCGTGTTGCGGTTCAGGCCCAGCCACTCGGCGGCGCGTGACTGGTTTTGCGCGGCTTGCTCCATCACCACCTCAAGCAGTGGCTTTTCAACCACCCGGACCATCATGTCGTACATGCGATCTGGCTCGGTTCCGCGCAGGTCACTGAAGTAGCTGTCCAGGCTGGTGCGTATGCACTCTTCGATTTGCTTTTTGCTCATGCACAAATTTCCTCTTCTTTTTTATTCTGAACTGCATCCGGCATCCGGTCTGCCACATCGCTCAGGCCATCAAAAAAGTTGCTAACAGCTTTCAACTGTT
>JAYURC010000105.1:0-7208 GCA_043756405.1 Polaromonas sp.
CCCAGCCCAGGCGGCTGCGCAAGTCGTCGCGCAGCAGCAGGTCAGCCGGCGGCACACTGCCTGCGGCCAACACACCACGCGGTTGGCCATCGGCGCTGCTGACGGCATTAACAAACCAGTTGAAGGCGGCTTGCTGCTGCACCGCTGTGTAAAGGTGGCAGTCGTCCAGAATCACAGCAGACCAGGCGTCGTTGAATTCAGCGGGCTCAGCCACGGAGGCATCAAGCCAGCCAATGCGTGCGCCCTGCTGTACCAAGGCAGCAGCCGCCGCTTTGAGCAAATGGGTTTTGCCACTGCCCGGTTCGCCCCACAGGTACGTGGGCACCGGGGAACGCAATGGGTTGCCCGCCCAAAGCGCCAGATGCGACAACGCTGTGTTGTTTGGCCCGGCAAAAAAGTTACTAAAAGCCGGGGCCGTTGCCAAGCCTATGTCTAAAGCAATCTGCCTCATGATGAAAGCGTCACTGTCCTTTGTACAGCTTGCTGCTCAAGTAGCGCTGCTTGATGCGGCGCAATGCCACCAGCAAAACCGCACTGACTGGCAGCGCAATCAGCACGCCGACAAAACCAAATACCTGGCCAAAAGCCAGCAAGGCAAAAATAACGGCCAGCGGGTGCAAGCCAATGCGCTCGCCTACCAGTCGGGGGGTGAGGTAAAAGCTTTCAACCACCTGGCCCACACCGTAAACCACCGCCACCATGACAAGGGCTTTGAGCGATGCAAATTGAAGCAACCCAGCGAGCAAAGCCAATATCAAGCCAATGCCAAAGCCGAGGTACGGGATAAACATTGCCAACCCCGTGAAAATACCAATCGGCAACGCCAGATCAAGCCCAAACAACGCCAGTCCAACCGCATAAAAAGCAGCCATCACCAGCATTACCAGCATTTGCCCGCGCAAATACTGGCCCAGCACCGAATCAGACTCATCGGTAAAGCTGTCAAAGGCGCTGCGCATGAGCGGCGGCACCAGTTCCAGGATTCGCGCAACAAATTTGTCCCAGTCCATCAGCAAATAAAACAGCGCCACGGGTATCAACACCACATTGCCAACAATGGCCAGCGCCACACTGCCGCCCAGGCGCAGCGACGACAACAATGAGCCGAACATGTCTTCGTGATTGGCGTTTAAATACTTCAGCGCCAGGACTTTAAGGCTACCGACGTCCAGAGAAACGTAAATGCCATACTGCGCCAGCCACGGCGTCAAACCATTGGTAAAACGGTCTGCAAGCAAGGGAACCTGTTCGCGTATCAGGGGGATTTCCTTGATGACGATAGGCAAAATCAGTAGCAAAAGGCAGAGGGTGGCAATGATGAACATCAGCTCAACCAAAATAACGGCCGCCACACGCGGCAACCGCCCTTTGCCCATGCGGTTCAGCTTGTTAACCAGCGGCGTTAGTGCGTAGGCCAGCACCGCTGCCACGACGAAAGGCGTCAGCACCGGGCCTAGCAACCAGAGCGCCAGCACAATCAATACGGCAATCAGGCACCAGGCGGAGGCGCGTTTTTGGGTGGGGGTAAATTGCATAAAGCCTTTAGAATCTCAGGCTCGATTCTATCGGCTTGCGCTGCGCAAGACCGCCCTTCCCCTCACTGACCAGCCACCATGACGACCCCAAACACCCCCTCCCCCATCAGCTACAAAGACGCCGGTGTTGACATTGATGCGGGTGACGCGCTGATTGAGAGAATCAAGCCACTGGCCAAAAAAACCATGCGCGACGGTGTGCTAGCAGGCATTGGCGGCTTTGGCGCCATGTTTGAAGTGTCCAAAAAGTTTAAAGAACCCGTGCTGGTCAGCGGCACCGACGGCGTGGGCACCAAGCTCAAGCTGGCGTTTGAATGGCAAATGCACGACACCGTCGGCATTGACCTGGTAGCCATGAGCGTGAACGACGTGCTGGTGCAAGGCGCAGAGCCATTGTTCTTTCTTGACTACTTCGCCTGCGGCAAGCTGGATGTGGAAGTCGCCGCAGCGGTGATCGGCGGCATTGCCAAAGGCTGCGAGTTAAGCAACTGCGCCCTGATAGGCGGCGAAACCGCCGAGATGCCGGGCATGTACCCAGCCGGTGAATACGACCTGGCCGGGTTTTGTGTGGGCGCGGTTGAAAAGTCAAAAATTTTGAGTGGCGCTGGCGTAGCACCCGGCGATGTGGTGTTGGGCTTGGCCAGCAGCGGCGTGCATTCCAACGGTTTTAGTCTGGTGCGCAAATGCATTGAACGCGCAGGCAACGCGTTGCCTGACACGCTGGATGGCAAACCCTTCAAACATGCCGTGATGGAACCGACCCGGTTGTATGTGAAAAACGTTTTGGCTGCTTTGGCTATTCACCCCATTAAGGCCCTGGCCCACATCACCGGCGGCGGGCTGCTTGAGAACATTCCCCGCGTGCTGCCGGCAGGCACAGCCGCGCATCTGGTCAAGGGCAGCTGGCCGCAAACCGAACTGTTTGCGTGGCTGCAAACGACTGCGGGTATTGACGACATCGAGATGAACCGCACCTTTAACAACGGCATCGGCATGGTGGTGGTGGTTGATGCGGCCAATGCCAGCACGACCGCCGAGACGCTACGGGATGCGGGCGAGTTGGTTTTCCAGATTGGCGCGATTGCAGAAAAGGGCGATGGAGCCAGTGTGACAGTAAACTGACTTGCCATGCGTCCTGATTTGATCGGATCCTGTCCGCTTTCGACTGGATAAAACAACTGCGAACCCGCATGATCAAGCTCTTTACTCAAGGAGCCTTATTCATGAAAACATGTCTTTTAGTGATCGACGCGCAGGAATCCTTCCGCCATCGCCCTTACTTTACCGAGCAAGACCTGCCAGCTTACCTGGCAGCACAAAATGCCTTGACGGATGGCTGCCTCGCCAATAACGTCCCAGTGGTGCGGATTTTTCATGTCGACGGGCCGTCTGAATCCGGCAATGCGTTTGCCGTGGAGTCGGGTCACGTAAAACCTTTGGTCGAGCTTCACCACTTCGCCCCGGCAGCCACGTTTTATAAAAACCGCCACAGTGCACTCGTCGGTACAGGTTTAGGGGTTTGGCTGCGGCAAAACGCCATTGAAAAAATCATTGTCAGCGGCATCCGCACTGAACAGTGCTGCGAGACGACCACGCGCCACGCCAGCGACGAAGGCTATGCCATTGACTACGCACTAGACGCCACGCTGACCTGGGACATGCAGCAGCCCGACGGCCAAACCTTGAGCGCGGCCGACATCAAAACGCGCACGGCCACTGTGCTTGAAGGCCGCTTTGCCACGGTTTGCAGCGTGCAAACTGTGCTCTCTCGCCTGGTTGAAAGCTAACCATGACCATGCAGGTAGCAATTTTGGTGTTTGACGATGTTGAGGTGCTGGACTTTGCTGGTCCGTATGAAGTTTTTACCACCGCCAGCCGGGTGCATGGCCGCGGACAGCCGGATGCGGCACGCCTGTTTGACGTAGTTTGCGTCTCACGGGTAGGCCAGCCTGTCACAGCACGGGCCGGGCTCAAGGTGCTGCCCGATCACAGCTTCGCAAACTGTCCACTGCCAGACGTGTTGGTCGTGCCCGGCGGCGTGGTGGACGCCGCGATGTGTTGCCCTGAGACTTTAAAGTGGACTGCTGATACAGCGACTAAATCACGTATCACAGCGTCTGTTTGCACAGGCGTATTTCTACTGGCGGCAAGTGGCGCGATTCACACTGATGAGGTAACAACGCATTGGGAAGACATAAACAATTTACGGCAGCAATTTCCTGCGCTCATCGTGCGCGAAGGCGTGCGGTGGGTTGATAACGGCAAGTTGGTAACCTCAGCAGGAATCAGCGCGGGCATTGATATGAGCTTGCATTTGGTCGGGAGATTGGGTGGTGCCGATCTGGCGCACCGCACAGCGTTACAAATGGCTTATCACTGGGATTCAAGGCGATTGCATTAAATCGGTGACGAGATACAGGCTTAACTCAATGGTATTTTTCAGGAGCTTTTGCGCCCGTATTTTCAGGTTTAAAGTTTTTATTTATAAGTACGATTACCTCACAACCGCACTTTAGAAAGCGCTGGGCAACCATTTAAAGCCAATTTTTAATGTGTCAAGTCGGTTTAGTCTTTTTACAGAAACTTTTTACATCTAGGCCAATAAATGCAGGTTAAACAGCTACTTTTTTTATAGCAATAAAACTTTTCATCATGCTCGTCAACACACCGTACATTCACGTCTTGTTCGCACTGCTTCCCAGCAGTTTGGTGCTCGACTGGGCGGGCCCTGCAGAAGCGCTGCGCATTGCCAACCAGGCGCTGGAAGCGCAGGGAAAGCCGCCGCAGTTTGACTTGCATTTTGCTGGCCCTACGCCCGATGCGGTGACCTCTGTAGGCGCGCAATTGACAGGACTGGCTACGTTGCCCGTGCAGCTACCCAGCCCTGCCTGGGTCGTGCTGGTTGGCCAGCCGGGCAGCAATATCGTGGTGACATCTGAGCCTGCCCGCGCCATGCTTCACTGGCTACGCGGTTTACGCCTTAAAGCCCATAAGCTGGAGCTGGTCACGGTGTGCGCGGGTGCTGTCATGGCAGCGCATGCGGGTCTACTCAAAGGCAGGCGCGTGACAACGCACCATCATCACCTTGACGAGCTGCAATCCATTGAGCCCTTGTGTGAAGTAATCAGCAACCGCGTATTTGTGGAAGACGGCCCGGTTCATAGCAGCGCGGGTGTGACAACAGGCATGGACTTGGCGCTGCATTTGATTGCCAGGCATTGCGGCCCTGCCATAGCGGCTCGCGTCGCGCAAACCATGGTCATGCCCCTGCGCCGCGGGCCGCATGACCCGGAGCTGTCGCCCTTTCTAGCTTTTAGAGACCACCTGCATCCAGCTCTGCACAGGGTGCAAGACGCCGTTAGCCAGCAGCCTGCTCACGGCTGGAACTTGCCGCGCATGGCAGACGTGGCTCACACCTCGCCCAGGCACTTGACACGCTTGTTCACCGAGCACGCTGGCATTGCACCACTGCACTACCTGCGCGGTATTCGGCTGGCTACTGCACAAGTTGCGCTCAATGCTGGCCACAATGTGACCAATGCAGCTCACGCAGCGGGCTTCACCTCAGACACACAGCTGCGACGAGCGTGGCAGCAGTTTGGCCTTGCAGGCACCCCATCCAGCCATTCTTCTAATGCAAATTTGCTACAGAAATCCTAGCTACTTGAGACCGAATTTAGTGGGTAGCTGGCTAAATCGTTCGTTTTTATCAAACTTTGATTTTTATATCGTTTTGAAATTCATTGCAAATCATCGCAGTAACGAAGCGCCCCTTATTAAAGCGTCAGGTGGCTTGGCGGCGCAGAGTTGCCACACGCTGCGCCACCACTTCCAGATCTGTTGCATCGCTGGCATGCGCCAGGTACTGCTCCAGGTCGGGCACAGCGCGCGATGCCTGGCCTTGTACGGCCCAGGCCAGACCCCGGTCACGGTACTCAACCCAGGCGTCGGGGTGCAGCACGATCAGGCGGTCTACCACCGCAATAAGGCGCGGCCAGTCTTCTTGCATACGGTGAATTTCTTTCAGGTTGTGCAGCATGCGACTGATGATGTCGCGCGGCAGCGCAGACTGCAAATACAGACCAATCGGCGTGTCGTAGTCGCTTCCACCGTCGCTTTGACCATCGCTGTCTGCCAGGCGGCGCTGGCGAAACGGCTCAAGCCGCTCAGACAACTCTTCACGGCTCAGTGACTGGCCCGTAAAAGGGTCAATCACCACCTGACCTTTCGGCAGATTGACCTTGACCATGAAATGCCCCGGGAAGGCCACACCGCGTGCGTTCAGCCCAAGGCTGCTTGCCAACTCCAGCCACAGCACCGCCAGGCTGATGGGGATGCCACGCCGGGTTTTCAGCATCACGTGGATGTAGCTGTTGTCAGGGTCGTAATAGTTGTTCAGGTTGCCACCGAACCCCAGGTCGCGAAAGAAAAACTGGCTGAGTATCCTCAGTTTTTGCAGGGCAGAAGCATCAGCCGGCAAGCGCCGCTTCAGGCGTGCCTGCAACTGGTCAACATCACTCAGAACCTGCTGCATATCCAGGTCTGGGTATTCATCTTGCGCCAGACTGATGGCGGTTTCCAGCAGCGGAAAATGGGTATCGCTTTGCACCAGGCTGGTGAAGTATTCGAGCGCTGTCGGCGTGTCCAGATTTAAATGCATGGCAGTACTTTCTCACAAATCTGTTGTGAAGTCATCAGCTCTCACCCCCGCCCTGTAGCCCGACGCTGCTTAGCGTCGCATCAATTTCCGCAACTTCAGCCCTGCCGCCCAAAGCGCTACAAAATACATAGCAGCTCCCGCGCATATAACGGCTGCTAGCAACCCAATTCGTTGCAGATAAGCGGTTTTCAGACCAACCCAGTTCACCGCGCCCGCTGCCCACAGTAAAAACACCGCTAGCAACGCGCTGGCAGCCACCACTTGCAGGGCAAATATTCCCCAACCAGGCGCAGGCTTGTAGCTACCACGCTTGATCAGCCCAATCAGCAGCCACAACGCGTTGATCATCGCCCCCACACCAATGGCCAGCGCCAGACCGGCATGCTGAAAATACGGCACAAAAACCATATTGAGCAGCTGCGTGATGACCAGCACCACGATCGCGATGCGCACCGGCGTCTTGATGTCCTGGCTGGCATAAAAGCCAGGCGCCAGCACTTTGATGGCGACCAGACCAATCAGCCCCGCGCCGTAGCCCATCAGCGCCGTGGTGGTCTGCGCCACGTCACGATCCGTGAATGCGCCGTAGTGGTAGAGCGTGGCTACCAGTGGCTGGGCAAACGTCAAAAGCGCGACAGCACTGGGCAAGCCCAACAGCACCACAATGCGCAAGCCCCAATCAAGCATGTTGGAGTATTTTTCCGCATCGTTTGCAGCTTTCGCTGCGGCCAACTGGGGCATCAGCACCACGCCAATCGCCACGCCCAGCATGGCGGTGGGGAACTCCATCAGGCGGTCGGCATAAGTCAGCCAGCTCACGCTGCCCGGGGTGAGGTGCGAGGCAATTTGAGTGTTGATCAGCAGTGAGATTTGCGCCACACTGACGCCCAGCAGTGCCGGAAGCATCAGTTTGGTGATGTTCTGGGTGGCAGGGTCAGCCCAGGCCTGTTTGGCCGCAGACCACCGGAAGCTGATTTTGGGCAACATGCCCAACTTGAGCAGCGCCGGGATTT
>JAYURC010000106.1:0-3029 GCA_043756405.1 Polaromonas sp.
ATCGATACTCATTTGCAACTGATTCGATAGCTGCTTACGCTTGTATTAATTGGGCTAGAGGCAATATACGTTGAATGTCAGGCATCGCGCGAGCCCCCACCCCAGCCTTCCCCCAGAGGGGGAAGGAGCAAGAAAGATTTGTCCTGTTAAGCCATCAGCCGCGAGTTCAGCGAGTACGGGCTTCCTGATACTTCGCCGCAGTCTTGGCAATCACGTCATCAGGCAAGCGTGGAGCGGGTGGGGTTTTGTCCCACGGCTTGCCGTTGATGCGCACGGCTTCCAGCCAGTCGCGTACAAATTGTTTGTCGTAGCTGGGTGGGTTTTGCCCGGCGGCAAACGCCGCTTCGTAACCTTCAATCGGCCAGTAGCGTGATGAGTCGGGCGTCAGCACTTCGTCCATCAGCGTTAATGTGCCGTCGTCGCTAAGTCCAAACTCAAACTTGGTGTCGGCAATGATGATGCCTTTGGTCAGGGCAAATGCCGCAGCTTCGAGGTAGATTTGAATGCTGATGCGCTTGATTTTTTCGGCCAAGTCAGCGCCCACTACCGCCACGACCTGCTCGTAGCTGATGTTCTCGTCATGCTCGCCCTGCGCGGCTTTGGCGGCGGGGGTAAAGATGGGCTCGGGCAGTTTGCTGGCGTTCTTCAAGCCTGCGGGCAGCGGCACGCCGCACACCGACTGGCCGGCCTGGTATTCAGCCCAGCCGCTGCCGGCCAAATAGCCGCGCACCACGGCCTCGACCGGAATGGGTTTGAGGCGTTTGACGAGCATCGAGCGCTCGGCGACCTGGGGTACTTCAGCAGCCGCAACGACGCTGGTCGGCGCTTCGCCTGTCAGGTGGTTGGGGCAAATGTGGCTAAGGCGGGCAAACCAGAACAGCGCCATCTGCGTCAGCAGCGCACCCTTGCCGGGGATGGGTTCGCCCAAAATCACATCAAACGCACTGATGCGGTCACTGGCCACCATCAGCAGCCGGTCTTTGCCTACGGCGTAGTTGTCGCGGACTTTGCCACGGGCCAGCAGGGGCAGGGAGGTGATGGAGGAGGTGTGGACAGTGGTCATAAAATTCAGAGTAGTTTTAAGCGCTTGTCAACCAGCGCCAAGATTAAAAAATCGCGGTCAGCCTGTAGCAGCGGCACATCGGCTTCGATGGCACAGGCCGCTATCAGGCAGTCGTTGGGGCTGCGAATGGTGATGCCTTGCCAGCGGCACCTGGCATAGAGCAACGATGCGCTGCGAGCCAATTCAAACGGGTCGGGGCTTGCATAAAGGGAAAGCTCATCGAGGGCAGTCTGCAATCGTATGAAATGTTGCGTGTTGCTTGCGCCTTGCAAGACCTCGCGGTAAACCACTTCAGGAATCCACACAGGACTGGCATTTTTGAATGCCCGCCTGAGCTCCAGATCAGCACGCGTGCCGGTAACACGCAAGAATTCAATCCAGGCTGACGTGTCAAGAATCACGCCGCAGCCCGCGCAGAACGTACGAGCTTTGATTTAGCCTTGGCAGAACTTGCAGGTTTTTTCTGGCGCTCGTCAAATTGCTTTTCATGCGCCAACCGGGCATCTTCAAACGTATGCCAGCCCCGCCGCTCGAGCGCAGCCTGCGTCAAGCCATAAGGCCCCCTTGGGTCGTAGTCAGGGTCTATCAAGTTTTCACCCTGCAGTGCCAGCAGGCTTGAATAATCAGGCTTGCGCACATAGGCCCTGAGAGCCGCCTCAACCGCTGCCTTCTTGGTCGTCACCCGCGCAAGCGTCATGGCTTGCGCAACGAGCTCGTCGTCTAAAACAATATTGGTTCGTGTGTTCATGGCTATACACCTTTGATGTGTATAACGATTATGCCAGCGCTTTTATCGCTCTTTGCTTTGTCCGGGGTAGGTTAGGTTGAGGGCACGCACGATGCTGGTAACTATTCTGCATTTGCCCCCACCCTAACCCTCCCCCAGAGGGGGTGGGAACTTGGATCTTGCCTCCCCCGGAAGGGGGAGGGAACTTCGATCTTTCCTCCCCCAGAAGGGGGGAGTTGTAGCCTCAATGCACCACTTGCTCTAACTCACCTTTGGCGTATTTGCCAGCCACAACCTGCAGCGTATCGCCCTTGATCTTCGCGCCCTGGCCTTCGCAGCCGAACTGCAGATAACGCTCTTTGCAAATCGCTTTGGCCGCGGCGGTCGCGGGTTTGAGCCATTCGCGTGCGTCAAACTTGCTTGGGTTTTCATGCAAAAACTTGCGCACGGCGGCCGTCATGGCCAGGCGGATGTCGGTGTCGATGTTGATTTTGCGCACGCCAAATTGGATGGCTTTTTGAATTTCTTCGACTGGCACGCCGTAGGTTTCTTTCATGTCGCCGCCGTATTGGCGGATGATGGCCAGCAGGTCTTGCGGCACGCTGGACGAGCCGTGCATGACCAGGTGCGTGTTGGGAATGCGGCGGTGGATTTCCTGAATGCGGCCAATTGCCAGAATGTCGCCAGTGGGCTTGCGGGTGAACTTGTATGCGCCGTGGCTGGTGCCAATGGCAATCGCCAGCGCGTCAATTTGCGTGCGCTTGACGAAGTCTGCCGCCTGCTCAGGGTCGGTGAGCAGCTGGTCCATCGTCATGGTGGCGTCGGTGCCGTGGCCGTCTTCCTTGTCGCCCTTCATGGTTTCCAGGCTGCCCAGGCAACCGAGTTCGCCTTCAACCGTGATGCCCTTGATGTGCGCCATGTCCACCACCTTACGGGTCACGTCCACGTTGTAGTCGTAGTCAGCAATGGTTTTGCCGTCAGCCATCAGGCTGCCGTCCATCATCACCGAGCTGAAGCCCAGATTAATCGCGCCCTGACACACATCGGGGCTTTGGCCGTGGTCCTGGTGCATGACCAGCGGGATGTGCGGGTAGGCCTCAATCGCGGCGGCAATCAGGTGCTTGATGAAGGACTCACCTGCGTATTTGCGTGCGCCTGCGCTGGCCTGCAAAATCACCGGCGCGCCCACCTCGTCGGCGGCTTGCATCACGGCTTGCACCTGCTCCAGGTTGTTGACGT
>JAYURC010000107.1:0-18712 GCA_043756405.1 Polaromonas sp.
AAAAATCAAAATAAGCGATACCGGGCGCTGCACGAACACCATCGCACTGCCCTCGCCTATCGACATGGCGTTGCGCAGTTGCGCTTCAGCCAGCGGGCCCAGAATCATGCCGACGATGACGGGCGCGGTCGGGAAGTCAAAGCGCCGCATCACCACGCCCAGCACGCCAATGGCGTAAAGCAAAAACAAATCGAACGCACTTTGCCGCATGCCGTACACGCCGACTGTTGCAAAAATCAAAATGCCTGCGTACAGATACGGTTTGGGGATTTTGAGCAGCTTGACCCACAGGCCGACCAGCGGCAAATTAAGCACCAGCAGCATGACGTTGCCAATGTACAGCGACGCAATCAACGCCCACACCAGCGTAGACGAGGAGGTGAAGAGTTGTGGCCCGGGCTGAATGCCGTAGTTTTGAAACGCGCCCAGCAAAATGGCAGTGGTATTCGACGTGGGGATGCCGAGTGTGAGCAGCGGGATCATGGCGGCGGTGACGGTGGCGTTATTGGCGGCTTCCGGCCCGGCTACACCTTCAATGGCGCCCTGGTTGCCAAATTCTGATTTGTCTTTGGCCATCTTTTTTTCGGTGGCGTAACTTAAAAATGTTGGTATCTCGGTACCGCCTGCGGGAATGCAGCCGAACGGCACGCCAATGGCCGTGCCGCGCAACCAGGCCGGGATGGATCGACGCCAGTCCTTGCCTGTCATGTAGACCTTGCTGAGCTTGTTTTGCGTATCCGCCTGCTTGCCTTCATACAGCACGGCGTACAGCGCCTCAGCCACGGCAAACAGGCCGACAGCCACCAGTACGATTTCAATGCCGTCCAGCAGCTCGGGCACGCCGCCTGTGTAGCGCGCCTGCGCTGAAATCTGATCCAGCCCGATAAGGCCAGCCGCCAGGCCAATGAACAAAGCAGTTAATCCGCGGATTGTGCTTTTGCCCAGCACGGCGCTAACAGTGGTAAACGCCAGCAACATCAGCATGAAGTATTCAGGCGGCCCAAGTTTGACGGCGTATTCAGCCACGATGGGGGCAAACAGCGTGACGATTACCGTCGCAATCGTGCCCGCTACAAACGAGCCAATTGCCGCCGTGGCCAGTGCCGCGCCTGCGCGCCCGCTCTTGGCCATTTTGTTGCCCTCCATCGCTGTGACCATGCTGGCGGTTTCCCCCGGCGTGTTGAGCAAAATTGAGGTGGTCGAGCCGCCGTACATGGCGCCGTAATAAATGCCGGCGAAAAAAATCATGGAGGCGGTGGCCTCGACCTTGACAGTAATGGGCAGTAGCATGGCAACGGCAACAGCCGGGCCGATACCGGGGAGTACGCCAACGGCTGTGCCCAGGGCGCAACCGACAAAGCACCAGAGCAGATTGACCGGTGTGGCGGCAGTGGCAAAGCCCTGCATGAGTTGAGCGAAGATATCCATAAAAATATTGGCTCAAAGCCACCCGGTAGATGTCAGGCCAGGCAAATTAATCGCCAGAAATTTGGTGAACATCCAGTACACCGGGGCGGCAATCGCCATGCCAATCAGCGCATTTTTAAGCAGTGTGCCGGGCTTGAAGTCAGCCGTGCCATTTGCAGTGCGCAAGCCCTGCACGGCGAGTACAAAACACAGTGTGCAACTGAATATGAATCCGATGGTGGTGATGAGCGCAGCGTTGGCCAGCAACCCCGCTGATACCCACGCAAAGCCAGACCAGCAAGGGGCAATGTCGTCTGGCTCGCCCATGGCGCGAAAGCCGCCGGTGCGCGACTCCCACACCATGAAACCGCCGCACAGCACCAAAGCAATGGACACTACCCACGGTAAAAAATTGGGCCCCACGCCGCCGTAACCTGCCGCCGACGGAATGCTGACAGCACCAACCGCCAACGCCAGGCCAAGTAGCAGGACGCCACTGGCTACGATGGTTTGAAGCGTTGACGGTGGGTGTTGTGTCATTTTTTACACCATGCCAGACTTGACCATCGTCGCGCGCAAGCTGGCAAAATCATCATCCACAAATTTGTCAAACGCAGGACCCGTCAACACAGCGGATGTCCAGTTGTTTTTCTCGGAGGCGTCCGTCCAGCTCTTGGCCTTGATGGCTTTGAGCACCACGTCAGTCAGCTCTTTGCGCTGGGCGGGTGTGATGCCAGGCGCGCCGTACACGCCGCGCCAGTTGCCAATTACCACGTCAATACCCTGCTCCTTCAGCGTCGGCACGGCCACGCCTTTGAGGCGCGTGTCAGACGTGACGGCAATTGCTTTCATCTTGCCAGAGGCAATAAATTCAGCAAATTCGCTGTAGCCACTGCCGCCGACGGTGACATTGCCGCCCAAAATAGCGGCTGTCGCCTCACCGCCGCCCCTGAAGGCAACGTAGTTGATCTTGGCGGGGTCGACACCGACTGCCCGGGCAATCATGGCCGCTGCAATGTGCTCGGTAGAACCCCGCGAACCGCCGCCCCACTTCACGCTGCCCGGGTCTTTTTTAAGCTGCTCAATCACTTCAGCCATCGACTTGAAAGGTGAGTTCGCTGGCAGCACAAACACGTTGTATTCGCTGGTCAGGCGGGCAATGGGTGTGGCCGTGCTCAGGTTAACGGGTGGCTTGCCGGTAATGATGCCGCCCAGCATGACAGCGCCCATCACCATGATGGCGTTGCCGTCGCCTTTGGCACCATTGACAAACTGGGCCAGGCCCAACGCGCCAGCAGCGCCGCCCTTGTTTTCAAACGTCACGGTACTGGCTGCACCGGACTCTTGCATGGCTTTGCCCAGGGCACGGCCCGTGGTGTCCCAGCCGCCGCCAGGGTTAGCGGGAATCATCATTTTGATATTGGCCCCAGCAGGTTGGGCCAGTGCTGAAAGGGAAAATGACGCTGTTGCGCCCCCGGCAGCAAGGGCAACCATGGATTTTAAAAAGGTATCGCGACGCATAAGACTGGACATGATGATCTCCTGAAGTGACATATAAAAACCACTTCGCCATGATGCGCCCCATTCCTGTCAAACGGCTGTCCAAAAGCCTAGGGGAAATGCTAGGGCGTTGTCTGTCAAACTCTTGAACACATGAAACTCCTGCTTGTTGAAGACGATGCCACCATGCAAAACGCGCTGGAGCGCAGCCTGAGCCGCCGGGGCTTTAAGGTTTTCCCGTGCGGTAACGGCTTGCAAGCGCTTGAAAAATGGCGGGCGACACGTTTTGATGTGGTGTTGCTGGACCTGACCCTGCCCGGCCTGGATGGGCTGGAGGTGCTGGCGCAGGCACGCAAAAGTGGCCTGAACACGCCTGTGTTGATTGCCACCGCGCGCGGCACAGTAGGCGACCGCATCATGGGCCTGAACCTGGGCGCTGACGACTACCTGCCCAAGCCGTTTGACCTGGACGAGCTGGAGGCACGGCTGCGTGCGATGGTACGCAGGCGCGCAACCCAGGCCGGCGGCTTGAATGACCCCAGTGAGGCTGACGAGGCAGGCAGCATACAACTGGGCACATTGCGCTATGAAAAAAGTAGCGGCGCGGTATACCACGACAACGAGGCGATGGACTTGACCCCGCGCGAGCGCAAGCTGCTGCAAACGCTGCTGCTCAAACACGGGCACGCGGTGTCAAAAGAACAGCTTTTTGAACTGGTGTTTCCGGGCCAGGCTGACGTGCAGTATGAAGCGATTGAAGTGGTGGTGTACCGCCTGCGTAAAAAGCTGCAGTTGTGCGGTGTCACGCTGATGACGCTGCGCGGCTTGGGCTACCTGATCAAGGCCAACGCGTGATGGTTATGCCATGACAAGTCTTTCGCAGCGCAGGTCTCTCAGGCGTTATTTGTTGCTTGGCATTTTGCTGCCTGTGGGTTTGCTGGTTTGCATTAACACCATCAGCCTGTACAGCCAGGCTTTGAGCGCCATCAACACTGCGTATGACCGGACGTTGCTGGCATCGACCAAATCAATTGGTGAGCAACTTGACGTAACTGGCTACGACACTGAGGCCGTCTTGCGCGTCACGGTGCCCTACGCGGCGCTCGAAGCCTTTGAGGCAGACAACCAGAGCCGCCTGTTTTACCGGGTGTCCAGCCTGACGGGTACGCTGGTATCAGGCTACGCGGAGCTGCCCTTTTGGCGGGGCGAAATCAGCGCCAAACCAGCTTACGCAGCGCTGGTTGATTTTTACGACGATACGTTTGAAGGCACCCCGGTGCGGGTGGCGGTGTTGATGCAGCCCGTGGCCTCGTCCAACGGCCGCGCCATGGCGGTGATTCAGGTCGCTGAAACGCTGGAGCTGCGCCGCACCCTGGCACGCAGCGTGCTTTTTGACACGCTGTGGCGGCAAGCCCTGTTACTGGCCGTGATTGCGCTGGTGGTAATGGTGGTGGTGCAGCGGGCGACGCTGCCCGTACGCCGCTTGAGCCAGCAGCTGCAGGCGCGGTCTGAAGGTGATTTAAACGCGATTTCCACGCCTGACGCACCGCGCGAACTGATGCCGCTGGTTGACGCGACAAATGCCGTGATGGCCCGGCTCGCTGGCCTGCTGGAAAACCAAAAACGCTTTGTACGCGATGCAGCGCATCAATTGCGCACCCCGCTGGCGGTGCTAAAAGTGCAGGTGCAGTCAGCCATGCGGGGCGACCAGCAACCGCTGGCCGCGCTGGCCGACATCAACCAGACGGTTGACCGCGCCACACTGGTGGCCAACCAGATGCTGGCACTGGCAAAAGTAGAGCAACTGCGCCAGCAGCCTGAACTTAAAACACTGGACCTGGCCGACATGATGCGGGCGGTTGCACTGGATTTGTCAGCTTTGATAGCCGACAAAAATATTGACTTTTCAATCGACACCGTAGCCGCGCCGCTGGCGGCCCACGAATGGATGCTGACCGAGCTGACCCGCAATTTGCTGCACAACGCCATCAAGCACACGCCTGCATCTGGGAGCCTGTCGGTGCGCATTGTGCGAGACAGCACCCATGCCGCCTTGACGCTGGCTGACAGCGGGACGGGCATAGACACGGAGCTGGCGCAGCGACTGTTTCAACCATTTTCAGCGGGCGCGGTGGCACGCGGTTCTGGTCTGGGTTTGGCCATTTGCAAAGAAATTGTGCAGGTGCTGGGCGGTACGATTACCCTGAGCAACCGCGTGCAACATGGTGTGGTGACGGGTCTTGATGCCACCGTGCGCCTGCCTTTGTTCGTTTAACGGCAGAATGTATTGAGATGGATAAATTACGTATCGACAAGTGGCTTTGGGCCGCACGCTTTTACAAAACCCGTAGCTTGGCTACCGAAGAAATTGACAAAGGCCGGGTGCGCATCCATGACCTGGAAGTCAAACCTGCCAAAGAGGTCAAGGTGGGCGATACGGTGGTGCTGCGCCAGGGGCCGGTGACACGTACGCTGGTGGTGCGCGGTATCAGCGACAAACGCGGTGGCGCACCGGCTGCCCAGTTGCTGTACGAAGAAACCGAGGCCAGTATGAAGTTGCGCGAGAAGCTGGCCGAGCAGCAACGCCTGGAGCCCGCCAACAGCCTGGCGCATGGCCGCCCGACCAAACGAGACCGGCGCAGCATTGACAAGGTAACAACCAAAAACTGGGGCAACCGCTGGAGCGCATCGGCGGATTGAACCCAGGCAGTTTTTTGAATTCCGGGTCGTCCTTGCGCACCATGCAGGCGTAAGGCTGTACTTGCAGCGAATCACTTGCAACTGTGCAATTCAGATCGTGTATTTTCACGGTAAGCCCATGACAAAAACTCATGACATTCCCGCAGCGCCAACCCGCAGTCAGCCACACCAAAGTTCTTTCAGGTCAGTGAGCTGATTTGTCCGGCTTCGATGGTGATACGTCGCTCACACCGGCTGGCGATGGCCTTGTCGTGTGTCACCAGCACCAGTGTGGTGCCCAACTCCCGGTTCAGCTCAAACATCAGCTGCATCACGGTGTCACCGGTTGCAAAGTCCAGACTACCGGTGGGCTCGTCGGCCAGCAGCACTGCGGGTTGCACCACAAAAGCTCGGGCCAAAGCCACCCGCTGTTGTTCGCCGCCCGACAGCACTTTGGGGTAATGGGTCAATCGTTCGCCCAAGCCCACGCGCTTGAGCATCTCCTGCGCCAGGCTGCGGGCGTTTTTGGTGCCCGACAATTCCAGAGGCAACATGACGTTTTCCAGCGCCGTCAAATTACCCATTAACTGAAAACTTTGAAATACGAAGCCGACCTTTTGCGCGCGCAGCGCGGCTCTGTCGTCTTCGCTTAGCGCAAAAATATCTTGTCCGGCCAAGCGCACCGTGCCGCTGGTCGGTGTGTCCAGCCCGGCAATGATGGACAAAAGCGTGCTTTTGCCCGAGCCTGACGCGCCGACAATGGCGGCGGTTTCACGGGGCGCGAGCGTGAAGTCAATATCGCGCAAAATAGTCAGCGTGCCGGTGGAGTCACTGACTGACTTGAAAATATGCTGAACGGCAACAATTGCATCGCTTGGAATTACTGAAACAGACATGATGACCTTTTCAACACTGAATTTTTATGCTTTGTACTTTACCAAGCTCTTTGCGCAGCTAACGGTGAAAGGCCATCAAGCATTTCTGGCGCTGATGCTGCTGGGCGTGATTGCCGTTCCAGTCCATTCAGCAGTGCCCAATACGATCTTGGTGGTGGGTGATTCGCTCAGTGCCGAGTACGGCTTAAAACGCGGCGCAGGTTGGGTAGCTTTGCTTGAAAATCAGTTGGCCAGCGAAAAGAAAAGCGCAAAAGTCATCAACGCCAGCATCAGCGGCGACACCACGTCGGGTGGCCGTTCACGGCTTGCTGCTTTGCTTAAAACACACAAACCCAGCATTGTGATCATTGAGCTTGGGGGCAATGATGCCCTGCGCGGGCTGCCGCTGGACATGACTGAGGCCA
This sequence comes from Polaromonas sp., assembly GCA_043756405.1. GTDB lineage: Bacteria > Pseudomonadota > Gammaproteobacteria > Burkholderiales > Burkholderiaceae_C > Polaromonas. The sequence goes on from JAYURC010000107.1 coordinate 6,887, forward strand.
ACCTGACAGCCATGACGCAAGCCGCCAAAAAGGCCGGTGCCAAAGTGCTGTTGCTGGGTATGCAAGTACCGCCCAACTACGGCGGCGCTTATGGCGCGACTTTCTCGGGCTTGTTCACAAAAGTAGCCAAATCTGAAAAGGTTGCGCTGATGCCATTTTTCTTGGCTGGCGTGGCTGACGTGCCAGATGCCACTAACCTGTTTCAGGCCGACCGCATACACCCCAATGAGCAGGCCCAGCCCAAGATGCTGGCCAATGTGTGGCTTGAACTGAAAAAACTTCTGAAATGAGTTTGAGCAAAATCTCAGCGAACGATGCCTTGAGCAAGCTCGGTCAGTTCTGCGACGTAATAGACGCCCGCAGTGAAGGTGAATTTGCTGAAGACCACCTGCCGGGCGCTGTTAACTGGCCCAGTCTGAACAACGCAGAACGCCAGCTTGTCGGCACTGAATACAAACAGATCAGTGCTTTTGATGCCAAAAAACGCGGCGCTGCGTTGGTTGCCAAAAACATTGCTGCACACCTTGAGCGTGACGTGATTCACAAACCGCGCGACTGGCAACCGCTGGTGTATTGCTGGCGCGGCGGCAAGCGCAGCGGCTCGCTGGCGCTGATTCTTGACCAGATCGGCTTTAACGTCACGCTGGTAGACGGTGGCTACAAAGCTTTCCGGGCGGCACTGGTGGCTGACTTGCCGCAATTGGCTGCACAGTTTGACTACCGGGTGATTTGCGGCACTACGGGTTCAGGCAAAACACGGCTACTGCAAGCGTTGGCAGCGCTGGGCGCGCAGGTGCTTGACCTGGAGGCACTGGCCAACCACCGGTCATCTGTACTGGGCCTGATACCTGGCACAGCGCAGCCCAGCCAAAAAGCCTATGACAGCCTGATTTGGGCAAAACTCAAAAGTTTTGATCCTGCCCAGCCGGTCTACATAGAAAGCGAAAGCAAAAAAGTGGGTAACGTGACGATCCCTGAAGGGCTGATCACTGCCATGCGCGCCGCACCTTGCCTGCAACTTGACTTGAGCGAAGATGAACGAGTCGGATTACTGCTGGAAGACTACGACTTTTTCGTCAAGGATATTGAGTTTTTTTGCGACCGCCTGGGTGCGCTGACGCAAGCGCGCGGCAAAGATGTGGTATCCAGCTGGCAAACTAGAGCCCGTGCCGGGGACGTCGCCAGCGTGGTGCGCGAGCTGCTCGTCAACCACTACGATCCGGTGTATTTGCAGTCCATGCAGCGTAATTTTGCGCAGTACCCGCAAGCCGCGGTCATAGCGCCGACAAACCGCAGCCTCGCAGCAATGCAGGCGCTGGCCAGTCAGATGCTGGCAGCCACCTGAGTTTGCTGTACTTTAAGTAGCGGCTTGCGCCCGGTTTTATTGACTTCCAGACCGTTTTAATGCGTAAAAAAAACAGATTGCAGTAGCTTTGGGTACGTTTAGACCTGCGGCTCGGCAGGTGGCGTGCCATCGTCAGGCAACTCGCCGTCCACGTCGGTTCCGTCTTCCGGCTCGTCAGGCTTGCCTTCGGCTTTGCGTTTGAGTTTGTCTTCTTTTTTACGCTTTTTAGCCAGCTCTTTTTGACGCTTTTCGTAACCGTAATTGGGTGTTGCCACAGGCTGCTTTCATTTGAATATTTCCCCAACTGTAATGCATTGCTCTAAGCCATTTTGACAAGCGCTTGCAACAAGTCAGCCTGTAAATCAGTGGCGGCTTCCAGCCCGACTGAAAAGCGCACCAATCCGCCTTTGTGCGGCCATGGTTTTGTGCGCAACGCGGGGATGTCGTACGGTGCGCACAAGCTCATCGGGCCGGCCCAGCTGTAACCCAATTTAAAAAGCTTGAGGCTGTCGCAAAAGCGGTCAATTTGCAATTGACTGAACTCGGGCTTGAAGACCGCACTGAACAGGCACGCCGCAGCCGAGCAGTCCCGCTTCCAGGTGTCATGGCCTGGCGAGTCTGGCAGCGCCGGATGCAGCACAGCAGCGACTTGCGGCTGGCTTTGCATCCACGTGGCGACCGCTCGCGTGGCAACGTCTTGCGCTGCATATCGAAGGGCGATGGTGTTGAGGCCGCGCAATACCAGCTCGGCATCATTGCCCGCCACGCCGTAACCCACCCGCATGTGGCAAAAGTGGACCAAATGGTGCAAAGCCTCGCTTTGCGTGACGACAGAGCCCATCAACACATCTGCCCCGCCGCTGGGGTATTTGGTCAGCGCGTGAGCCGAAATGTCTGCGCCCAGCTCAAACGCATTAAAAGCAATGCCAGCGCCCCAGGTGTTGTCAAGCGCGGTCACGAGTCCCTGCGGATGACAGCGGGTGTGTGCTTTGACCACCGCTACCAGCGCAGGCAGGTCAGGAAATTCCAGCGTGATACTGCCCGGCGCCTCCAGCCACACCAGCCGGGTTTTTACACTGAGTTTGCTGGCCAGGTCAGCGGGGTTCATCGGGTCATAAAACTGATGCGTAATGCCCCACGCTGCCAGCTCGCCAGCGGCAAAAGTCTTGTTCGGGCCATAAGCGTTGTCGGGTATCAGCAGCTCGTCACCACTTTTTAACAGCGCCATGCCCACCAGCACCACAGCCGCCAGGCCACTGGGTACCAAGGTGCAGTACTTGCCGCCTTCAAGCGTCGCAATTCGCTCTTCCAGCAAAAATGTGGTGGGTGTCCCGTGCAGGCCATAGGTGTAGCCCGTTTTATGCGTCCAGTCCCGCGTACGAAGCGCCGCAGCACTCGGGAAAATAACGGTCGATGCCCGGTGGATGGCGGGCGGTACCGCCTCAAAGCCTGCAGGCGGCTTGTAGGGATGATGGATCAGTGCGGTGGGGAGTTGGGGGGGTGAAGCGCTCATAGCAACATACTGAGGTTAAGCCTATCAAGCAGGAAAGACAATTTCCCCCTTCAAGCAGGGGCCGCGGGACTGGCTTTGCCAGACCGCAGGCGCAGCGGCCCCCTCAGGGGGCAGCGGCCACACGCAGTGGGCAAGCGTGGGGGCTAAATCCTCCACTTTGCCAAAAGCTCAACCGGCGACAACGAGTCGTAGCTTTCAAAAGGCTGGTGAATCCATGGATTGGTAGGCAGCAGCTCGACCGAATAATCAGGCTGAAAGGTCGACACGCCTTTGGTCCAGATCACGGCGCTGCGCAGCTCGGTAATGGGCACGTAGTTGTGTTTGAGCTGATGAATGACGGCGTTGAGCGTAAGACCGGTGTCGGCCAGATCGTCAACCAACAGCACCTTGCCTGCGATTTCGCCTTTGGGCGTGGTGATGAATTTGGCGATGTCCAGCACGCCTTGAGTTGTACCCGCATCGGCCCGGTAAGAACTGGTGGACATGATGGCGAGGGGCTTGTCGAAAATACGCGACAAGATGTCGCCAGGACGCATACCGCCACGTGCCAGGCACAGGATGGTGTCAAACTGCCAACCCGATTGGTGAATCTTGATGGCCAGCTTTTCAATCAGGCTGTGGTATTCGTCATAGCTGACGTAGAGATGTTTACCGTCTTCTGTCAACATGTTTTACGATCCTGTTTTAATAGCTGATTACGCCCGTTTTTATTGGGCTAGAGGATTATTAAATATCTAAAACTAATACAAAAGTAGTTACTGGGGACGTGACCCTTCAAGCAAGGGCCGCGAGACTGGCTTTACGAGACCGCAGGCGCAGCGGCCCCCTCGGAGGGCAGCGGCCCCACGCAGTGGGCAAGCGTGGGGGTCATGCAAGATACGGATGCGCGAGCATGATGGTGTGATCGCGGTCCGGACTGGTGGAAATCATCGCAATCGGCACGCCAGTGACCTGCTCAATCCGCTGCAAATACAAACGCGCATTGACAGGCAGTTTGTTGTAGTCAGTGATGCCCACGGTCACGTCTTTCCAGCCGTCAAGCGTTTCGTAAATCGGCTTGCAGCGTGCAATGTCGTCGGCACCCATTGGCAAAATATCAGTTATTTCGCCGTCCAGCTCATAACCGGTACACAGCAGCAGTTTGTCAATGCCGTCCAGTACATCAAGCTTGGTAATGCACAAACCACTCAGGCCATTAACCTGCGCAGAACGTTTGAGCAGCGCTGCATCAAACCACCCGCAGCGGCGATAGCGGCCCGTGACCACGCCGCGCTCTGCACCCACGGTGCTCATGTGCCAGCCAGGTGTGCCCTCTGTTTGCCAGTCAAGCTCGGTCGGAAAAGGCCCGCCCCCCACACGCGTGCAGTACGCCTTGGTAATACCCAAAATGTAATGCAGCATGCCCGGGCCGACACCGGAACCCGCAGCCGCATTACCCGCTACGCAGTTGCTGGACGTGACATACGGGTAGGTGCCATGGTCAACGTCTAGCAGCGTGCCCTGCGCGCCTTCAAACAGTAAATTGGCACCCGCTTTGTTGGCGTCATTGAGCTCACGCGAGACATCAGCCATCATGGGTTTAAGCTGCTCTGCATGGCTGATAGCCTCGGCATAAGTGGCGTCAAAATCAACCGCTGGGGCGTTCAGATAGGTTGTCAGTACATGGTTATGAAGATTGAGCAACTCGCGCAGCTTGGCAGCAAATCGCTCGGGGTGTTTCAAGTCCTGCACACGCAGAGCGCGACGGGCAATTTTGTCTTCATAGGCCGGGCCAATGCCTTTGCCGGTGGTGCCAATCTTTTCAGTACCGCCCTGCTCTCGCAAAGCCTCGCGAGCAGTGTCGAGCGCTGCGTGAAAAGGTAAGATGAGTGGGCAGGCTTCGCTGATGCGCAGGCGCGAACGAACCTCAACGCCTTGCGACTCCAGCTGCGCGATTTCTTTGAACAAATGCGCTGTTGACAACACCACGCCATTGCCGATGTAGCATTTCACACCCGCTCGCATGATGCCGCTGGGAATCAGGTTGAGCGCGGTTTTAACGCCATTGATGACCAGCGTATGCCCGGCGTTGTGGCCACCCTGAAAGCGAACCACGCCCTGGGCAGATTCTGTCAGCCAGTCAACCAGCTTGCCTTTGCCCTCATCACCCCATTGGGTACCAACGACGACAACATTGCGTCCTGCGGTCGTGGCTTGTTTTTTGATCATCATCTGGAAGTGGTGGTAGTAGTAGGGTTAGCTTAAAAGGAATCAAACGGGTCTGGCAAGTGCAATAACCAACCATTGCCCGTTGTCATAAATCAGATCACGGTCACAGTCAAACTCATTGACTTCATGTTCATGACCGGGCAGCACGCAAACGACGGTGTCGCCCTGGGCGCGTAGCTTGGCAATGGCGATGCTGAGTTGTGTGTCTTCAGCCCACGGCGCGCGTACGGCAGCCTTGAGCGGCCTGGGCGGCAGCACGTTGACGAGTTCTTTCAAGTCCAGACTGAACCCGGCAGCAGGCCGGTTGCGCCCAAACACGGCACCTACTTCGTCATAACGCCCACCCCGGACCAATTCACGTCCGTTGCCGTAAATAGCGAACCGCGTACCGCTGTAGTAGGCGTAACCGCGCAAGTCGGCCAAGTCAAAACTGACTTGGGCTGCACCCTCAACATGCGATGCCAGCCATCTCAAATTTTGTAGCGCTTTGCGCACAAATTCATTGGGCTGCAGGGCTTTTTCTGCCTCATCCAGCACATTGGCATCGCCATAGAGTTGCAACAAATTTTGCAGGCCTTCACGCGAAGCAGCAGGCAAGTCTTTCAGACTGGCAGTCAGGCTGGCAAGTTCAGCGCCATCTTTGGCAGCCAGTGCGGCGTGTATTTGACGGAGTATTTTTGTCGAAATAGCTGTACCAGCCAGCAAGCTGTTGACAATTCGGACGTCAGCCATGTCAATGCTTAATTCTTTGATGCCAGAAGCCTGCAGGCCCTGCAACGCCAACAATTGCGCCTCAAGGTCAGCTTCTGGCCCTGCGTGTCCGTAAATTTCGGCCCCCAACTGCAAAGGCTCACGCGTTGCATGCGGCCTGTCAGCCCGGGTGTGCAACACGGGGCCGCAGTAGCACAAGCGCGCTACGCCGTTTCGGTTCAGCAAATGGGCATCAATGCGGGCGACCTGCGGTGTGGTGTCAGCGCGCAGACCTAATGTGCGACCAGACAACTGATCGACCAGTTTGAAGGTTTGCAGGTCGAGCGCTTCGCCCGTACCGGTCAACAGCGACTCAATGTGCTCCAGCAGCGGCGGCATGACCAACTCATAACCGTAACTGCGGGCAGTGTCTAGCCACAAACGGCGGAGTTCTTCGATGTGACGCGCCTCAGAGGGCAGAACATCGGCAATTTGATCCGGCAATTGCCATGATGACGACCAGGCGGGCATGTGGTTAGGGGTGCACTGTTAAAGATGAAATTTTACCGGGCTTCACAGTGCGTTTTCGCCTGAAAGCAGCGCAGACCGGGAGTCAACTTAAAAAAACAATGGCCAATAAACCCAAAACAACACTGCACAGACCAAAAAACCGGATCTGGCCATCGCTTAGTTTCAGGGCTTGCTCAAAAGCTTTGCGCCAACTGGTGGGAGACAAAAAGGGCAAAAGCCCTTCGATGACCAGTACCAGCGCTAGCGCGAGCAAGAAACTGGACGCCATTAGTCAATCTATTTCTTGGCCGGTGTTGTGACCAGACCAGCACCGCGCATGGTCTTGAAGAATTCAGACGAAGGATCTAAAACCATCACATCGCTTTTCTTGTTGAAGCTGGCTTTATAAGCATCAAGGTTACGATAAAACTGCGCGAACTGCGGATCCCGGCCAAAAGATTCAGCGTACAGAGCCGACGCTTTTGCATCGCCCTCACCCTTGATTTTCTGCGCATCACGGTAGGCTTCAGCAATCAGCACCTCACGCTGACGATCTGCATCAGCGCGTATTTTTTCGCCTTCAGCGCCACCGGTTGAGCGCAACTCATTGGCCACTTGCTGGCGCTCTGACTTCATTCGCTGGTAGACCGAATCAGCAACAGACGGCGGAAAGTCCACCCGCTTGATGCGCACGTCAACAATTTCAATGCCAAAGGTTTTTGCATCATCAATCAGACGTTGCTGCACGCCCTGCATGATCTTGTCGCGGTCAGTAGATAGCACGTCTTTTACCGTGCGTTTGGTCACTTCAGAGTTCAGTGCATCTTGCACAACTGACGTCAGGCGTGCCTCAGCGGTAGAAATATTGGTACCGCCTGAGTTATTCCGGATGAACTGGCGGGCATCTGCTATGCGCCATTTCACCAACCAGTCGACCACCAGATTTTTCTTTTCTGCAGTTTGAATGGATCCGGTTTCAGGGCTGTCAAGCGTCAGCACACGGCGGTCGAGAAAGACTACGTTTTGAAATGGCTGGGGTAACTTGAATCGCAGACCCGGCTCGGTGATCACCTCTTTGATCTGCCCAAACGAATACAGAACGCCATACTGCCGCTGGTCTACAACAAACAGCGTGGAGGCAAGCGCAGCAAGAGCCAAAAGCACCGTCGTAACGGCCAAACCTACTTTATTCATGGTGTTCTTTTCCTGTTAGCGGTTGTCGCGGTCACGGGTACGGGTAGCGTCGCGGGCGCGCGGGTCAGCGGCAGCGGCTGGTGCCGAAGGCGCTGGCGCAGCCGCAGCAGGCAGGGTTGGTGCTGCAGCAGCTGGATCAGCCGGTTGGCTCGCAGACATCTGCATGATTTTGTCAAGCGGCAAATACAGCAAGTTGTTACCCTTGCTGGAATCAACCATGACCTTGGTCACGCTTGAATATATTTGTTGCATGGCGTCGGTGTACATGCGGTCACGGGTGACTTGCGGCGCTTTTTGGTATTCGGTTAACACTGCTTTAAAACGCTGCGCATCACCTTCTGCCCGTGCCACCACGTTTGCCTTGTAGCCGTCTGCTTCTTCTTTCAAACGCGCTGCCGTACCTTTGGCGCGCGGCACGACGTCGTTGGCGTAGGCCTGGCCTTCGTTTTTCAGGCGGTCGCGGTCTTGACCGGCTTTCAAGGCATCATCAAACGCAGCCTGTACAGGCTCAGGTGGCTGTACGTTCTGGATGTTGACAGTCTGAATGAGAATGCCGGTTTTATAGCGGTCCAACTGTGCCTGCACGCTTTTCACAACATCACGCTGAATTGATTCACGGTCTTTGTTCAAGACGGTGTCCATCGTTCCTTTACCAACCACTTCGCGGATGGCCGACTCCGCGGCTTTGACTACAGCATCGTCAGGGTTGCGGTTTTGAAATAAATAGTCTGCGGCACTTTTCAGGCGGTACTGAATTGTGAATTTGATGTCAACGATATTTTCGTCCTGCGTCAGCATGGACGATTCCTTCAAGCCACCGCCAGATGTGCTGGCCCCGCGCCCGATCTCTACCGATCGGAGTTGCGTCAAAGCAACGGTTTCATGGCGCTCAATCGGGTACGGCAAACGCCAGTTGAAACCAGCTTCCTTGGTGCCCTTGATCTCACCGAAACGCGTAATCACCGCCTGTTGACCCTCTTGTACGATGAAAAACCCCGTACCCAGCCAGATCAGCAGAGCAACGGCTGCAATCAAACCCGCACCGATGCCTGCACTTTTCATGTCGGGTTGAAAGCCACCACCAGTGCCATCAGGGCCGCCATCCCCGCCGCCATTGTTGTTGCCGCCCGTGTTGTTGGGCCGTCCGCGAGAATTCTTGTTACCGCCAAACAGGCCATTCAGTTTGCGATTGAAATCGCGCCATATCTCGTCCAGGTCAGGGGGCCCCTGGTTGGAACCATTCTGCCGAGGGCGCTGCGGTGGCGCAACCGCTGGCTTTTCAGGCTCAGCATTCGGTTTGGCGTCGCTAGGGGCTGGCGAATCGGCTGGTGACTTTTCACCATCACGACCCCACCTGTTGTCGTTTAAATTAAACATGCCGAAGGCGCGGTGTTTTATTTTTGCTGGCCAATCAGCCAAGGTCTGCATCACGGGGTTCAGATTCATGAATTCTTGCTCACTTTTTTCAATACTTCAACATTGTGCCTAATTAGTGCCGCCATCTAGCCAACGACCTCAGATATCGCGGGGGTATCCGCGCCTTGCGCCGTCGCCACCTGGTTGGCGAGCAACTGCCGGAGCACTGGCAAGCCTTCCCCGTTTTGGGCGCTGGCAAACACCCGCTGGACTCTTCGTGTGGCTTCTGAAAATGCGTCTTTTATTTCGAACATGTCGCTCAAATGCAGCGGCCAGCGTGATTTTTCAAGAGCATCAAGTTTGTTGAAGACCAAAATTTGCGGCACGTCAGCCGCACCAATTTCATCCAAAACGCGTTGCACCTGTTCAATCTGTTCGAGGTAGTCAGGATTCGCTGCATCCACAACATGCAGCAGCAAATCGGCATCAGCGGCTTCTTGCAAGGTGGCTGCAAACGCATCGACCAGGCCGTGAGGCAAGTCACGAATAAAACCGACCGTGTCTGAAAGCGATACCTGGCGCTGCGCATCACCCAAATACAACTGCCGCGTGGTGGTGTCCAGCGTGGCAAATAACTGGTCAGCCGCATAGGTTTTGGCTTTGACTAACGAATTAAATAAAGTTGATTTACCGGCGTTGGTGTAGCCCACCAGCGAGATGCTGAAAGCGTTACGTCTATCCCTTTGGCGGCGCTGGGTTTGACGCTGTTTTTTGACTTTGCTCAATCGCTCCTTGCAACGCTTGATGGCTTCGCCAATCATGCGCTTGTCAAGCTCAATCTGCTTTTCTCCTGGGCCACCACGCACACCTGCGCCACCGGTTTGCCGCTCCAGGTGTGACCAACGACGTACCAGCCGTGTTGATGAATACTGCAAGCGAGCCAGCTCAACTTGCAATTTACCCTCATGGCTGCGTGCGCGTTGACCGAATATCTCCAGTATCAGCAACGTGCGATCGTTAACGGGTAGCTCAAGGTAGCGCTCAAGATTACGCTGTTGAGCAGGGCTCAAGGCTTGATCAAAAAGCACTTCCGTCGCACCAACTTGCTGTGCAAGCATTTTGATTTCATCGGCTTTTCCACTGCCAATAAACAAAGCAGCATCTGGCGCGCGACGTTTACACGTCACGCGCTCTACCGGGTCAAGACCAGCGGTTTGCGCAAGCAAGCCCAACTCCTGAAGCTCACGATCAAAATTGGGAAGACCTAAATCGACACCAACCAGAATGGCCAGTGGTTTGGAATTAGCGGGCAAGTGGGGGGAACTCAGCTTGCAGCACTTTCGTCAGGGTCTGCGGCTGAAAAATTAACAGCGCGACCCGGGACAATGGTTGAAATAGCATGCTTGTAAACCATTTGTGTCACGGTGTTACGTAGCAAAACCACATATTGATCAAAAGATTCGATCTGACCCTGTAATTTGATTCCATTCACAAGGTAAATGGAAACAGGAACGTGCTCTCTACGCAAAGTATTGAGAAACGGATCCTGAAGTAACTGACCTTTGTTATTGCTCACGATATTTTCCGTGTTCAAGAGTTGAGAGGGCTTAACAATATCACACACACCAAGCGTGCGATGTAGTCTTAAGCTGATTCCTTGTCTTTATAGGGGTTTGTAGAAGTTTTCATTTGAATCCGCATTGGCGTGCCGGTCAAGTCAAACTCTTTTCGAAAACGCCCTTCGAGATAACGTTTGTAGGATTCGCTAACGTGTTCAAGCGAATTGCCATGCACGATGATGATGGGCGGATTCATCCCTCCCTGATGGGCGTAACGCAGTTTTGGCCGGAAAACGCCCACGCGTTGTGGCTGCTGAAACTGCACAGCTTCCAGAAGCAGACGCGTCAACACTGGCGTGGACATTTTGCGATTCGCTGATGCATGCGCTTGGGCTATCGACTTCCACACCGGGCTCAAGCCCTGACGTTTGATGGCAGAAATGTAGTGAATCGCCGCAAATTTTAAAAAGCCTAGGCGCGTTTCAACTGATCGCGCCAGTGTTTCACGTTGGTAGGCGTCGACTGCATCCCACTTATTGATGGCCAGCACAACGGCCCGACCACTTTCTAATATGTAGCCTGCAATGTGCGCGTCCTGGTCGGTCACGCCTTGGGTGGCATCCAGCAATAGCAAAGTCACGTTGCAGTTTTCAATCGCTTGCAGGGTTTTGACCACCGAAAACTTTTCAATCGCCTCAAACACTTTGCCCTTACGACGCAGGCCTGCGGTGTCGATCAACTCAAACTTTTGGCCAGCACGCTCAAAGGGTACCGATATCGCGTCGCGTGTGGTACCCGGCATGTCGAATGCAACCAAGCGCTCTTCACCCAACCAGGTATTGATCAGCGTTGACTTGCCAACATTGGGCCGGCCCGCAACAGCAAGTTTGATGATGGACGGGTCCTGCGGCTCGGCCTCGTCGCCCACTTCTGGCAAGTTCAGTAGCTCTAACGCTGTGTCGACCAATGTGCGCATGCCCTGCCCGTGGGCTGCCGATACGCCAAGCACTTCGCCAAGTCCGAGTTCAAAAAACTCTGACAGCTGCACACCTTCCAGCATACCCTCTGCCTTGTTGGCAGTCAGTACCGTAGGCTTGCCCAGCTTGCGCAGATATTTGCCAATGTCATGGTCTTGTGCGCTGACACCTGCACGCGCGTCGACCACGAAAATAACGACATCCGCTTCGGCCACTGCCTGACGGGTCTGCTTGGCCATCTCTTTGTAAATACCGCTTTGCGCGTCAGGCTCAAAGCCGCCGGTATCGATCACGATGTATTCGTGTGTGCCCAAATTACCATTTCCGTAGTGGCGATCGCGGGTCAACCCAGCGTAGTCGGCGACGATGGCATCGCGCGTTTTCGTCAGGCGGTTAAATAAAGTGGACTTTCCGACATTGGGACGGCCAACCAGGTCACATGAAAAGTACCAATGAAACCCGTTATTGCCCTGG
>JAYURC010000108.1:0-3011 GCA_043756405.1 Polaromonas sp.
GGGCTGCCTGAAATGCGCGAGGCGATTGAGGGTTATGCCAGCGGGCTGCGGGTGCAGGGTGCTGAAAAAATAGGAGCAGACCGTATTGCTGTCACAGCAGGCGGTGTGAACGCGCTGAGGCTGGCTGTTCAGGCGCTGGTGGATAGTGGCGACGAAGTGGTGGTCGTGACGCCAGTGTGGCCAAATTTGACCGGTCAACCTGCCATCATGGGTGCAGTGGTGCAGGGCAAGCTGATGGAGTTCATTACCTCATTTACGCCGGTTTTTATTCGACGTGCTGGTTTGGTGGCGCTTGAGCGCACACTGGATGCGACGCCGCGCGTGGTGTCGCACCTGAAAACCTGCCGCGACACGCTGATCCCGCTGCTGCGCAAGGGTGGCTGCGCTGGTGCTTTGCCAGCCAAGACCTGGGGCGTTTGGGGCAGGGTGTGAAGCGGCTGGGACACTGGCTTGCGCTATAATTTGGGGCTTCGCTTAGCTTGCTACGCGATATTCGAAGAACACGACGGCAGGCGGTCAAATCTCATGGTGAGAAGACTGTGTCGCTCGCAAGTTGCACTTTTTAAGTTGCAGAAAGCAAATCATGATCGCAAAATCAATCAAGGCTGAAATTGTTCAGTCCAACGCACGTGCCGCTGGCGACACGGGCAGTCCAGAAGTTCAAGTCGCGTTGCTCACCGGCCGCATCAATGAACTCACTCCCCATTTCAAGGCCAACGCCAAAGACCACCACGGTCGCCGAGGCTTGTTGCGCATGGTCAGTCGTCGCCGCAAGCTCCTGGACTATCTGAAGTCCAAAGACGCTGGTCGTTACACCGCGCTGATCGCCAAACTTGGCCTGCGCAAGTAATTTATAAATTTATTGAAAACGCCTGAGTTAGTCACCTAGCTCAGGCGTTTTTTACTTTAAAACATTCGGAAAGACGGCAAAAAGGGTTCGCGCTGTGTCATTCCAGAAGTTTTTAAGAGAAATTTAATTGGCGTCTGACCCCAATTAATTTTGACCAAATATTTCTGGAATGGCATCGTTCTCAATAGCTGAATTTCTGGGCTTCTCGCACTGCCTTATGTGTGATTTGACTGGAGAACTCTCATGAGCATTTTTAATAAAGTTACCAAAACCTTTCAGTGGGGCCAGCATACGGTCACGATGGAAACCGGTGAAATCGCCCGTCAATCGGGTGGCGCTGTCAAGCTGGACATTGACGGTACCGTTGTACTGGCAACAGTCGTAGCAAAAACATCGGCCAAGCCAGGCCAGGACTTTTTTCCACTGACGGTCGATTACCTTGAAAAGACCTACGCCGCTGGCCGCATTCCCGGTAGCTTTTTCAAACGCGAAGGCCGCCCTAGCGAATTTGAAACGCTGACGTCACGCCTGATTGACCGCCCGATTCGTCCCCTGTTTCCCGAGGGCTTTTTAAATGAAGTTCAGGTGGTGATTCATGTGTTGTCGCTCAACCCGGAAGTTGAAGGCGACATTCCTGCGTTGATCGCATCGAGTGCAGCGCTGGCTATTTCAGGCATTCCATTCAATGGCCCGATTGGCGCTGCTCGCGTGGCTTATATCGACGGTCAATACGTGCTGAACCCAGGCAAGACCCAGCTTAAAGATTCCAAAATGGACCTGGTCGTAGCGGGTACTGAAGCTGCTGTGTTGATGGTCGAGTCTGAAGCCAGCCAGCTGAGCGAGGAAATCATGCTGGCCGCCATTGTTTATGGCCACGAGCAAGGCAACATTGCCATCAATGCCATTCACGAATTGGTGCGCGATGCAGGCAAGCCGGTCTGGGACTGGAAAGCACCGGCCAAAGACGAGCCGCTGATTGCCAAAGTTGGCGCGCTGGCCGAAGAAAAAATGCGCGCCGCTTACCAGATTCGCAATAAGCAAGCTCGCACCCAAGCCACGCGCGAAGTAGCCGCGTTGACCAAAGCTGGGCTGAAAACAGACGGCGTTGAATTTGACAGCGTTGCGGTTGAAAGCATGCTGTTTGACATTGAAGCAAAAATTGTTCGCAGCCAGATTTTGGCGGGCGAGCCGCGCATCGACGGCCGTGACACCCGCACCGTTCGCGCTATAGAAATCCGTAATAGCGTACTGCCACGCACCCACGGTTCAGCCCTGTTCACACGCGGTGAAACCCAGGCACTCGTCGTGACCACCCTGGGCACCGAGCGCGACGCACAGCGCATCGACGCGTTGAGTGGCGACTACGAAGACCGTTTCATGCTGCACTACAACATGCCTCCGTTCGCCACGGGCGAAACAGGCCGGGTTGGTTCACCAAAGCGCCGTGAGATTGGTCACGGCCGTCTGGCCAAGCGCGCGTTGATTGCTGTATTGCCGTCTAAAGAAGAATTTCCGTACACCATGCGTGTCGTCAGCGAGATCACCGAGTCAAACGGCTCGTCATCAATGGCGTCAGTCTGCGGCGGCTGCCTGAGCCTGATGGACGCGGGCGTGCCAATGAAGGCACACGTGGCAGGTATTGCCATGGGCCTGATCAAGGACGACAACCGCTTTGCGGTGCTGACTGACATCCTGGGCGATGAAGATCATTTGGGCGACATGGACTTCAAAGTGGCCGGCACCACATTCGGCATTACCGCGCTGCAAATGGACATCAAAATCCAGGGCATCACCAAAGAAATCATGCAGGTGGCACTGGCTCAGGCCAAAGAAGCGCGCATGCACATTTTGGGCAAAATGCAGGAAGCCATGGGCGCAGCCAAAACCGAAGTGTCTGACTTCGCGCCACGCCTGTACGTGATGAAAATCAACCCGGACAAGATTCGCGACGTGATCGGCAAGGGCGGCGCAGTCATTCGCGCGCTGACCGAGGAAACCGGTACGCAAATCAACATCGAAGAAGACGGCACCATCACCATCGCGTCGAACGACAGCGCCAAGGCAGACGAGGCCAAGCGCCGCATTGCCGAAATCACTGCTGAACTGGAAGTGGGCAAAGTTTACGAAGGCCCAGTCACCAAGATTCTGGACTTCGGCGCGC
>JAYURC010000109.1:0-18683 GCA_043756405.1 Polaromonas sp.
CCGCCCGCCTGGCCCGGCTAGACCGCGAGCTGACCGAGCCAGACAGGCAGCGCATTGCCAACGCATCAGGCGGCTACAGCCTCAAAGACCTGGCGAAAAACATCGTTAACGCTCTTGATCCTGACTTTGAACTACTCCCTCCCCCGCTGGGGGAGGGCTGGGGTGGGGGCATTCCAATGACCGCGCTGAGTCAGGCCACCAGACCCCTGTGCGACCCAGCCCTGCGCAACCTGCTGATTGACCTGAAGAAAAAGGCTGAGCAAGTCATCGACACCGTTACGCAAGACAAATTAATCGAAGCCGACTTCAGCGAAGCCGCCCGCGACCGCGCCAAAGGCACTGTTGAAAGCTTTGAGAAATTCATCGCCGACCACAAAGACGAAATCACCGCGCTACAAATTTTGTACCAACAGCCGCAGCGTTTACGTGGGCTACAGGCCGAAACACTTACATTTGAAGCCCTAAAAGCCCTAGCAGACGCGCTGCAAGCCCCGCCGCATTTGTGGACAGAAGGCCAGCTATGGCAAGCCTACGCCGCGCTCGACAAAACCAAGGTCAAAGGCGAAAACCGCAAACGCATCTTGACCGACCTGGTCAGCCTGGTGCGCTTTGCCATGCACCAAAGCAACGAGCTGGTGCCTTTTCCCGAGCGCGTCAACGCCAACTTCAAAGCTTGGCTGGCGCAGCAGCAGACCGCATGGGATGCAAAACATGCCGTTCGCCCTGAGCCTGTCGAAGGGCCTTTCACCAAAGAACAACTCCACTGGCTAGACATGATCCGCGAACACATAGCAGGCAACCTGACGATCGTGCCCGACGACTTTGAATATTCCCCCTTTGCTCAAGAAGGCGGCATGGGACGCGTTTACCAGCTGTTTGGCGCTGAATTGCCCAAGGTGCTTGAGGCTATGAATCGGGAATTGGCAGCGTGAGTGCAAAGCAGCGCATTTTTATCAGCTCAGTACAAAAAGAGCTGGCGCTGGAACGGCGGGCGGTCAAACACTTCATCTACGCCGACCCACTGTTGTCGCGGTTTTTTGAGGTTTTTTTGTTTGAAGACCTGCCCGCTGCAGACCTGCGGGCTGATGCGGTGTACCTGAGCGAAGTAGACCACTGCACGCTGTATCTGGGCCTGTTTGGCAACGACTATGGTTTTGAAGATACCCAAGGCATATCGCCAACCGAGCATGAATTTGAACGTGCCACCACACTAGGCAAACCCCGCCTGATTTATGTGCGTGGTGGTACTGACGATGCACGCCACCCCAAGATGCAGGCACTGGTGCGCAAAGCGGGCGACCAGCTCATTCGCCGCCGCTTTGGCGACACGCCGGAGCTGATTGCCGCAGTGAATGCCAGCCTGGTGGAACACCTGGCCCGCACAGGCGCGCTGCGCACCAGCCCGTTTGATGCCACAGCCTGCGATGGCGCTACGCTGGCTGACCTGTCTGCAGACAAACTGGCCTTGTTTCTGGCGCGCGCCCAAAGCCAGCGCGGCTTTGCACTCGACCCCGCCACGCCCATGCAAGCTGCGTTGACGCACTTGAACCTGCTCGATGCCGGGCAACCCAGCCATGCGGCCATCCTGCTCTTTGGTCAAGCCCCGCAGCGCTTCTTGCCCAGCTCAGAGCTCAAGTGCATGCACTTTCATGGCACAGGGGTGAGCAAGCCCATTCCCTCGTATCACATCTACAAAGGCACGGTGTTCGAGCTGGTCGATCAGGCGCTGGATTTTGTGCTGTCAAAAATTGCCCGCGCAGTCGGCACCCGCGCAGCCAGCGCACAGGCCCCGGTGGACTATGAGCTGCCGCGCGAAGCCGTGGCCGAAGCCATCGTCAACGCTGTGGCGCACCGCGACTACACCTCCAACGCGTCGGTGCAAGTCATGCTGTTTGCCGACAGGCTCGAAATCTGGAACCCCGGCGAGCTGCCGCCACAGCTAACCGTAGACAACCTGCGCCGCCCGCATGCGTCCATTCCCCGCAGCCCGCGCATTGCTGAACCATTGTTTTTGGCCCGCTACATTGAAAAGGCGGGCACCGGCACGCTAGACATGATCAGCCAGTGCGCCCAGGCCGGCTTGCCAGCGCCAGAGTTTCGGCAGGACGGCGGGCAATTTATTCAGACCTTGTGGCGGCCCAAGATGGCCGATGAATTGGATGGCACTGAGTCCCTTGGCACCAAGCCAGGGACCAAGTCGGGACCAAGTCGGGACCAAGTCAAAATCCTCGCCAAAGCCAGCACTGGCGCGGCTTTGACTGAATTGATGACCGTGCTTGAAAGAACCAACCGGACCAAGTTCAGGGACCAAGTCATCCAGCCGCTGATGGACCAAGGTTTGCTGGAAATGACCCTGCCCGACAAACCCACCAGCAGCCAGCAGAAATACCGCCTCACCGAGCAGGGCGCGGCGTGGCTGGTCAATCGGGCCACAAAGGGGTCAAAGGGGCCATGAACAGAATGAAATTTCAAAAACAAAGCGTGATCTGCGTCTACCAGCTGTTTGGCGCGGCACTGCCTAAGGTGCTTGAGGCTATGAATCGGGAGTTGGCGGCGTGAGTGCTGTTCGTAGCGAACTGGCGGTCGGTGAAGGATGGCAGTACGCATCGCTTGGAAAGCTTCTGCCACTCAAGTACGGTAAGAGCTTACCTTCGCCGTTGCGCGACCCACACGGCACCCATCCGGTCTATGGTTCTAGTGGAGTGGTGGGCACGCATTCGGCAGCTCTCACGACTGGACCAACCCTAATCGTTGGACGCAAAGGAAACGTCGGCGCAATTCATTACTCGGCTGTACCTTGCTGGCCCATCGACACCGCATACTTCGTGGAGGCTCCAGCAGGCCATAACCTCCGCTATTACAAATACCTACTCGAATCATTGAATCTGGTGAAGCTGGATCGGTCCACAGCCATCCCAGGTCTGAGCCGTGACGACTACAACGCCGTAGAGGTTTCTGTCGCGCCGCCAGAACAACAACGCAAAATCGTCGCCGAGATCGAAAAACAGTTCTCCCGTCTCGACGAAGCCGTCGCCAACCTCCAGCGCGTCAAGGCCAACCTCAAACGCTACAAAGCCTCGGTCCTCAATGACGCCGTAGAAGGCCGCCTCGTCCCCACAGAAGCAGAACTAGCCCGCCGCGAAGGCCGCAGCTTCGAAACTGGCGAGCAGATGCTTAAAAACGTACGGTGCCATCGAAAAGCAGCTGCGAAGGGAAAGCGCCGTGAATTGTTAGCGCCGGAACTTGGCGCGCTGATTGATGCCCCAGAAGGTTGGGTTTGGACGACCTGTGATGCGGCTATTGACGCAATTGATGCGGGTGCCAGTTTCAAATGCGTCGAACAACCACCGCGAGACGGCGAGATTGGGGTTTTGAAAGTTAGCGCTGTCAGTTGGGGAACTTACAACGAGGAAGAAAGTAAGACGTGCATTGACGTTAAGCGAATTGAGGAAAGTTACTTAGTGAATCCCGGTGACTTTCTTTTTTCGAGGGCAAACACGATTGAGCTGGTTGGCGCTTGTGTCATCGTTGGCACAGTGCGCAAGCAGCTCATGCTCAGTGACAAGACGCTTCGGTTTAAGGTCAGTGATTGCGTTCTGCCAAATTGGTTGTTGGTGTGCCTACGGACAAAATTTGGCCGGAGCGAAATTGAAAGTCTGTCAACTGGGAACCAAGAGTCGATGCGAAACATTGGCCAAGAGCGAATTCGGCAAATTCGGATGCCACTGCCGCCATTGAGGGAGCAGGAGCGCATCGTCGCCGAAGTTGACCGCCGACTATCACTCGTTCGCGGCGTTGAGTCCGAAGTCGATGCCAACCTCAAGCGCGCGCAGGCATTGCGGCAATCAACACTAAATAAGTGTTTTTCCATCAGTTCTTAGGAAGTTCAATATGAGTTTGATCGATCTGGAAGATCCGCAACGTCCGGTGCCAATTGACTTGTACATGGATGGAGCAGCTTTTGCGCAAGGAATTCCTGTGCATTTACTTTTACAGGGATTTGAGACTTCGCAAACGATTCTGGACCGCGCTTATCTTGGTCTTTCTGGTCGTTCACGTTTTACGGCAGATGAGCGACAAAGGTTTTTTCTACTGACGAAGGGCGTGAAGCATTCCTCTCTAGACAGCTGGATGGATATCGTACTGATTGGAGTTCAAACGACCTTTCCACTTTTGGGTGCATTAGGCCCCGCTGGAATTTGGGAATACTCGAAGCAGGCCTATGAATTACTCAAATTTGCATATGAGGCCGTGAAAAAGGGTGAACAACCAACATATCAGAATAATGGAGACGGAACGTTGAGTGTGAATAACGGAACTCAAACCAATATTTACAACGGGCCGGTATACAACATCGCGCAGGCCAGTCAGCGCGTTTATGTTGACATGGCGAAAAATGTGAATTCAGGTCGAATCGATTCATTTTCTTTGACGGAAAGGCAAAGCGGTACAGGCATACGTGTTGCGCATAACGAAGCGGCCTTCTTTGATATTCCCAGCGCCATCGACACCCAGCCTATAGAGCTCGATTGCGAAATATTTGATTTCAACAAATTTGAAGACAGTGGAAAATTACGTGTGTTTGATGGGCAAGTGCTTCCACTAAAAGATTACCGATTCGCAGTTGTTGGCGATCAAGCAGATGAAACATACATTGAAGCAATGCTTAGACAGAAGGTGACGGTTACTTGTTTACGCGAATTTGTCATTGATCCCTTAGCGCAAGAAAAAATTGTCCGGTTGCAAGTCTTGAAGGTTGCATAGGGATATGACCGACTTCAACATCTACTGCGACGAAAGCCGCCACACTTCCGACCCCACGCAAGCATTCATGGTGATTGGTGGTGTGCGCTGTCCGCGTGATCGCAAGCACGATCTAGTGGGGCAGATTCATCGCCTGCAAGCGCGCCATAACGCACACGGTGAGCTGGGCTGGAAGCGGGTCTCGCCGAACAAGGCCGCGTTTTATGAAGAGTTGCTGACCTTGTTTGCAAATACGCCCGACCTGTCATTTCGTTGCATCGTGGCTGACCGCAACAAACTGGACCACGACAAGTTCAACGATGGCGATGCGGAGCTTGGCTTTTACAAGCTCTATTACCAGATGCTGGTGCACTGGCTGGAGAAGGGGCAGTCCTATCACATCTACCTTGACTGGCAGCAAAACCGGGCGCAGCACCGCTTTCATGATCTGGCCACGGTGTTGACCGCCAAGTTGCGCAACCATGCTGCCATTGAATGTCTGGAGCCGGTCACGTCGTCTAACTTGCCGTTGCTGGGTCTGGCGGACGTGCTGATTGGGGCTGTCGGTTATGCGTGGAATGGTTTGGGCTCAAGCGGCGCAAAGCTCAGGGTGGTGGACTTGTTGGCTGAATCCACGGGGCTGGGCACGCTGGCAAAGGGCACACCACGCGCCGCGCAGAAAGTAAACATTTTCTGCTTTGACGGGAGCGCGCGTGGTTGATCCGGGTTGGGTTTTGTGTGTTTTGCAGATTTATGACGAAGTCAAGCTACAGGCCGCATACCGCCAGATTTATATTGACGAATATGTCCAAGCTGACGTGCGTGACTGGGCTGGTCGGCGGGTGCGGTTTCATGCGCCTTCTTTTGGGCATGCTTTTTCGGAGGCCAAAAATTACCGACTGTCTGCGGGTGTACACGACGTGCCCTTGTCGCTGGCCCGGCTGCAGCGCATCCGCTGGATCAAGCTGGCGCTGGCGGGCGCGGATGTTCACATCGAAGTGCTAGCGCAAACGCGGCAAGACAGCCGGGGCCGCATGAAGCGCAGGCGCAGCCTGATCGTGTTGGATAACCGCTATGTGGTGGTGCTGGAGCCCAGCGAAGAAGCCGGATTTGACTTTTTCTTCATCACAGCGTTCCCAGCCGATCAAAGCTATCTCGACCGTATTCGGCGTGGCGCAACTGTGTTGGAACGTCGAGGCCAGAAATAAAAATGCCCCAGTCTTATGGCGACTGAGGCGATGCCACAACCCAAGGCCTTAGGCGAAGGATTGAGTGGATTTTAACGGGAAAGCGATACCCAGCGGTAAACATTGTTAGAGGTTGAAGACTCAGGTTTACCCTTGATGCCTATATTTGCCATTTTGGGCCTGAGGTATTTCGGAAAAGTGCTTAAACGCAAAGCAGATTTTTCATGGGCGGTTAAATAAAGTTGATAAAAATCAATGGGTTACGTCGTTAATGGCAAAACAAAGCGTGTTGCCGCGTCACCATGGGAGAACAATTTCGGTCAGATTCCATTGATTCACAGACGCTATTAATATAGGAGCTTCTTACGCCCGTATTCATTGGTCTAGAGGCCAAAAATGTTGGTAAAAACAGGTGAAAAGTAGACTTTTGCAGCCGCTGAACGGCGCAAATTGCCTTTACAGACCTGTAAAAAGTCAGAAACAGGTCATCTTTACCCATAAAAAGTGCCTGTAAGCCAATAGATACGGGCGCAAGCAGCTCTTGTAAACATATCATTCAGCTGACCGCACTCATGACGTTTGTGGTGCTTTGCAGGCAAAAATGGAGCCCGATCCAGCATGTCCCCGTTCATTTGTTGTGAATATTAGGTCGCAGGGGTGTTGGCTTTGGCACTTGCAGCAAACGGGGCGCGAATGCTTTTCACCGCAGATGACGTTTTTGCAGAAATCCGAAGCGCAGCCTTGCGGTTGGCTTCTGTCCGGCTACTCAGGGTTGGGTTGCTGGACACGCCAGGCGCGGCACACTCAGGCGCATTCAACGGCTTTTTCCAGGTTGAATCAAAATTTGCAAAGCAGGCAGGAATCAATTACATTCTTTATTCGCGATTCAAGAATATAGAATTTAATGCAACTCAAGCCCCAAGATTTTGTAGTGGCCCTCAAGCTGGTAGCTTGGGGCAATCAGCGCTGGACATACGCGCAGCTGGCCCAAGAGCTGGGCCTGAGCGCGTCTGAAGCGCATGGAGCGGTCAAGCGGGGGTTGCAGGCCGGGTTGTTGTTGCAAAACCGGGCGACGCTTCCGCAGCCCATGGAGGGTGCCCCGGTCTCGGCGCTTGGCGTGCAAGAGCCAGCGGGTATTTACCGGGTCACACGCAAGAGGGTGCGCCGCCATGCGCAGCCGCTAGATGACGTCGCTGCCGCTGCTGACAACCCAGTGCGTCCACACGCGCACAACCTGGCCGAGTTTGCCTTGCATGGTGCCAAATACGCCTTTCCCGGCGTGCGTTTGCCGCTGGCGGTGGGCGTGCCTACCAGCCACAGTGCGCCCGTATTTGCGGGTGTTTTTGCGCCGGGTAGTACAGACTTTGTCTGGCCGCACCCCAATGGCACAGTGCGCGGCGTGGGGGTGAAGCCCCTGCACCCGTCCGTGCCCTTTGCAGCCATGCAAGACGCGAAGCTGTACGACCTGTTGGCCCTGTTCGACGCTCTGCGTGTGGGCAAGGCGCGCGAGCGTGGCATGGCTCTGGAGCAGCTACAGGCGTTGATTGACCCGGATGCACCCAGGCCAGTAAAAGGGGCATGACATGGCTAACTCAAACATGGCCCTATTGGTAGCCATTGCACAGGCCATGGGCCCAGTGTGCGATCAATTGGTGTTTGTGGGTGGCTGTGCCACTGGCTTGTTGGTGGACGATGCAGGGCTGATGGACGTGCGCCCCACGCAGGATGTGGATGCCATCGTCGAAGTGGCTTCCTTGGCGGGCTACCACCGCTTGACAGATCAGCTGATGCAGCGTGGCTTCAAGCAAACCATGGCGGACAACACGCCACCGTTTCGCTGGTATTGGAACCGCATGCAATTGGACCTGGTGCCGCTGCGAACAATCGGGGTCAGATTCCAATTAATTTATATACGCTATTAATATGGGAGCTGCTTGCGCACGTAACAATTGGGCTACACGTCAAAATGAGGTTCTATGTGATTCGTAGTGGGTTGACTGTGGCACAGCGCTAATTCACTTGTATTTGCTTCGGTGATTTGGATGCGGTTTTCATGTTGACGGTACATCAGGTGTCAAGCCGTTCAGATGTAGCGCAAACCCGAAATATTCATGCCTGACAAGAACTTACAGCACTTTGAACACCACAGACATCAGGGACTTCTGGTTATCAACATGAGGCCCTTGCGAACAGAGCTAATGTGCTCCTTGCAGGATCTACCGTACTTAACCCACTACGAATCACATAGAGCCCAAAACGATAGGTGAAAACAGGCAAAAAAGCGGCTTCTGCAGTCGCTGAAGGGCACAAATTGCCTTTACGGGCCTGTAAAAAGCCAAAAACAGGTCATTTTTACCCATTAAAAGTGGCTGTAAGCCAATAAATACGTGCGCAAACAGCTCCTGTAAACATAGCAATCAGCTGACTACCCACAGAAGGTCCGCAATGCCTTGCAGGCAAAGGTGGGCACGGCCCGATAGCTTGCCGCCGCTATCTGCGGCTTTGCATTTTAATATTTGTCCATTATTGATATTTGTCCATCAATCGTGGACAATGCGAATAAATGGACAAATTACCTGCCGTCGCTGAAACTGACTTACTGCCCGTTGCTTTGGCGGCTGCACGCGGCTTGGGCCTGGACGCGGCGGCGGAGCCTGTGCCGCTTGGGCGAGCGGGTTTGGCTCTTGACCCCATTGTGCGCCTGGGCTTGGCCGATGCGGGCCAACGCTACGTGGCGGAAGTAAAGCGGCAGTTGCGCCCAGCCAATCTGGGCGCGGCTTTGCATCAACTGGACAGGCAGGCCGAGCTGCACGGCTTGCCGGGCTTGCTGGTGGCAGACCACATCACGCCCGACATGGCAGAAACATTGCGCCAGCAAGGGCGGGCGTTTTTAGATGCTGCGGGGAATGCCTACATCCGTCAGGCGTCGGCGTTGGTCTGGGTCACGGGCCGCAAACCCGTCGCTAAAACCATGGCTCTGCCTTTGGGGCGGGCTTTTCAGCCCACGGGTTTGCAGGTGCTGTTTGCACTGCTGTGCCACCCGGAATGGGTCAACCTGCCTTACCGCGAACTGGCTACCCGCGCAGGCGTGGCACACGGCACAGTGGGCTGGGTGATGCCAGACTTGCAGCAGCAGGGCTTTGTGACCGAGGTCAAAGGCAAGCGCGGCACGCGCCGCCTGTATGAGACTGAGCGCCTGCTGGCACTGTGGGTAGATGCTTACACCCGCCAGCTGCGCCCGCGCCTGCTGCTGGGGCGCTATTACGTGGCCAAGATTGACGGCTGGCAAGACTGGCCGCTGGCAGCCAACGGCACCCAGTGGGGCGGTGAGCCTGCTGGTGCGCTGCTTACCCAGTACCTCAAGCCAGGTGAGCTGACGCTGTATGCCGACAAGCTGCCCGGCCTGCTGGCTGGCAAATACCGGTTTATGAAAGAGCCAGACGTAGGGAACCAGGCGGTGGTGGACGTGCGCAGGCGCTTTTGGAACTTTCCACAGGGTGAAGGTGTTGGCGTTGGTGATGCAAAAACTTGTGTGCCACCGGTGCTGGTGTATGCCGATTTATTGGCCACGGGTGATGCGCGTTGTATAAAAACTGCCAAACGGCTGTATGAAGAATATGTTGTTCGACTTGTCCGCCAAGCTTGAGCTGCAGCCGCTGGCTGAAGTGGTGCGCCCCTTGCAGCTGGAGGCGGCCAAACTGGATGCGCAAATTTTCTTGATGGGGGCAGCCGCGCGCGATGTGATGCTGCTGCACGGCTATGGCATCGACACGGTGCGCCTGACCGAAGACGTGGATTTCGGCGTGATGGTGCGCGACTGGGCTACTTTTGAGGCGCTGCGCGATGCGCTGCTCGCCAATGGGGCGTTTGAGGCCAGATCAAAAGACGCAACGCATAAGCTTTGGCACAAATCTGGCAAACCGCTCGACATCGTGCCCTTTGGTGGCGTAGAGCGGCCCAACCGCACGCTGGCATGGCCGCCAAGCGAGCAAACCGTGTTCGATTGCTTTGGTATGCAGGAAGCGATGCATTCTGACCACGACGTGCGCTTGCCCGGTGGCGGCAGCCTGCTGGTAGCCAGCTTGCCTGCGTTGGCGCTGCTAAAGGTTACGGCCTGGCAAGACCGCAAGTTCACCCACCCGGGGCGTGATGCGGGTGACTTGATGCTCTACCTGCGCCACTATCTGGACTGCGACAGATACGACCATGCTGCCCATTACTACCCGGAGCTTTTTAAGGCACCGGACTATGTGCATGAAGTGGCGAGCGCGCGGCTGCTTGGCCGGGATTTACGGCAGTTGCTTGATGAAGTAGCCACCGAGCGACTATTGCAAATTTTGCAGCCTGAAGCAGACGAGCAAGGCCAGCGGCTGCTGGCCCAGCAATCGCGGCTGGACGCTGGCCTTGTAGTAAAAATAATTGCAGGCCTGTGCGAAGGCCTGCGCCAACCAAAAAGACCCAACCCATGAATTCAACCACCATCGTCCAGAAACTCTGGAACTACTGCAACGTGCTGTAGGGCGACGGCATGAGCTACGGCGACTATGTTGAGCAGCTGACTTATTTGCTGTTTCTCAAGATGGCTGACGAGCGCAGCAAACCGCCGTTTAACCTGGCTGGTGAATCACCTAGCCCGATTTTGAAGGGCTATGACTGGCCGTCGCTGCTGGCCAAAGACGGCGACGAGCTGTTTGACCACTACCGCCACACGCTGGAAAAGCTGGGGGCTGAAAAGGGCACCATCGGCCTGATTTTTGCCAAAGCTTTAAACAAGTTTCAAGACCCGGCCAAACTGCGCCGCCTAGTGGTGGACTTGATTGACGGTGAAAACTGGTCAGCCATGGGCGCTGACGTCAAAGGAGACGCCTACGAAGGCCTGCTTGAGAAAAACGCACAAGACACCAAGAGCGGGGCGGGCCAATACTTCACACCGCGCCCACTTATTCAGGCCATGGTGGACTGCATGGCGCCCAAGCCGGGTGAAACGGTGTGCGACCCGGCTTGCGGCACAGGCGGCTTTTTGTTTGCCGCGCACAACCATGTGGCTGACCACAACCCCAACCTGACGCGCGAACAAAAAAAGCACCTGAAGGAAAAAGCTTTTGTGGGCTACGAGCTGGTGCAAAGCACCGCCCGCCTGGCCGCCATGAACATGATGCTACACGGCATTGGCAACGATAAATCGGTACCGATTGTGGTGGCCGATGCACTGGCCGCTGACCCCGGCGAGCGCTTTGACGTGGTGCTGGCCAACCCGCCGTTTGGCAAGAAAAGCAGCACCATGATTACCGGCGCTGAGCGCAAGGTAACAACCGAAAAAGACGTGATTGAGCGGGACGACTTTTGGGCGACGACGTCGAACAAGCAGCTCAACTTTGTGCAGCACATCAAAACCCTGCTCAAGCAACATGGCCGCGCGGCGGTAGTGTTGCCTGACAACGTACTGTTTGAAGGCGGCGCGGGTGAGACGATTCGCAAAAAGCTGCTGCACGAGTGCGATGTACACACGATTTTGCGTTTGCCCACTGGCCTGTTTTACGCGCAGGGCGTCAAGGCGAATGTGGTGTTTTTTGAGCGCAAACCAGCCAGTGAAACACCGTGGACCAAAAAGCTGTGGATTTACGACCTGCGCACCAACCAGCACTTCACCCTCAAAACCAACCCGCTGCGGCGCGAGCACCTGGACGAGTTCGTCAGGCTTTACAACCCGGCTAATCGGCATGACCGCAAGGCGACATGGAGCGCAGAGCCTTCGACAGGCTCAGGCCGAACGGGGGATGGCTCAGGCCGAACGGGGGACGGCTCAGGCCGAACGGGGGACGGGTGTGGCACTGAAGGCCGATGGCGCGCCTATGACTACGCTGAGCTGATCGCGCGGGACAAGGCCAGCCTGGACATTTTTTGGCTGAAAGACAACAGCCTGGCTGACAGCGACAACTTGCCGCCGCCAGACGTGATTGCGCAAGAAATTGTGGACGACCTGGAGGCTGCGCTGGAGCAGTTTCGCCTAATTGCGGGTGATTTGGTGACTGAATCTACACCCTAGGCCAATATCTACGGGCGCAAGCAGCTATAAGTTACATAGCATGCCAACGCTGTTGGGCTGCTGACCGGCTACCGGTAAAGCGGTGGTCGCTTGGCTAAAAAGGCGTCGATGCCTTCACCGCCATTGGCATGGTGCAGATTGCGCACAAAGTGGTCGCGCTCGGCCTGCAACTGTTGACTTGGGTTGTTGGTGTCGGCATCGTTCAGCAGCTCTTTGATGCTGGCCAGTACGTTGGGGGCGCGTGCATTGAGCCGCTCTGCAAACGAAAGCGCTTCGGCCAGGGCGCTGCCACTGCTGCACACCCGGTTCACCAGACCAAGCTCAAAAAGGCGCTGCGCACTGACGCGCTCGCCGCACATCAGCAGCTCGTTGGCCAGCTGGCGGGGCAGGGCACGGCCGAGTGCCCAGCTGCCGCCGCCATCAGGCGACAAGCCAACCGTGCTGTACGACATCACAAACACGGCGTTGTCAGCAGCGACACAAAAATCGCACGCAAGTGCCAATGAAAATCCGGCTCCGGCGGCTGCGCCCTCAACGGCGGCAATGACTGGTTTGGGGTAAGTGCGAATCGAGTCAATCCAGCTGTGCAGGCCGTCGACGCTTTGCGCCTGAACTTCTTTGGGCTGCTGGCGGCTGGCCAGCAATCGCTGCAAATTGCCACCTGCACAAAAGGCGGCGCCTTCACCGGTGATGATGACGCTGCGAATTTCAGAATTCGTTTCAGCAGCATTAAGGGCCTCAACGCCAGCGGCGTAAATCTCTGGACTCAGCGCATTTTTAAAGTCTGGATTGCTGATGGTGAGAATCAGCGTCTGGCCTTCGCTGGTGCTTTTAAGGGAACTTGGCATGATCAGCTTTCCTCGTGCATCAGGCTCAGGCCAATTGCGCCACGGCGGCGCAGCCAGGGGGAAGGCCGGTAGCGCTGGTCGCCGTAGACGGTTTGCATGTTGAAAAGCACCTCCAAAATATTTGTTGGGCCATAGCGATCGCCCATAGCCAAAGGACCAAGCGGATAGCCCAAACCTAGGGTGACAGCGGTTTCTAAATCTTTTGGGCTGCAAATGCCTTGCTGGCAAATATCGCTGGCTATATTGACAATCGTCGACACCACACGCTGGGTAACAAAACCACCGCTGTCGCGAATCACGCTGACTGCTTTGCCATCGCGCGCAAACAGGGCGTGGGCTGCGTCCCGCATGTCGGCGCGTGTGGCGGGGTTGGTGGCCAGAACGCGGCGTTTGGTGGCGGCGTCGTCGATCAGCATGTCAATACCAATCGTGCGAGCCGGGTCCAGCCGCTCGACCACGGCAACGGTGGTGATGTCAAAGCCCAGAGGCGCGACGAGCATCAATGCCTGTGGCGAGGCGGATGCGCCTGTTTCGATGGTCGCGCCCAGGTTTTTAAGCAATTGCAAAAGCTCTGAGCGCCGTGAGGCACGTGGTGAAACCCAGATCGGCGGCATCTCCAGCACTTGCGGAGCGCCCGGCTCAGGGGCGACCTGCATCACGCCGCCCTCGTACTTGTAAAAGCCTTCACCTGTTTTTCGGCCCAGCATGCCGCCCGCCAGTCGCTGTGCTGTGATGACACTGGGGCGGTAGCGAGCTTCGTCGTAATACTGGCGGTAGACCGACTCCATCACCGGGTGTGACACGTCCAGTGCGGTCAAATCCATCAATTCAAAAGGCCCTAATTTGAAACCTGCCTGGTCACGCAAGATACGGTCAATCGTGGCGAATTCTGCAATCCCTTCACTGACGATGCGCAGTGCCTCAGTGCCATAGCCGCGCCCCGCATGGTTAACGATAAAGCCTGGTGTGTCTTGCGCCAATACGGCAGTGTGGCCCATTTGCCTGGCATAGCTTGATAGCTGCGCGCAAACCGCGGCATCGGTCTTCAGCCCGGCAATCACTTCGACAACTTTCATCAAAGGCACCGGGTTAAAAAAGTGATAGCCCGCGAACCGCTGGGGAAGTTTGAGCTTTGCGGCAAGTGCCGTAACAGACAGCGACGACGTATTGCTGACCAAAACGGTTGTTGGTGACACGATGGTTTCGAGTTCAGCAAACAGGTTTTGTTTGATGTCCAGCCGCTCCACAACCGCTTCAACTACCATGTCACAAGCGGCAAGTTCGGCCAATGTATTGACCGTCAAAACACGGGATTTACAGGCTTGGGCGGCTCCAGAATCTAACCGGTTTTTGGCAACCAGTTGGTCCCACTGCAGGGCCAGTTCAGTTTTGGCTTTAAAACTGGCATCTGGCTGCACGTCAAATAATTTCACGTTGCTGCCTGCCTGCGCGGCAATTTGCGCGATGCCTCGCCCCATAGCGCCTGTGCCAACAATACCAACAGTTCGAAAAATAGGTGTCATGGCTGTAGATTATTACGCAGGCCCTCACGCATTGACTATGCCAGAATCAGGCATATCGGACATTTCCTTTTGCTGTGAAAAAGATTTCTTTCATCATTTCGAGCCTGCTGTTGCTGACTGCTTCCACCGGCATGGCGATGTCGCTTGGCCGCCTTAGTGGCGCCATGCTGATTGGCAGGCCGCTCGACATGTCGGTTCAGGCCATGATGAATGTTCAGGACGAGGCGGACAGTTCGTGCCTGGACGCTGATGTTTTTTATGGCGATAGCAAGCTTGACAAATCTCGTGTGCGTGTCACGCTTGAAAAATCGGCATCGGTTCCGCAACAGGCGTTGATTCGTATCCGCTCTGCTGTGCTGGTTGACGAGCCCGTCGTGATGCTCTATTTGCGGGTAGGTTGCCAGCAAAAGACCGAGCGACGCTACGTCAGCCTGGCCGAGTTGCTGTCTGAAGCAGTGCCTGACCGAAATGCTCTTGCACCGATGTCCCAGGTATCACCCGCAAGGTCAGCTGCTTTGCCTGCCATTAATGCGACTCGCAGCGCTGCGTTAGTAGACGGGTTGCCTGCTGTGCCTACCCAAACTCCGGCCTTGGCCCGCAAGCCTAAAAATCAGCGGGTGCCAGCTGCAACGCTGGACGCAAAAGCAGTCGCACCGGCAAAAGCCCGTTTGAAGCTGGAGCCGCTTGACTTGACTGTAGAGCGCGATCTGCAGCTCAAAGTTTCTACAGATTTACTGTCTAGTCCTGCTGCGAATTCACGAGAACGTGCTGCAGCAAGTGCGCTGTGGCGAGCGCTATCGGCACAGCCGCAGGATATTCTTCGCGACGCTGAGAAACTGCAGTCACTGGAAAACTCGGTACGTGGTCTGCAGGTCCAAAGCCAAAAAACGCTTGCTTCTATCGATGATCTCAACGTCAAGCTGGAGCAAGCCGAGACGGTACGCTCCGCCAATGTGCTGGTCTATGCATTGATTTTTTTGTTGCTGTTAGCTTTGGCCGGTTTGGCTTATTTGCTCAGGCACAGATTTATCGGTCAAGGCGGCGATACAGATGAGAAATTGTGGTGGCGTAAAAACGATAGCCATAAAAAGCACCAGGATGTACGGCATGACAGCTCGCCAGCTAACGACGCGCATGTGTCAGATACCGATCAGTTTTTTGCGGTCACAAATACTGTGTCTTCTGACATTGAGACCGATCCTGGTCCGCGTCCAGCTTCCAAATCATTTGGTACTCGCCCGTTAGGAGTGCCTAACTTTGTTGGCTCTGGGTCTTTTGAAGCCAAATATAAGTCTGACTTCGAAGTAAGCATGATGCATGCCACCCGGGCTGTCAAGACGGAGGAGCTTTTTGATGTGCAGCAACAGGCAGATTTTTTTGTGTCTATTGGTCAGCACGAACAAGCCATTGAGCTCTTGCGCAGTCATATTACGGAGCAGCATGAGTCCAGTGCACTGGTTTATCTTGATCTTCTCAATCTGTACCATCAGCTCAATCGATCCACAGAATATGACGCTCTGCGCACAGAATTTAACGATCTTTTTAACACTCAGGTACCAAGTTTTGAGGCCTATACCGATAAGAATTTGGGGCTTGAAGCTTACCCGCTAGCGCTTTCCCGCATAGAAGCACTGTGGTCGACTCGCAAAGTACTTGAGATCATTGAAGAGTCACTTTTCCGGCGGGCTCACACAAAAGCTGAAGCTTTTAACCTGGAAGCTTATCGTGAGCTACTTCTGCTTTATTCCGTGGCCAAAGAAATTATCAGCCCCGAACTTGCGACAGATATGCCAGTCATAGAGTCTGAATTGCCAGTTGTTCCTGTTGATAGTGGTCGTCCGCATCCCATGAGGCTCAACTCAACGGCGATACAACCCCTGTCTGCCAGCGTGGAGCTGAATCAGAAGACTGATCAGCATCTGACGCCGTCGCCATTGATGGCTTCAGTGATCCCGCGCGCTTCAACACGGTCAGGCTTGGATATCGACTTGAGCTGCCTGAGTTTTGTGCCGCATGACGCCGCTGATCTACCGATAGCGCCAAATGCACAAGGTCTTGCTGACGGTGAAATTGAGGATTCTGCCCCGTTGCTTGGACAAGGTCTTGAACAGTCGCCATCAGGTCAGCCCACCGCAAACGCTGATAGTCTGATGGACTTCAATATTTTCGATGTACCGTCCGTCATCATGGAAAAGCCCAGACGTCCTGACGCTTGAATATTTATGTTGCGTTAACGGCGTACCTGTAATGCGCCGGGGTTAACTATATTGGTCGGCGTTCCCTTGATGAAATTAATCACGTTGTCAAACGCTGCACTGAAATACATTTCGTAGCTGTCTTGTTCTACATAGCCAATATGCGGGGTACAAATACAGTTTTCGAGCCTGAGCAACGCATGCCCTTGCAAGATGGGTTCTGACTCAAACACATCGACTGCAGCTAGTCCGGGCCGACCTCGATTCAGGGCTGAAAGCAGCGCCTCCGGTTCAATTAATTCAGCCCTGGACGTATTGACCAGCAACGCAGTCGGTTTCATGCTGGAAAGGTCATCCAGTGTCACGATGCCCCGTGTTTCGTCGACCAGCCGCAAATGCAGACTCAGAACATCACTCAGTTCAAACAGCTCGGCTTTGCTATGCGCCACTTCAAAACCATCTTGCGCGGCTTTTTTCCTTGTTTCCTCACGTCCCCACACCATCACCCGCATACCAAAAGCCCGGCCGTAGCCCGCCATGAGCTTGCCAATTTTGCCGTAGCTCCAAATGCCCAGCGTTTTGCCATTGAGCACACTACCGAGCCCAAAATTGGCGGGCATTGACGCAGACTTAAGCCCCGCTTGTTGCCAGGCACCGTGCTTGAGATGGGATACATAGTGCGGAATGCGCCGAGTAGCGGCCATGACTAACGCCCATGTCAACTCAGCGGGCGCAATGGGAGAGCCGATGCCTTCGGCCACCACAACACCGCGTTCAGTACATGCTCCGACATCAATGTGTGCGCCCACTCGCCCTGTTTGGGCAATCATTTTTAGCTTGGGCAGCTTTTCAATAATCTGCCGGTTCAAGTGAGTCCGCTCGCGAATAAGCACAATAACGTCAGCATCTTTGAGCCTGATGGACAGCTGGCCAATGCCCTTGACGGTGTTGGTGTAGACCTTTGCAGCGTAGGCGTCGAGTTTTGCGGCGCAGGACAGTTTGCGCACCGCATCCTGGTAGTCGTCAAGAATCACAATATTCATGACAATATTGTGCCTGCAAGTTCTTATGAGGTTTTCTAAAACCCAGTAAAGCGCAGACCAATTTTCAGCGCAAGCTTAGTCAGAATGAACCCCGCTTGCACGGGGCGGAACAATTCAACCCGCCATGCGGTCTAGTTCTGCGCAAACGTCTGACATGCGTCCGGAAATAACCAGGCGTCCTGCACAAGACCGGTTTGCACCGGGTTCATACTGGCGCACAATTTTCAGGCGCTGTATCGGCGCAGCAGGCACTGAAAGTTGGACTGGCTTAGCGAAAGTTGTGTTGAGGGCTTTGGGCGAGGAGACTGCAGCGCGGTAAGCCAGGTTTGGACAGCATGCTTGCCGGGTATGAGGCAAACCAGACTGTGTGGGTACAAACAGCGCCGCCAGCGCCTGAAGAGGTGCCAACAATAAAGACAGCCCTGTAGCGCGGCCAACCTGTGGTGAAAAACTAGCGATTCCCATCATGAGTTCCTGAGTTAATAGAGGTTTGACCCTCAATAAATACAGGCAGGTTTGAAATACGGCTGGACTTTGCTGTGCACAAAGCCTGTTGCAACAGGGTGTTGGCCCAGCTTGACGCCAAGCCAAACGCCCGCCACCTGTTGCGTCACCAATTTTTTACATCAATACGCTGTTTCTAATCAACCCTACCGCCAAACCTTCAAGTTCAAACGGCTCGCCGGGTGCGACCACAATGGTTTCGAAGTCAGGGTTTTCAGGCAGCAGCTCAATCAGGTTTTTGGTGCGGCGAAACCGTTTGACGGTAACTTCATCGCCCAGACGTGCCACCACGATTTGCCCATTTTTGGCTTCGCTGGTTTGTTTGACGGCCAGCAAATCTCCGTCCATGATGCCCGCATTGCGCATGCTCATGCCGCGGACCTTGAGCAGGTAATCCGGCTGCTTTTCAAACATGCCTGCGCCGAAGGAATAGGTTTGCTCAATGTGTTCTTGCGCCAGAATGGGGCTGCCAGCGGCAACCCGCCCCACCAGCGGCAGGACGAGTTGGGCCAAGCTTTGCAACGGCAGGGATAACTGATGTAGACGCGATACGTTCACATTGCGCATGTCACTGGCACGCAAACGAATGCCGCG
>JAYURC010000110.1:0-2980 GCA_043756405.1 Polaromonas sp.
TCTTGGGGCGATACATCGTCTTCTGGCACCTGCAGGCCGTACTGCTGCGCCAAATCTTTAACGGCTTCAATGAACGACATACCAGCATGGTCCATTAAAAAACCGATGGCGTTGCCGTTTTTGCCGCAGCCAAAGCAGTGGTAAAACTGCTTGGCTGGGCTAACACTGAACGAAGGTGATTTTTCGCCGTGAAAAGGGCACAGCCCCATAAAGTTGGCGCCGCCTTTTTTCAACTGCACATGACGGCCCACAATGTCGACCACATCGGTGCGTGCCAAAAGCTCTTGAATGAAAGATTGCGGTATCGCCATGGCGCTATTTTGACCTGTCCCATGCAGCCACCGGCACAAAGAAAAAAGCCCGCAGGTACCGGGCTTTTAAAAAATCAGGCGGTCAGTTT
The DNA here is from genome assembly GCA_043756405.1 of Polaromonas sp. GTDB lineage: Bacteria > Pseudomonadota > Gammaproteobacteria > Burkholderiales > Burkholderiaceae_C > Polaromonas. The sequence goes on from JAYURC010000110.1 coordinate 401, forward strand.
TTCCACATGCACCTGACGGGTGTACAAAAAGTCAATCACCGCCTTGCGGTAGCCCAGGTACTGGGTGCTTTCAGCCAGCGCAACCCGGTTTCTGGGGCGCGGCAGGTCAACGGTCACGATGTCGCCAATGGTGGCACTTGGTCCGTTGGTCATCATCACGATGCGGTCGCTTAGCAGCACGGCTTCATCAACGTCGTGCGTCACCATCACCACCGTACTTTGGGTTTTTTGCACGATGGCAAGCAGTTCGTCTTGCAGCTTGGCGCGGGTCAATGCGTCAAGTGCGCCAAATGGCTCGTCGAGCAGCAGCACCTTGGGTTCCATTGACAGGGCACGAGCAATGCCCACGCGCTGCTTCATGCCGCCTGAAATTTCGCCCGGGCGCTTCTGTGCGGCGGCGCTTAAGCCGACCATCGCCAGCACCGCATCGGTGCGTGCCTTGAGCTGTGCGTTGTTTTCTGTGGCGCTGAAAACGCGCTCAACCGCTAGGTACACATTTTCAAAACACGTCAGCCAAGGCAGCAGTGAGTGGTTTTGAAACACCACGGCGCGTTCAGGCCCGGGGCCTGCAATTTCACGGTTGGCGCAAATCAGGCTGCCCTCTGTGGGCGTCGTCAGCCCGGCAATCAGGTTAAGCAGCGTGGACTTGCCGCAACCCGAATGGCCAATGAGCGCCACAAATTCACCTTTGGCTACTGTCAGGTTGATGTTCTTCAGTGCGCAGAACGGGCCTTTTTTGGTTTTGAAGGTCTGTTCGACGTTTTGAATTTCGATGTATTTGGTCGTGAGGGATTGCATAAATTAACTCCAGGTTTCCATCTCAAAAGCGCAAAAGCGCAAAGTAACGCAAAGCAGACAACCCAACTTATCTTTTCTTCCTTCGCGGCCTTTGCATCTTTGCGCCTTTGCGTTGGAAGCTGGGTTGTTTGTAATTGACTTAACTCTTCACTTCCTCAAAAGTAAAAGCAGTCGCCAGTTTGATCAGGGCAAACTCCAGCAGCAAACCCACCATGCCAATCACAAAAATCGCGATGATGATGTTTTTGACATTCAGGTTGTTCCACTCGTCCCACACCCAGAAGCCGATGCCGACACCGCCGGTCAACATCTCAGCCGCAACAATCACCAGCCAGGCTGTGCCAACCGCCAGACGCACACCCGTCAACATGTACGGCAGCACAGCGGGAAACAATATTTTCGTGATGATCTTCCACTCGCTGAGGTTCAGCACCCGTGCCACATTCATGTAGTCCTGCGGCACGCGCTGCACGCCTACGGCAGTGTTGATGATCATGGGCCAGATGGAGCAGATAAAAATTGTCCAGATGGCCGCCGGGTTCGCGCCTTTAAACACCAGCAGGCCAATCGGCAACCAGGCCAGTGGTGACACCGGGCGCAGCAGGCTGATCAGCGGGTTGAACATGCTGCTTAAAAAGGTGAAGCGGCCAATCATGAAACCGACCGGAATACCGACGATGGCAGCCAGGCCAAACCCGAGTGCGACGCGCTGCAGTGACGACAAGATATTCCAGCCAATGCCCTGGTCGTTGGGCCCCTTGCTGTAAAAAGGGTCACTGAAAATCGTCACCGCCTGGGTGAAGGTATCGGACGGCGATGGAATACTGCCTTTGGTGGTGATGGAGATCGCCATCCACAGCAGCACCAGCAGGCCAAAGCCCAAAACTGGCGGCATGATGCCGAGCCAGAGAAATGACATGTCGCGTTGCAATCTGAAGGCGGCTACAGATGCTGCTGTATCTCTTTTTGACATATCTGTTAAGGCCTTAGCCCCCTGTTTATGAGCGCAAGAAGCTACTGAATGTGTAGCGTCTAAGCCAGCATCTGCGGCATTAACTTCATGAAAAATGGCGGCAACCATGGTGTGCTCCTTGGGTTTTGCGTGAGCTCAGGCTCTGACTTTGAAGCTGTCGGCATATCTGGCCGGGTCTTTGCCGTCCCACACCACGCCGTCCAGCATCCGGCTAGAACGCATCACGTCTTTGGGGATGATGACTTTGGCGGCGGTGGCCGCCTGCTTGTAAATGTCAATCTGGTTGACTTGTTTGGCCATGGCCAGGTAGTCAACGTGCTCTTTCATCAAACCCCAGCGCTTGTGCTGCGTCAAAAACCACATGCCGTCAGACAAGTACGGGAAGTTAACAAACCCGTCAGCCGAGAATTTCATGAAGTTCGGGTCGTCCCAGGTTTTGCCCATGCCGTTCTGGTAGCGGCCCAGAATGCGCTGGTTGATCGCGTCAACGCTGGTGTTGACGTAGCTCTTGTTGGCAATTGTTTCTGCCATTTTGGTTTTGTTGCTCAGGCTGGCGTCAATCCACTTGCCGGCCTCAAGAATGGCCGCGGTCACCGCGCGTGCGGTATTTGGGTTCTTTTTGACGAACTCCGCCGTGGTGCCCAATACCTTTTCAGGGTGGTCTTTCCAGATGTCCTGGGTGGTGATGGCGGTCACGCCAATGCCGTCGATGATGGCGCGGTGGTTCCAGGGCTCGCCCACGCAGTAGCCGTCCATGTTGCCAACGCGCATGTTGGCCACCATTTGCGGGGGCGGCACGGTAATGACTT
>JAYURC010000111.1:0-18506 GCA_043756405.1 Polaromonas sp.
CGCCTGCCTCAGTGTGCTGACGTTCCTTCAAGCGCGGGAACATTTGGTACATATCGTCAAAAGTCCAGCGAGGATTTTTGGCATTGCGCTTTTGTCCAAGCATCAGGTTTTGATGCACCGTCAGTGTCGGAAAAATATCGCGGTTTTCGGGCACATAGCCAATTCCTAAATGCGCAACCTCAAAGGCTTTTTTACCCACGATCTCTTTGCCACGCCATTTCATCGACCCTGTGCAATCTACCAAGCCCATGATCGCCTTGGCAGTGGTACTGCGGCCTGAGCCGTTGCGCCCAAGCAGGGCAACGATTTCGCCTTCACCGACGCTAAAACTTACGCCGTGCAGCACATGGCTTTTGCCATAGTAACCGTGCAGATTGTCGATTTTGAGGAGTTCGGTAGTCATGTCAATGCCCTCCCGCTTGGCCGTCTGCCACTGGTGAGCCCAGATACGCCTCTTGTACCTTCGCGTTCGCTCGTACGGCGTCCGGCGTGTCAAAAGCCAGCACCTCGCCATACACCACAACGGCGATCTTGTCGGCCAAACCAAACACGACGCCCATGTCGTGCTCCACTGTCAGCAGGGTTTTGCCTTCGGTGACTTCGCGAATCAGCTTGATAAACCGGGTGGTTTCAGTTTTGCTCATGCCGGCGGTCGGTTCGTCCAGCAAAATCACTTCAGCACCGCCTGCAATCGTGATGCCAATTTCCAAAGCGCGTTGCTCTGCGTAGGTCAGATTCATTCCGAGAACATCGCGTTTTTTATCGAGCTTGATCATCTCCATCAACTGCTCAGCACGCTCGTTGGCATCGTCTAAATCTGCCAAGAACTTCCAGAAGGAGTACTTGTAGCCCAAGCTCCAGAGCACACCGCAGCGAAGGTTTTCAAACACGCTGAGCTTGGGAAAGATGTTGGTAATCTGAAAGCTGCGCGACAGCCCCATACGGTTGATTTCAAACGGTTTTTTTCCATTAAGAAGCTGGCCCTTGAGTAGCATTTCGCCGCTAGTTGGCTCAAAACGGCCTGAAATCAAATTAAATAAAGTCGATTTTCCAGCGCCGTTGGGGCCAATGACAGCAATTCGCTCGCCAGCGTTGACGGCGAGGTTCACCCCACGAATAATTTCAGTCTTGCCAAAGCTTTTGCGCAAGTCTTTGAGTTCGAGAATAGGGCTCATAGTGAAGCCTCCCTGCGCTTGATTTCTTTCTCAATATTTTCCTGGATTTGACCCCACTCCTTGGCAAACTGGCGTCGGATCAGCTCAAACAAACCCAGGCCAGTCACCAATACAAAACCCGCACCAAACCAGCTGTTCAGGCCTTTGGCATCCAGCGGCATACCCAAAAACCTGAGGGTGCTCCCCAAAGCCACGTTGAGCTGGAGGTGATACAGCATTTCGATCATGGCACCAGCGCTTGCCAAAATAATCAGCGCACAAACTGCCAGCCCTAGATAACTAACCCAAAGTTTTCGCAAAAAGCCAAAGGCCGCAACGCGCAGATTCATCATGATCAGCGATGCGATACCGCCGGGTGCATACATCACCATGAAGAGGAAAATCAAACCGAGATAAAGAAGCCAGGCCTTGGTGAACTCCGACAGCAGGACGAATGCCAGCACCATCAACACCGCACCGATGATGGGACCGAAAAAGAAGGTGGCACCGCCGAGGAAAGTGAACAGCAAATATGCCCCAGACCGCGCTGCACCCACCACTTCTGCCGTGACGATTTCAAACAGGATGGAAGCCAAACCGCCCGCGATACCTGCAAATAAGCCCGAAATGATGAAGGCCGTGTAGCGCACGCGCTGGGTGTTATAGCCGACGAATTCCACGCGCTCCGGGTTGTCACGCACGGCATTTAGCATTCGGCCGAGCGGCGTACGCGTAAAGGCAAACATCAATGCCACGCAGACAAAGGTGTAAATCGCGATCAGGTAGTACACCTGAATTGCGGGGCCGTAGGTGAGTCCGAAAAACGATTGACCAAAAACGCGGTTTGCCGATACACCAGCCTCACCACCAAAGAATTCGGAGAACATCAAGGACATGGCAAACACCAGTTCAGCCATACCGAGCGTGATCATGGCAAATGGAGTTCCTGCTTTTTTCGTGGTCACGTAGCCAAACAAAATGGCGAAAAACACCCCCGCCAAACCGCCAATAATTGGAATCAGGCTCACGGGTATCGGCATGGCCCCGCCAGACGCCATATTCAGCGCATGAATCGCGACATAAGAGCCCAAGCCGGTATAGACGGCATGTCCAAAGCTCAGCATGCCGCCCTGACCCAACAGCATATTGAACGACAAACAGGCAATGATGCCAATGCCCATTTGAGCCAGCATCGTGATGCTCAGGCCGCTTGTGAAGATCTGAGGCGCAACAAGCATGATTAACGCGAACAAGCCCCACACCACGACGCGCCCCACATTGAAAGGCTTGAATTCGTAATAAGCTTTGCTCACAGTCAACCCTCCCTTTTACCGAGCAGGCCTTTTGGCCGGAAGATCAGGATCAAGACCAAAAACAAATAAGGCAGGATCGGGGCGACCTGTGAAATGGTGAGTTTGAGAATCGAGTTGTTTTTGGCGGCGTCAGACAGCTGCATGCCCAAATCTTGTGCGACTGTGACAAGTGAAATGTCAAAAGCAACCGCAAAAGTTTGCACAACGCCAATCAGCACGGAGGCTAAAAATGCGCCCGACAAGGAACCCATACCGCCCACGACCACCACCACAAAAATCACAGAACCCACCGCCGCTGCCATTGCTGGCTCGGTCACAAAGGTGCTGCCACCAATCACGCCAGCCAGACCAGCAAGCGCAGCGCCTGCACCAAACACCATCATCAAAACGCGCGGCACGTTGTGCCCAAGCGCTTCAACAATTTCCGGGTGCGTGAGTGACGCTTGAATCACCAACCCAATACGGGTACGCGTGAGCAGCAACCATACAGCCACCAGCATGACCAGGGCTGTGAGCATCATAAAACCGCGTGTGGCGGGAAATAACGAGCAAACCACACGCACAGACGCATCAGCAGCCGTGCACATTTCTGGTGTGGCGCGGCCCCAAACGAAGCTCAAGCCATCCTTGGCGTGATTGATCAACGTGAACATGGGGCCTTTTAACTCTTCCGGCGGACTGAAATTTACCGCAGAGCGGCCCCATACCAGCTGAACCAGTTCAAGAAGAATGTAAGACAGGCCGAAAGTAATCAACAGCTCGGGTACGTGGCCGAATTGGTGCACACGACGCAAGGCGTACTTTTCAAACAATGCGCCCAACGCGCCGACTATCAAAGGCGCAACAATTAATGCAGCCCAAAACCCCACAATGCCCGAGACCGTGTAGCCAACATAAGCGCCCACCATGTAAAACGACGCATGCGCAAAATTGAGCACGCCCATCATGCTGAATATCAGGGTAAGCCCGGAGCTGAGCAAAAACAGCAGCAGTCCGTAGCTCAAACCGTTCAGCATGGAGATGATGAAGAATTCCATGGGATGCTTTGCTACTTAAATTTTTTAGTCATTCACAAATAAAAATGACTTCGCAGCCAGCTGCGAAGTCATTGTGAACCATCAAATCAAGGACGCTTCATTTGGCAGCTGGTCGGCGTACTTGCCACAAAAGCAGGAAATTCTTGAATTGGGGCCAGCGTCATGCTGGTTTGCTCTGCGAATTCTGGAAACTTTCCGCCAGCCTTTTGCCAAACTGTGATTTGTACCGGTTGCTGCAACTGGTGATCCAGCTTACGCATCTCGACTTCGCCGTTCCAGTTCTGGAATTTCAAACCAGACAAAACGGCAGCCACCTTCACGGGATCGGTCGATTTGGCTTGAGCCATGGCGGTTGACAAAGCCGTGTAAACAGTTGGAATCTGGCCCGTGTACATATCGTCCTTGAACTTGGTCTTGAATTCCTTAGACCATTGGCCCATGACACCTGGGAAGTTGTAATGCATGATGCCAACCTGCTTGACGCGGCCTTCCATGGTGCTGCCCAATGCGGTAGGCGTTCCAGTCACACCGGTGTAGTAAGTCAAAAATTTGCCGGTGTAGCCACCTTCGTTGGCAGCTTTGACCAGCAAGGCCAAGTCAGAGCCCCAGTTGCCTGTAATCACAGTGTCTGCGCCGGAGGCTTTGATTTTTGCAATGTACGGCGCAAAGTCGCGAACCTGGGCCAATGGGTGCAGGTCTTCACCGACAAATTTGACATCGGGACGCTTGCGAGCAAAGATTTCCTTGGCGAACTTGGCAACCTGCTGTCCGTGAGAATAGTTTTGGTTGAGCAAGTAGATGTTTTTGATACTTGCGTCCGTTTTTGCATGCTCGGCCAAAGCTTCCATTTTCATGGAAGTGTCTGCATCAAAGCGGAAATGCCAGTAGCTGCACTTGCTGTTGGTGAAATCAGGATCAACAGCGGCGTAATTCAAAAACACCACCTCTTTGCCGGGGTTGCGCTCGTTGTGGCGGGCTACAGCTTCAATCAATGCACCAGCGACCGATGAGCCGTTGCCCTGCGTGACGTAGCGAATGCCCTGATCCAGCGCCGCTTTAAGTGCGTTCAAGCTTTCTGCGGGGCTGAGCTTGTTGTCAAACCCGACCAGCTCGAACTTCACGCCAGCAGGGTTGTTGGCGCTGAACTTTTCAGCAAAAAACTGAAAAGACTTCAACTGATTTAAGCCTACCGGCCCCATCAAGCCGCTTTGCGGGTCAATCAGTGCAATTTTTACAGTTTGCCCGGCTAGAGGGCCAGGCACTGCTTTGGCGGCAGCTGCAGCTGGCTTTGCGGGAGTGGCAGGCTTGGCAGCCGGGGTCTGGGCATGGGCCGCAAATGCACAAGTCAAGAGTGCGGCTAAAGTTAATCGACGAGCGGCAAAGGTCATAAAGGTCTCCAGTGAAAAACGAATAAGTCAAGCGTACTAGACAAGGAACCGAATGATGCTCAGGGATTGCCCGAATGCATTCACGCACCGGGTATAAAGCTATCACCTTAGCGACTGTTTAAATAACAAAGATTCACTCACGCTGTGGCAGTTTGTAGTCTTTAAGCTGCTCGCGCAACTTCATTTTTTGCATCTTGCCAGTAGCGCCCAAAGGAATCGCATCGACAAACACCACGTCGTCAGGGACTTGCCACTTCGCGGTTTTGCCGTCATAAAACGCAATCAACTCGTCGCGTGTGATTTCAACGCCCGGTTTTTTAACCACTGCGACGATGGGTCGCTCGTCCCATTTGGGGTGGGCCACGCCGATGCAAGCCGCCATGGCAACCGCAGGGTGCGCCACGGCAATGTTTTCAATATCGATCGAGCTGATCCATTCGCCGCCTGACTTGATCACGTCTTTGCTGCGGTCGGTAATTTGCAGATAACCATCGGCGTCAATCGTGCCTACGTCGCCGGTGGGAAACCAGCCCGCACCAGCTTCGTCATAAATCAATGGGTCGCCGCCCTCGCCTTTGTAATATTCACGAACAATCCACGGGCCTTTAACCAGTAAGTCACCATAGGTTTTGCCGTCCCACGGCAGCTCTTTGCCTGCGTCGTCCACAATTTTCATGTCAACGCCGTAAATCGCCCGACCCTGCTTGAGGCGGATTTTCATTTTTTCGTCAGCACCCAACGCGTCGTGTTTGTTTTTAAGCGTACACAGCGTCCCCAGCGGGCTCATTTCTGTCATGCCCCAAGCGTGCAACACCTCCACGCCGTGATCTTCATTAAAGGCTTTGATCATGGCTGGTGGACAAGCCGAACCGCCAATCACTGTTCGTTTGAGGTGTGAAAACTTCAGTCCGTTGGCGCTCAAGTGCGCCAGCAGCATTTGCCAAACGGTAGGCACGCCTGCTGCGTAAGTGACTTTTTCAGCTTCCAGCAGCTCATAAATTGACTTGCCGTCCATTGCCGGGCCCGGAAACACCAGTTTGGCACCGGTCAGCGCGGCTGAATAGGGGATGCCCCAGGCATTGACGTGAAACATGGGCACCACTGGCAGCACGGCATCGCGAGCAGACAGGCTCATCACGTCAGGTAGAGCAGCTGCATACGCGTGCAACGTGCTGGACCGGTGGCTGTACAGCGCAGCCTTCGGGTTGCCTGTGGTGCCGCTGGTGTAGCACATGCTCGACGCCGTATTTTCGTTAAAACTGGGCCATTGATAGCGGTCGGACTGTGCCGCAATCCAGCTTTCATAACTGATGAGATTGGGCACGCCAGAATCTTTGGGCAGCTTGTCTTCGTCGCACAAGGCGATGTAATGTTGGATGGTGCCGGCTCTGGCGTGTACGGCCTGCACCAGCGGCAAAAAACTCAGGTCAAAACACAGCACCTGATCTTCGGCGTGGTTAGCTATCCACGCGATCTGGTCAGGGTGCAGGCGCGGGTTGATGGTGTGCAGCACCCGACCCGAGCCGCTGACGCCGTAATAAATTTCAAAATGACGGTAACCGTTCCACGCCAGGGTAGCGACGCGGTCACCAAACGCCAGCTTCAGGCCATCAAGCGCGCCCGCAACTTGGCGCGCGCGCTGTGCCGAGTCCTTGTAGGTGTAACGGTGTATGTCGCCTTCGACACGGCGCGACACAATTTCAGCGTCACCATGGTGACGCTCGGCAAACTCAATCAAACCTGAAATCAGCAAAGGCTGACTTTGCATTAAACCCAGCATGGCAAAACCCCCGCAGTAAAAATGATTGACATCATGCCGCACTCGCAAGGTCATTGGCTACGGGATTCCCCCTGAATTAACGGCACGATGCCGCTTGAGGGACAATTTACCAATGACACTACCCATGAACTGGAACAACCGCTTTGCTCGCCTGGGCGAAAAGTTTTACACCCGCTTGCAACCTCAGGCGTTGCCGCAGCCGTACTGGATCAGCCGCAACGATGCTGTTGCACGCGAACTGGGCCTAGAGTCGAGCTGGTTTGAATCCAGCGAGTCCTTGAACGCCTTTGTTGGCAACAGCGTGCTACCCGGTAGCGAGCCGCTGGCCAGTGTCTACAGCGGCCACCAGTTTGGCCAGTGGGCGGGGCAGCTTGGCGATGGCCGGGCGATTTTGCTGGGCGAGCTTGATACCGCGCAAGGCGGCATGGAGATACAACTCAAAGGTGCAGGCAAAACGCCCTACTCCCGCATGGGCGATGGCCGTGCGGTGTTGCGCAGCTCGATTCGTGAATATTTATGCTCTGAGGCCATGCACGGCTTGGGGATACCGACCACACGGGCGTTAGCCTTGACCGGCTCAGACGCCAAAGTGTTGCGAGAAGACATTGAGACTGCCGCTGTCGTCACCCGCACCGCGCCCAGCTTTATCCGTTTCGGGCATTTTGAGCATTTCAGTTACAACGACATGCATGTTGAGCTTAAAGCACTGGCCGACTTTGTCATCGACAGCTTTTATCCGGCCTGCCGTGATGCACCGAATCCGTATGCTGCGTTTTTGGAAGCGGTGAGTGAGCGCACCGCCCAAATGGTGGCTGCGTGGCAATCAGTCGGCTTTTGTCACGGCGTCATGAACACCGACAACATGAGCATCTTGGGTTTGACGATTGACTATGGCCCGTTTCAGTTTCTGGACGCGTTTGACCCAACCCACATCTGCAACCATTCCGACACGCAGGGTCGTTATGCGTACAACAAGCAGCCCAATATCGCCTATTGGAACCTGTTTTGCCTTGGGCAAGCTTTGCTACCGCTGATTGGTGAGCAAGAATTGGCTCTGGCTGCGCTGGAGCCCTACAAAACCATGTTTCCGGCTGCGCTTGAGGCAAAAATGCTTGCCAAGCTGGGCTTGACTGAGGCCACTCTAGAGAGCAAGACATGGGTTGAAAGTACCTTCAAGTTGCTGGCCACCAACAAAGTCGACTACACCATCTTCTGGCGACGCCTGTGCGCTTTTACCCCGCAAAGCGGGCATGAGCCACTGCGTGACCTGTTTTTTGATCGGGAGTCCTTCAATGCCTGGGTGCTACAGTATTCGGAGCTGCTTGCGCACGTATCTATTGGGCTACGGCACGATTTAATGCTTAAAAACAACCCTAAATATGTTTTGCGCAACCATTTGGGCGAAGAAGCCATTCGGGCCGCGAAACTTAAGGATTATTCAAAGCTCCATGCCTTGCTGAACGTACTGCAAGCCCCATTTGACGAACATGCCGCCCACAACAATCTTGCCGGTTTTCCGCCCGATTGGGCCAGCAGCATTGAAATCAGTTGCAGTTCCTGAGTTTCTGAGTTTCTGAGTTTCTGAGCTTCTGAGCTTCTTAACTTCTCCAAGATTTTTCTCCAAGATTTTTTGAAAGACCCTTTATGACCGCCCCTACAACGCCAAGAGTCCAAAAACCCGACGCTGAATGGAAGGCGCTGCTCAAAGACAAAGGCGCTGAGTCAGTCGCCTTTGAAGTGACACGCCATGCCGGAACAGAACGCGCCTTTAGCGGCAAGTTCGAAACTGTCTGGGCAGACGGTGCCTACCATTGTGTGTGCTGCGGTGAAAAGCTGTTTGAGTCCGACACCAAATTTGATGCAGGTTGCGGCTGGCCCAGCTTTTCAAAAGCGGCTAGCCAGGCAGCGATCACCGAACATGTTGACAATAAATACGGCATGCGTCGGGTTGAGACGGTTTGCACCAACTGCGGCGCGCATTTGGGGCATGTCTTTAACGACGGGCCATTGCCAACCGGCCTGCGTTATTGCATGAACTCGGCGTCTCTCGACTTTGTCGCCAAATAATTTGACCCGCGATAATCCCACCCCATGAAACCATTACTAGACTTTATTCCCATCCTGCTGTTCTTCGGTGCGTTCAAGATGTACGACATCTATGTTGCCACGGGCGTCATCATGGTGGCTACCACGGTACAAATGCTGATTTTGTACAAGCTCGACGGCGGCTTGCAAACCATGCACAAAGTCACTTGGGCGCTGGTGATGGGGTTTGGCGCGTTAACGCTTGGCTTTCATGATGAGCGTTTTGTCAAGATCAAACCCACGGTGCTTTACACCTTCACCGGTTTGGCGCTTGCAGTGGGTTTGTGGGGGTTAAAGAAAAACTTCCTCAAAATGATGCTGGGCATGCAGCTCAAAATGGCTGATCCCATCTGGCGCAACTTGACGGTGATCTGGGTTACCTACAGCTTTTTCATGGCGCTCCTCAACGCCTACGTCGCCCTGTTTTATACAACCGAGCAGTGGGTTAACTTCAAACTTTGGGGCTATGCGTTCCCGCTGGTTTTTTTGGTCGGGCAAGGCATATACATCGCCAGACATTTGCAATCTGAAGATCTTGAGGTCAAGTCATGAACGCCCTGCCAGTGCAAACAGCCGCCATTGAGCAACAGCTCAACGAACGTCTTCAACCCACGTATCTGGAAGTCATCGACGAAAGCGCCGACCACGCAGGGCACGCCGGTGTCAATGCCGAAGGATTTGGTAGCCACTTTCGCATTCGCATTGCGAGCCCGGCTTTTGCAGGCAAAAGCCGGGTTGCCAAGCACCGGCTTGTGTATGATGCAGTGCAAAATTTTATCGACCAGGGCTTGCACGCCTTGGCCATCGACGTTGTCGAATAAGCTCACAATTCTTAAACTTTTCCCACAGGACACCCATGAAAAATAAACTCCTTCTGGCAACCGCCGCTGCAGTGATGGCGTTTGGTGCGCAAACCGCTATCGCGCAAAATATTGCCATCGTTAACGGTAAGGCCGTGCCCAAAGCGCGCCTTGATGCGTTGGCGCAGCAAGTTGCCAAGTCCGGACGACCCGTGACGCCAGAAGTCCAGCAGCAAATGCGCGATGCTGTCATCACCCGCGAGATTTTTGCCCAGGAAGCTGAAAAACTGGGTTTGATGGCCAGCGACGACTACAAGAACCAGATGGAGATTGCGCGTCAGACGGTGCTCATCACGGTGTTGATTGATGATTTTAAAAAGAAAAACGCCATTACCGACGCTGAATTGAAAACCGAATACGACAAGTTTGCCGCTGCCAACGGCGGCAAAGAGTACAAAGCCCGACACATACTGGTTGAAAAAGAGGCGGAAGCCAAAGCCATCATTGCCAGCATCAAAAAAGGCGGCAAGTTTGAGGATATTGCCAAAAAGCAGTCCAAAGACGCAGGCTCAGGCGCCAATGGTGGCGACCTTGATTGGGCCAACCCCAGCAGCTATGTGGCTGAGTTCACAGAAGCCATGCTAAAGCTGACCAAGGGCCAAATGACAGAGAACCCGGTCAAAACCCAGTTTGGTTTTCACATCATTCGCGTTGACGACGTCCGTACCGCCCAACTGCCTGCATTTGAAGAGCTCAAACCGCAAATTGCCCAGCAGCTTGACCAACAGCGCTTAGGTGCCTACCAGCAGAATTTGCGGGAAAAAGCCAAGGTTGAGTAACCGCCAAATTGACGCTGAAAAAGTGGGAATCAAGCGTCAAAATTGTTTCAGGCCCCCTGATTTGCGGGGCTGGAAACTACTATCTCCCCTAAATCCACTTTTGTAAAAACTGAGCAGTCCCCATCAAAGGGGCAAGTTGGTAGCGGCTGAACCCGATGCGTTCATAAAGCCTGACAGCGCTTTTGTTGCCGCCAAGCACTTCAAGCGTCAACTTGCAAGCACCGCGCTGCAGGGCGATCTGCTCAACCAGATTCAACATCTGCTCACCCAGGCGCTGGCCGCGATGGCTGCCAAGCACCACCACATCATGGACGTTGACAAGTGGCTTGCAGGCAAAAGTTGAAAAGCCTTCAATGCAGTTGACCAAGCCTACGGGTTCGCCGCTGTCCAGAGCCAGCACACTGAAAGCTTGCGGCCGCTTGGCAAGTTCCTTTGCAAGATTGGTTTTGGCAAACTTACTGAGCGGTACGCCGCCGCCAGCCGGGTCTTGCGCATAGGCATCAAGCAGTTGAACAATCGCTTGAGCATGCACGGCATCGCTGTAATTGGCTTGGAAAATTTGCATAGAATTAAATCGGTTGGGCAATGTCAAGCAAAGCCAGCATAGCAATGCAAGTCATCAGAACATCTGTATTTTTTTGTTTTGTCATGGCTTTAAACGCCAGCCGCAATTCGCCGTAGCGCCTGCTCAAACACCGCTACAGGCTGCCCGCCTGAAATCAGATGCTTGTCATTGACGATGACTGCAGGCACAGAGCGTATGCCTTGCCGGGTATAAAACTGGGCTTGTGCGCGCACTTCGGTTGTGTACAGGTCACAACTTAAGACCGCTTTAGCCTGCACCGGGTCAAGTCCCACCTGGCTTGCCACGCGCACCAGTACATCGTGCGAGGCCGGGCTTTGGCCATCGGTAAAGTAAGCCCCAAACAGCCCTTCTTTCAAGCCTTTTTGTTTATCTGGCCCTACCGTTGCAGCCCAGTGCAGCAGCCGGTGTGCGTCAAAGGTGTTGTAAATCCGGCTGCGGCCGCCACCAGCATCAGTGGCCGTCGCAAATTTAAAGCCCAGCTCGGCGCCGCGTATGCGGATGTTTTCACGATTCGCATCTGCTTGCGCAGCACTGATGCTGTATTTCTGCGTCAGGTGCTCGGTAATGTCTTGCCCCTCGGGGCCCATTTGCGGATTCAGCTCAAAGGGCTGAAAGTGAATCGCGGCGCTGACATCGCCTTTGATGTTGGCCAGGGCCTGGTCGAGTGCCTTCAGGCCAATCACGCACCAAGGGCAAGACACGTCAGAGACGAAATCGATTTTTAAAACAGTGGTCATGGCAACCTGGATGGCTAAAAGACGCCATTGTGTGTCATGTGTCATGTGCCACGTGCCATGACCACCGTGTTTGTCTACAGCCCGATCACGCCGCCATCGTTTTTGGTAATGACGATGGTGGCCGACCTGGGTCGAGCGGAGGCTCCGCCGGGGCCATAGGCTGGCACGCCTGAGCCGTTACCTGGCCAGTTGCTTTCAAAGATATTGGCACTAAAACCTGCAGAGGTGGTGTTTTCACCAGGGTGCTGGATATTGACAAACAGCACCCGGCCGTCTGGCGACTCCGCCACGCCAGTCACCTCTGCACCGGTAGGTGCCGTTAAAAATCGCTTGAAAGTGGTGTCTGTCATCGGCTTGCCGACATATGTTGCCACGCTCTTGTCGGCGTTAACTGCAGCGTTGGGGCTGCCATCGGCTTTGTTAACCACGGTGCGTACACTGCCATCGCCATAATTGCCGGGCACTGCCGCTAGCAACATGGCGTTGGACTGGTCGGTAAAGGTGTTGTCGTCGGTTTGAATCCACAACACGCCGCTGGCTTTGGAGAACCAGCAGCCGTCCGGCTTGGACAAATCATTCATCGGGCTCAGCTTTGACAGGTTGACGTTTTGCTGCCAGTTGATGTTGTCAATGCCAGCGTCTGCAACGGCCTGTGCGCCAAACAAAAAGATGTCCCATTTAAACGACTCAGCACCCGCGTTGTCGTTGGTTTCACGCAGGCGCATGATGTGGCCATTGACGTTGCCCTTTTGTGCGGCAATGCGCGCGGGGTTTTGTGAGGTGATCTCTTTGCTGTCTAACCAATAGCGCGGGTTGGCGGCATCGACATCCGGGTTCATGAAATTGTTATTCGACACCGTGGTGGTATTGCCGCGGTCCGGGTTCTCGGTCATGGTGATGTAAATTTCGCCATTTTTCGGGTTGACAGCAGTCCACTCGGGGCGGTCCATGCGGGTAGCTTTGGCAGCATCTGCTGCCAGGCGGGTGTTGACGCAAATGTCAGCCTGACTTTCAAACTTGTAGCCAGCCGGGTTAAGCGCGCTGACCGGTACGCCTGCCGCCACGTCAGGGTTGCTCATGTCCAGCTTGACCCAAGAACCGGAACCGTCGGCGTTGAAACGAGCGGCGTAAATGGTGCCTTCGTCCATGTACTCCGCGCCAACATTCATGCGGTCTGCCCGGTTGGCGTCAAGCGCCTGCCAGAGCTTTTTGGACACGAATTTGTAAACGTACTCGCCGCGCGAGTCGCAGCCCATGTAGAAAGCCAGCGGACGGCCCACAATCGCCAGGCTTGGCCAGGCGCCTTCGTTAGCTCGGCGGCCCAACGCCGTGCGCTTGACGGGGGTTGACGCAGCGCTGTACGGATCAATTTCAACAATATAGCCGAAGGTATTGGCCGCATTGCGGAAGTCGCCTGTGCCGTCAACAGGCTGTGCACTGCTGGCAGTGCAGTCCCAGCGGCTAAAGGCTGTGCTGGCAGGGTCAGCAGCAACGGTGGTTGTCCAGCGGTTCACGCCCGTCAGGCCAGGCCGGATACCGTTACGCAGCAGTGCAGCGTTTTCTTTTGGGCTGCGCACGGCAGCGTCTTGTCCACGGGTGAAATAACCGGCCCAGTTTTCTTCAGCAGTCAAATACGTGCCCCATGGGGTATAGCCGTTACCGCAGTTGTTGATGGTGCCCCGGGTTTGTGTGCCAGTCGTTGAATATCTGGTTTTAACAAAAGACGAACCGCGTGCAGGGCCTGACAGCTCCATCGGCGTTGCCGCTGTAATGCGGCGGTTGAACCCGGATGCCTTGACCATGCCGAAGTTGCCAGAGGTTTTGACAAGCTCAATGATGGAGACGCCATGCGCTTCAATTTCTTTGAGTGATTCGCCCTCTGGACGGGGGCCAGCGCCGCTGTTGCCTGTTTGGCCGGCTGGATGCATAAAGCGCGCTGTGCCAGAAATATTTTCGTGGTTCATGACCAGCAGAGCGCGGTCGTTGCTGGTGGTGCTGGGCATGCCAGCAGCATTCAAACCAAAGAAGTGGATGCCATCGTGGTGGTCACCCGCGCGACGAGCAAAGTTACCGTCAGTACCGTCGTTTTTGTAATCTGGCACGGTTGGGTCAATCGAATCGCCTGTGGCGTAAATGACTGCAGCGGTGTAACCCTCAGGCACGCTGATGCGATCCGAAACAGCCTTGCCGACCGCCTTGAATCCCAAAACTGTTGCATCCGCTCCGTCAGGGCCTGTTGCGCATGCGCTCAAACCCAGCGTACCCAGGCTGGCCATGGCCATGGCGCCTACGCCGCCTTTTAAAACATGGCGGCGGTGCATACGCGCAGCCAGCACATCGTGCATGCTGGGGTTGCCGCTGGTGTTGTTTTCCAGATCGTCTGGATCAATGGGGTTGATTTCGTGGCGGGCGTTTTCAAATGTCATCGTGGGCTTTCTGTAAAAAATCTGTGGTGCGATGTTGCTATGTGTTTATGACTGACATGTGACACCCTTGGCGGCGTATAGGGTTAAAAGGGATCATGTCATCTGTGCACTTTGTCGGCTTCGCTAGCCGTACTTTTTGTACTGTCGTCGCTTCGCCTTCGCGTGCACGACTGATATGGAAATGAAATTACAACCGAAATGGCATAAACCGTGAGCAATCCGCACTCCATGCTGTTGACTACCAAACCAGACCAGACAGCAAATCGGCCAAAGCGACAAGGCCGCAAAAGTTTGGAATCAGCTTTGGAGCTGGCAGGAAAAACTGGCAACCTGTATGAGCGCGCCATCTGACTGCACTAGATTGCCCAACTGTCGTGTGCAGGCACGCAAGCGCAATTTGAAAGTGCAACAAACATGCTGTCTGGTCAGGTCAAAGTGAAGTCCGGCTTTGAAAAGCCCAGGTTTTAACTGAGCTTTCACTGCTGTACTTTGAGTCAAGTGTCTCGTGGAAAGCATCTCTGTTGCGCAGCCGGGCTCAAGCCATGGCTGGTGTGAATGCGGCAGAAAGCACGCTTATTCATGTTGACCTGATCGCACGTGGCGACATGGCTTTGGCCAAAATGCTGCATGCGTAAAGGCGACATGCAGAAGCCGAGACGGTATTGCAGCGTGTAGGCGGCTAGCTGCTTTAGCCGGCGTTGACACGTCTTTGGCGCAGCGCCTCGTAAAGGCAAACACCGCTGGCTACAGACACGTTCAGGCTTTCAACTGCGCCCGCCATTGGGATGCTTACCAACGCGTCGCAGGTCTTGCGTGTGAGCTGACGCAGACCCTCGCCTTCAGCGCCTAACACCAGTGCCAGCGGACCCGTTAAGTCAACGTCGTAAATCGTCTTTTCAGCATCGTCAGCGGTGCCAATGCACCAGATATTGCGCTCTTTAAGCTCACCCAGAGTACGCGCCAGATTGGTCACCATAAAGTACGGCATGGTTTCAGCCGCACCGCTGGCTACTTTGGACACGATCGCACTGATGCCTGCCGCGTGGTCTTTTGGTGCAATCACCGCGTGAGCACCCGCGCCATCAGCTACGCGCAGACATGCACCCAGATTGTGTGGGTCTGTTACGCCATCCAGCACAAGCAGCAACGGGTTTTTAATACCCGAAGCCTCTAGGTTTTCAAGCAGTTCATCCAGCGATGTGACCTGCGCCAGTGCATCAACCCGTGCAACCACACCCTGATGACCATGGTTCCCGCACATTTTTGCCAGCCGCAAGCCGTCAGACTCCACCAGTTTGATGCCGCTGTCGCGCGCACGGTCGGTGAATTGGCGCATGCGCGCATCACGGCGCTGCACGTCATAAAACACTTCAAAGACGGACTTGGGTGCAGTTTTAATGCGAACGCCGACCGCGTGAAAGCCGAAAAGATTTTTGGAGGAAGAAGACATGGACTGATTATCCCTGCTCAATCAGCATGGTCACTGCGTTGCAGAGCGATTAAAACTTTTGCGGCCGCATGACTTCAATGTCTGAGAAAAACAGGCTAACGCCGTAGTGACTGGCGTACTGGTTGATAACGTAGCTGGCCAGGTCGTCTGCCACAGCCTCGTCACAGATGATTTTCATCTCGATCATCTTGTCGGCATCCCAGCAGCCTTCGTGCGTGGCGTACTGGGAACCACCGCGAACGTCATGCACGGTGTAGCCCTGTGCGCCCAGCCGCTTGGCATCGAGGATCAACGGCTTTTCAAGGATTGCCTCGGTAATGATGACCAGCAATTTTTTTTTGTGTTTAAGCATGGGTGGTAAATCCGTCAGGTGGTCTGGTTCAACTGAAATACTGCGCCAGCATCAGGTAAAGCGGTATCCCGACCAGTACATTGAAGGGAAAGGTAACACCCAGTGCGGCTGTGATGGACAGTGCTGCGTTGGCCTGCGGCACCGCGATGCGCATAGCTGTTGGTGCAGCAATGTAGCTGGCGCTGGCTGCCAGCGCCGCCATGATGGCAATACCGCCTGTGCTTAGCCCCAAAGCTTTGCCGCCCAGCGCACCCACCACCGCTAGCACCAATGGCGTCAACAACGCAAACGCTATCAATTTAATGCCGTAGCGCTTTAACTCGCCCAGTCTGCCGCCTGCTACCAGCCCCAGCTCAAGTAAGAACAGTGCAAGCACGCCTTTGAACAGTACCGTGAACAGTGGCGCGATGGGGGCAGTGCCCGACTCACCCATAAACGTGCCGATTGCCAAGCCACCGACCAGCAAAAAGACAGATTTACCCAAGAAGACGTCATGCGCCAATGCGCCCCAGGCAATGCCGGTTTTTGCGCTCGATGCCAACGGCTGGCCGCCCTGTTTTTTTTCATACCAACGCGCCAAGGCAATGCCCGCCACAATGCCCGGCGCTTCAAGTAGCGCCACCCACAATGCAGCATGCGCTTCAAACTCGATATTGCGATGTGTCAGGTAAGCACTGGCAACAGCAAATGTCACCACACTGACGGAGCCGTAATGGGCCGCTAACGATGCCGCGTCAAACCCACTCAGGCCCACCAAGCGCGTGAGCACTGGATAAAGTAAAAAAGGTATAGCAAAGCCGAGAGCGAAGCAAAACAAGATTTGAGGGATGACGGCGTCCAGACTTTGCTTTGACAGCTCTACCCCACCCTTCAAGCCAATCGCCAACAACAAATAAATTGACAGTGTTTCGTATAAAACACCTGGTAATGCAAGATCACTTTTCACCAGCCGCGCCAGCAAGCCAAGTAAAAAGAACAGGACAACAACATCAATCATCAGTAGGCCATTCAGTCAGGGTTGTGCCAGCAGCGCATTTTGGGTGATGGCAGACAGCGTGGTGCGGGTAGTTATTACTTCAGCGTCCAGCATAACTTCTATCAGTGTGCCCTGGGTACGCGCCAGCGCCGCAAGCAGTTCAACTTCGAATTCTATTGTTTGGCATATGCGTACGCCTGCGTACCCGTAGGCGCGAGCCAAAGCAGCAAAGTCCGGGTTTTGCAGCTGCGAGCCGCTTGAATGATTTGGGTATTCACGCTCCTGGTGCATGCGTATCGTGCCGTACATGCCGTTATTAAGCAGCACGATGATGGTTTTGGCGCCATGCTGCACGGCGGTAGCCAGCTCTTGGCCGTTCATTAAAAAATCACCGTCACCGGCCATTGTCAGCACTACGCGGCCAGTCGTAATGGCAGCAGCAATGCCTGCAGGCACACCGTAACCCATCGCACCCACTGTAGGCGCCAGTTGCGTTTTGTACCCCTTGGCCAGACCGTGATGTTTGTAAAAACGGTGTACCCAGCTGGCAAAGTTGCCTGCGCCGTTGGTCAGCACCGCATCAGGCGGCAAATGCTTTTGCAACTGGCCAACGATTGCGGGCATGTCAATATCACCGGGCAAGTTGTTTGGCTGATGGTTGGCCAAATAGTCTGCATTTGCTTCAAGCGTCCACGCCTTCCAGGTCACGTTGACCGGAGCAGTCAAGGCCTCCAGCGACCTAGCTGCAGCGTTCATGGTGGCGTTGATTGCCAGGTCAGCCTGGAACACGCGATTCAACTCCTCAGCGCTGCTGTGAATATGCACCAGCTTTTGTTTTGGCCGGGGCGCTTCAAGCAGCGTGTAATTGTTGGTCGTCATCTCGCCCAGTCGCGGGCCGATGGCGATGATCAAGTCAGCGGCTTTGACACGTGCGGCCAGCTTGGGGTTCAGGCCAATGCCAACATCGCCTGCATACAGCCGGTGGTGGTTGTCAAAGGTGTCCTGAAACCTGAACGCATTACCCACAGGCAAGCGCCAGTTTTCAGCAAAGCGCTGCAGGGCTTGCGCTGATTGTGGTGTCCAGCCGCCACCGCCTGCAATAACGAATGGGCGCTCTGACTTTAGTAGCATTTCGCGCAATGTCCGAAGTGCATCGGGGTCGCTCCAGGTCTGCACTGCCGCAACACGGGCCAGCGGCCGCGCGGCGGTCATGCGCGTCAGCATGTCCTCAGGCAGTACCAGCACCACGGGGCCGGGCCGGCCGTTCATGGCGGTGGCAAAGGCGCGCGCCACGTATTCCGGGATACGGTCCGCATCGTCGATGCGCTCTACCCGCTTGGCAAAGCCGCGGGTAGAGGGGCCAAAAAAACTCTGGTAGTCAACCTCCTGAAACGCTTCGCGATCTCTACAGTGGCTAGCGACATCGCCAACCAGCAACACCATCGGTGTGGAGTCTTGAAACGCCGTGTGCACACCGATGGACGCGTTAGTTGCACCGGGACCGCGCGTGACCATACAAACACCTGGCCGTCCGGTCAGCTTGCCGTGCGCTTCTGCCATGTAGGCCGCGCCACCTTCTTGCC
>JAYURC010000112.1:0-2973 GCA_043756405.1 Polaromonas sp.
AGGCGCTGATAGACCTGGTCGAGCTGTACCGTTATGAGGGCGAGACCTTGCAGGCCGTGGGCTTTGACGCTTTAAGCCAAATGCAAAACTGGATCAACGCCACAAGTGACGCTGCCCTGCTGGCACCCTATCTGGCAGAGCTGGCCAGCATGCATGTGTACCCAGGCACCGCCACGACGGGCTCTGAGGGCGATGATATTTATCTGGGCAATGCGGCGGACAACAGCTTTGCCGGTGGCGCGGGTGATGACCAGATACTGGGTGGTGCTGGGGCAGCTACGCTGGACGGTGGCAGCGACACCTATTACTACCACCGGGGCGATGGGCGCGGTGCCCGGCTTGAAGCAGCAAACTTACCCACATTCAAAATGGCGGCCTAAAAATCCCAGCCCGCCCCTACTTAGAATACTAAAAATGACTTGATGCTGAATGTGATAATGAAAGACCTGCCCCTTATTCATGACCCTGATTCCCGCTTCGACTTTTCATAGCCAAATAGTGAAGATGATTTGATCATGGAATATCACAATAAAAGACCTGACCCCGCCTTCCCTCAGCCCGCCGTGAAGATGACTTGATGCTAAATGGATAATGAAAAACCCGACCTCGTTTTTGCGACCCCGTTTTTGGAATAGTGAAAGACCCAGTTTTTTGGAATCTAATAATGGAAGACCTGACCCCGATTCCCCCCCTAATTCCCTCTCTAATTCCCTCTGATTCCCTGCTGTGACCCTGATTCCCTGACCCTGATTCCCCTTGACGACCCGGCGATTACCGAGCAGGCCATGAGCCTGCCGCAGATGCGCGGGGCCGGCATGGTGCGGGATATGCGGGTAGCGGCTAGTGTGGACGGGGACTTTGCATTTATCGGTGAAGCAGCCTGTCTGAAATTTTCCACATTTAAATGCAGGCCGCCCTGTGCAATTCGGACATATTCTTTTTTTAGTAAACGATCAAGAGTTAAAAATTTAGCTTTATTTTTAAAGTGAGAAAAAAATGACGAAAACTACGCTGATGTTTGCGTTGTTGGGGTTTGCATTTACCCAACTTTGTATCTTGGGCTTCATATGGAAAAAGCAGCGACAGCCGCAAACCGAAACGACTGTAAAGGGTCTTAAACGGCTAGATCAAATTAGTCGCACCTTACAAATTTTTGCATTTTCAGTTTTATTAATCATGATTTTAAAAGGAGTTGTTTAAATGTCAGGAAACACTAAAGATATCGTCATAGCTGTAGTGGGAGGCACACAAGGCGTTGCGACAGCCGGTCAGGGAATTTCAATACTTTCAGCGTCTGGCCAGGCAATTACCGGAATAGTCTCCGCCGTAGCACCTATAGGTGGCGCAATAGCCGTAAATCCAGCAGCTGGACTCATCACGCTTGTAAAAATTGGAATCGATGCGAACGATGCCAACCAAGTCAATGTTGGTGATGCACTCAGTGTTGTGGGTAATAGCTTGTCTGTTGCTGCTGCAATATGTGCTGTTGTGCCTGGTGGCCAACCGATAGCATTGAGCCTTGCAGTTATTGGCCGCGCCATGGCGCTAGCAGGTATCGCTCTTTCGTTGGCAGATATCAACTATCCACTATCACCAAAAGTCAACACAGACTTCACCAACGCCCTAAACTGGACACCTCCCCGCTTTGTACGTGGCCGCGACCCGTTAGTCCTAGACCTGGACGGAGGCGGCATCACCACCAGCGGCGTCAACCCAGACGCGCCCATCCTTTTTGACCACAACGCAGACGCCACCAAGACCGCCACAGGCTGGATAGCCGCAGGCGAAGCCATCGTCGTGCGCGACCTCAACGGTAATGGACTGATAGACAGCGGCCGCGAACTCTTTGGCGACAACACCATCCTCACCCGTGGCCCCCGCGCAGGCCAGCTGGCGGCCAACGGCTTTGAAGCACTGGCCGACTTGGACAGCAATGCAGACGGCAAGTTTGACGCAACGGATGCAGCATATGCCAGCGTCAAACTCTGGAAAGACGCCAACCAGGACGGCATCAGCCAAAGTAACGAACTCTTCACCTTCGCACAGCTGGATGTCGCCAGCATCAACACCACGGGCACCGACAGCAATATCAATTTAGGCGGCGGCAACACCCAGACCCATACCGGCAGCTTTACCCGCAGCACAGGCCAAGTGGCAGGCGCAGGCACAGCCGATCTGGCCAGCAGCATCATTCTGGCCAGCAACAACTTCTACCGCCAGTTCACAGATGACCCGGCCATTACCCCCCAAGCGCAAACCCTGCCCCAGATGCAAGGCAGCGGCATGGTGCGCGACCTGCGCGAGGCGGCCAGCCTGAGCAGCACCTTTGCGGCCACACTGGCCAGCTTTGCAGCCAGTACAACGAGAAGCGCGCAGCGCGCCATGCTCGATGAGCTGGTCACCCAATGGGCAGGCACCAGCAGCTTTGGCCTCGGCTTGCTGGGCACGACCGGCTACAACGGCACGGGCAGTGCGGGCGGGGCCAGCATCACCTGCCGGATGCCTGATCAAACCACCAGCGTGGCCGACTTTGCCCACAGGGTGTATGTGCTGGAGATGTTCAATGGCAGCCGCTTTTACGGCGACGCCACAGGCGGGCCCCAGCCAAGCGGCTTTACCCTGCAAACCAACACCGACCCCGTTACAGGCCAGGTCAGCCACAGCTACACCATCAGCCCGGCACAGCCGCAGCTGATCATGCTGCAGCAGGCCTATGACGCTTTGAGGGAGGGCGTGTACAGAGCCCTGGTGGTGCAGACCCGGCTGGCGCCGTATCTGGACTCGATTGGGCTGGTGATTGACGAGGCCGGCGTTCGCTTTGACACGGCAGGTCTGACGGCTGTGCTGCAAAGCCGTCACGCCGCCTCTGCAGGCCAGGCGCTGATAGACCTGGTCGAGCTGTACCGTTATGAGGGCGAGACCTTGCAGGCCGTGGGCTTTGACGCTTTAAGCCAAATGCAAAACTGGATCAAC
>JAYURC010000113.1:0-18235 GCA_043756405.1 Polaromonas sp.
CTACTGTATGAGCTGGCGCGGCGTGAAAGACATGGACAGCAAGATGATCAATTCGGTCATGCGCGGCGTGTTTCTGAAAGACCCGAACCTGCGCCGCGAGTTTTTGTCGCTGATTCCCAAAACGTCCAGCAATTAACTTTTTTCTTTTCAGCAACCCGAGTACATCCACCATGTTGGTACGCCTTTTATACGCCAGCCGCCTGGCTGATACCGAGTCCACAACCGCTACTGAATCGATTTTGGCGCAGTCCCGTGCGCACAACCCGGCCAGTGGTATCACGGGCATTCTTTGCTATGGTGGCGGTATTTTTTTGCAGGCGCTTGAAGGGGGCCGGATGCAGGTCAGCGAGTTGTATGCACACATCCAAAAAGACAAGCGCCACAAAGACGTGGTGCTGCTGCATTACGAAGAAATCATGGAGCGCCGCTTTGGCGGCTGGACCATGGGGCAAGTCAATGTCGCCAAGCTCAATACCTCCATTTTGCTGAAGTATTCCGAGAAGCCCGAGTTCAATCCGTACGCCGTGTCGGGTCAAGTGTCATTGGCTTTGCTTGAAGAGTTAATGGCCACTGCCAGCATTATTGGCCGGTCTTGATGGCTTTGATGGTTTTGAGGCGGCGTTTTATTGCGATTGGGGCTGCATTGTGCAGCCCTTTTGTATGGGGCAGCGCGTGGGCGCAAGCAGCAGCCGATGACTACATCAGCCTGGACGATGCGCGCCGCCTTCATCAGGCAGGCAGCGCTTTGTTGATTGACATTCGCGAGTCTGAGGAACACAGCACAGGCGTTGCAGCGGGCGCCAAGCTGCTGCCCATGAGCCAGCTCAAGCAGCGCTTGCGCGAGATTCCGGTTGATTCCAAATTGCCAGTACTGCTGATTTGCCGCACGCAAAACCGGTCTAGCGCTACGCTGCGCGCCTTGCGCAAACAGTTGGGCGAGCAAACCTACGCGCATGTCCGCTTTGTGCAAGGCGGCATGAGCGAATGGACGCAACGCGGCTGGCCACTGGTAGCGCCAGCCAGGCTCTGAGCGTTTTCATGCAGATCATCGGTTGCGATTTTTCATCAAACCCGTCAAAACGCAAGCCTATCGTCGTTGCAGTTTCTGAGTATTCAGCTTCAGAGTCCAATAAATACGTGCGTTGTACGCTCCTGAAAATAGAGCGTTTCGACACGCTCGATGCTTGGGGCCGATGGCTGCAAGCCCAGCCGCAGTGGGTTGGCGGTTTTGACTTGCCGTTTGGCCTGCCGCGTGAGCTGGTAGAAACATTAGGCTGGCCGACCGACTGGCTGGCCTGCATGCAGCATTACGCCGCTCTGTCAAGCGCAGACATTCGGGCAACCTTCAAAGCTTTTTGCGACGCGCGGCCTGTGGGCGGCAAGTTCGCCCACCGGAAGGCCGATGTGCCAGCCGGCAGCAGCCCCAGCATGAAATGGGTCAACCCGCCCGTGGCGTACATGCTGCATGCGGGTGTGCCGCGTTTGATTGAAGTGGGTTGCCACTTCCCCGGCTTGTACAAAGGCAACGCCCGCAAGGTCGCACTTGAAGCCTATCCTGGCCTGCTGGCGCGAGAGGTGCTGGGCAACCGCAGCTACAAGAGCGACGACAAGGCCAAGCAAACACCTGAACGGCTGATTGCTCGCAAAGACCTGATCACCGCGCTGGAGCTGGGCCAAACCCGCCTGAAGCTGCGCCTCAAACTCACCCATGCCCAGCGCGACATGCTGGTGGCTGACGCTTCAGGCGACAGTCTGGACGCCGTGCTTTGTTTGATGCAGGCCACTTGGGCGCAACATCAGCAAAGCCAAGGCGCACCGCTTTACGGTTTGCCTTTAGATGTTGATCCGCTGGAGGGCTGGATTGTGACGGCTTGAGATGTGCCAAACGTAGCACGGCTGAATTTATGCAAAACTGAAGTTGTACTTCGGTTTTACATACTTTCAAGTTTTTAACGTCTGCCATCGACCCTCAAACTTCGGTCTCTATGTCCGGTATCCGGTTAAACGCAATCCGCATCGGCGCGGTGTTTTTGGCGTCGTGTGACGCGGCAAAGTACAGCGTATTTTTACCGTAAGTTTTGTTGAGTTTGTCCATCGCAGCGTCAAGTTTTGTTCTGTCGCGGGGTGCAATTGTCAAGGCTTCGGGCGCTTCAGGAAACTCGAATAAATCAGGCGTGTGTTGCCCCGCCAGCACCAGGCCGTGCATCGTGACATTCACGGCCTTGGGGTGCTGCAGTTCTTGCAGGCCGCTGAGCCACAGTTTTTGCAGCACATCCAGAAAATAGCCGGTGTCCTGCATCTGGCCAAATTGTGCATCGCGCCCGCCACCGGGGAAGACCTGATCGCGATATCCGCAGCGCACGCTGATAGACATGGCCGTGGCATAAAAGCCCTGCTTGCGCAAACGCATGGCGGCTTTCTGGGTCAGGCGCATCAACACGCCTAGCGCACCTGCAGAGTTGCGCAGTTCTGGCGGCAATACATGCGAATGGCCCAATGACCGCGCGGTGGTGGTACGCGGGCCGTACCACTGGCCGCGCAGCATGTCGTGCATCTCGCTGCCCGCTACGCCGCCCCACACCGTGTGCAGCACATCGCGCGGCGCGGCACACAGCTCGGCCATGCTGAAAATGCCCGCCACCTGCAGCCGCTGGAGCATGCGCTTGCCAATGCCCTGCACGTCAGACAGTTTGAGTGGGTGCAAGCGCTCGGGCAACTCGGCTTGTTCAATCACCACCAGACCGTCGGGCTTTTGCATGTCTGATGCCAGCTTGGCCAGCAGGGTGTTGGGCGCAATGCCGACTGAGCAGCGCAAGCAAACGCCCACGCTGGAGAGCACCTCTTTTTTAATGCTGTGGGCAATCGCTTCGGCCTTGCTGCGATCCCGCCAGCTGCCTGTCAGTTCGCATTCCATCTCGTCAATCGACAGTACTTGCCGCACCGGCGCCATGCGTTCTACGGCAGCAATGGCGCGGTGATGAAAATCCACATAAATCTCGTGCTTGGCTTCAACAAACACAATCTCGGGGCATAAGCGCTTGGCGTCTTCGACCGATGTGCCCGTCTTGACGCCAAATGCCTTGGCCTCAACACTGGCCGCAATGCAGCTGGTGCCATGCGCCATTACAGGCAGCACGCCCACAGGCTTGCCGCGCAGATGTGGTTTGATCTGCTGCTCAACCGAGGCAAAGTAAGAATTAAAGTCGACGAAAAGACTGCGAAGCATGATGGGTTTAGGGCTAAATTAACTGTTTATATATACAGTATAGTGACTTGTTTGATGCCGCACCAGTTCAAGCAGGCATTAACTTTAAAAACCATAAAAAAGATGAAAATTGGCTTTATTTACCGATGTTTTAAGGCTGTAGCGCAATGGATACATGCGCTAACAGCTATTAATTTAATAGCAATGACATTGTTTGCCGGGACATCTGTGCAGGCTGTAGCGGCGACCCAGCAGACTCAGTCGGGCGTGGTGACGCGAGTTATTGATGGCGATACGCTGTGGGTTCAAACCAGCGTCATCAGGCGGCCGCTCAAAATACGAATTCAAGGCATAGATGCGCCCGAAATTTGCCAGTCGGGTGGGGTACAGGCACGCGATGCCTTAAAGCGTCAAACCTTGGGCAAAAGTGTCACTGTGACCTCTGGTGCCCATGACGACTACGGTCGCACCGTTGGCACGGTCCATGTGCAGGGTACGGACGTGGGCCGCTCAATGGTGCTTCAGGGACATGCATGGGTTTACACGTTCCGCTCTAAAAAGTCGCCGTACAGCAACGAATTTGCCCAGGCGCAGCGCGCCAGGCAGGGTGTGTTCAGCAGCGCCATCGCGGAGGAGCCCCGGCTGTTTCGCAAACGTCACGGCCTTTGCCACGTCCGTCGATAGGCCCGTTTGTCCTACGTGAAAAGCGGTTTAGTCTGACCACTCAGTGTTGCGCCAGCCTATAGATTAGAAATGCAGGTTGTATTGGCCTGCAGCAGCTACGTTGTACGCAGACTGCATCATTAACTCTTAAGGAAATAGCATGAACAAAGATCAAGTCAAAGGCCGTGTTGAACAGTCCAGCGGCAAGGTTAAAGAACTTGCTGGCAAGCTGGTCGGAAATGACAAGCTGCGTACCGACGGTGCGGCCGAACAGGTCAAAGGTAAAGTACAGGCTGGTTACGGAGATGCCAAAGAAAACGCCAAAGACCTGGCCAAAAAAGTGATTAACAAGCTATAACTTGGCAGACGCTGCTAACTTATCCTTTTCTAACCCGGAGTACTGATGAAAATTAACCCCTTATTTGTTGTGTCCAAAAATGTCAGGTCCGCCGCTCTGGTCGTGTCTGTTGTGGCACTGGCTGCGTTAGCTGCTTGCGGTAACAAAGACGATGGGCAAACAGCGGGTCAAAAGCTTGATTCAGCCGTAGCCAGTACTGAGCAAGCAGCGGCACAAGCCAAGGCCAAAGCAGAGGTCTCTATGGCCAAGGCCGGTGCGGCTATGAAAGATGCCACCCAAAAGGCAGAAACTTCAGGCGCAAACACGGCTGCGTCGATGGCTCGCAAGGCTGACGATGCGGCCATTACGGCGTCTATTTCTGCAGAGTTTGCAAAAGATGCTGACCTGAGCGCCATCAAAATTGATGTGGACACCAACAATGGCGATGTCACGCTGTACGGCCCCGCACCCACTACAGCGGCGCGCGACAAGGCCACAACACTGGCCAAAAGCATCAAGGGTGTGGCTTCTGTCAGCAACAAGTTGACGGTTAAAGGCAGTTAAAGGAAGTTAAAGACAGCTAAAACCAGTTAGAAGTAATAAAGGGCAGCCAAGGCAATACGTGCCCGGCTGAAATCCTCATAAAAAAACCTCCCGAAGGAGGTTTTTTTATGTCCGGATGATTGCCTGGTTTAGTCGGCAATCAGCAGAATCAAGGACGGACAACGATGTCATTGCGCACGGCACGCACATTTTTAACACTGCGCGCAATCGATTCGGCTTGGGCTTTTTCAGCGCCAGACTTTGCAAAGCCTGACAACTGAACCGTGCCATTGAGGGTTTCAACATTCATGGCAGCTGCGGAGACGGTTTTGTCCTCAACCATTTTGGCTTTGACAGCTGTGGTGATGGCAGCATCATCGACGTAAGCACCGGCAGTTTCCTGTCCGCGCACAACAGCGCAGCCCGTGGTCAAAACAGTCATACCAGCCAGGGCTGCGAATGCGCAAACAAGAGCTGTGGTGCGAAAGGTGTTGTTGGAGTTCATGGTGTATTCCTCTTCAGTTAGTTTATTGGTCATGGTGCAAATATTAAAACTGCCGTCAGCGGCACCACGCTGACGGCATACGGATAAAAATTAGGTCGGGTCAGTTTCAGTCTTCCAGCCAATCGGCCAGTTCGTCAGCGTGTTCTTCTTCATCAGCCAAAATATCTTCCAGCATGCGGCGGGTGGTGCTGTCGCTGTTGCCTATCAACGCAAGCATCTGGCGGTAGGTTTCAACTGCGACGCGCTCTGCTACGAGGTTAACGCGAATCATCGTTTTCAAGTCGTTTGATTCGTCGTAGTCCGCATGGCTGCGCGCCGAGAGTGTACTGGGTGAAAAGTCAGGCTCACCACCGAGCTGAACAATGCGTTTGGCAATACGGTCTGCATGCGCGGATTCTTCGTTCGCGTGCACCATAAATTCTTCAGCAATTTTGGGCGATGCCAGACCGCTGGCCATGAAATGATGGCGCTTGTAGCGCAGCACACAAACCAGCTCAGTAGCCAGCGAGTCATTGAGCAGCTTGATAACACTCTCGCGGTGCGGGCCGTAGGCTGGCGTTATAGCGCCGTCATCCAGGCTTTTACGGGCAGCAGCCAGTCCGTCTTCATTCAAGGTCATTTGCCCAGTCATATCTTTTTGCACCAGTTTCACGGCGTGCCTTTTGTTGGTTGTTCTGTTTTTCGGGCATTGCGCCTGAGTGATCTTGGTGATGTGCGTTGCAGCAGCGACAGCAAAGTGGCCGGTAGTCGGGTTGACTTGAAAGCGGCCACGGCAAGCCCCGTGACTGAGATCAAACGCCATGGCTTGACCAGCACAGTTGCAGCGCCCACAACTGCGGCAATACCCAACAACTGAAACGGTGAGTTCCGTGCATAGTTGTTCAAAAATGGCCTGCTAATATCGACTGCCATCTGCGCCGGATGGTGCTGCCACCAAGCCGCTGCTGCCTGCGTGAAAACCTGCCAAGTGCTGCTGTGTTCGCTATCTCTATCAACGTCAGTTGCTGCCTGATGGGTTCCATGCACACTGTCTGATGAGTTGTCTTCAGGGTGGCCGTCAGCTCGCGCCATCTGCCGCACGAGTGCTTTGCGTGATAGCGCCAAACGAGTTTGCGGCGAGTTGGTTGCAGGTGTCATGGCGTTGGCTTCAAGAAACAGCTTTAAGTGCCTGAATGTCGCTGTCAATCTGAATTTTCAATTCGCTAAAGCGGGTGCCTGCAAGCGGCACCCTGGCTTTGGCAATCGCCATCAGCATGAGGAACAGAGCACAGCCAGGCACTGCCACTAACACCCAGTGGAACTGGTTATTTACAAAACCCAACATCACAGCGATGCCCGCAAACAGTACAAACACCACAGCGCAAATACCAGCCACAACCCAAGCAAGATAACGCTTGACTAGCATGGAGCCTGCCTGCGTTGCTTCTTGGTGGAACAACGCACTGTAGGCAGACACGTGCTCTACCAGCAAGTCGGGGCGTTGTATCAGCGTTGAAAATAGCGGGTGAAGCATGCAGCAGTTACGTACGTTTTTGAAGGTCTTGTGAACGCAGTGGTTGATTAATAACGGTTGCGGTTACGTGCAGACGACACCAGCAGTGCAACAGCGGCACCAACAGCTGCCGCAATCAATACGGACTGAACAGGCTTGTCGGACACATAGCGGCTGGTAGCAGCGCTATATTGCGACAGCGATTCACGTGCCCGGTCTTTTGCGTGGGCTGCCATGTCCATGCCCTGGTGCGCATATTCGCCTGCCTTGCGCGACAACTTGTCGAACGCGGGCTGAACACTACCGCGCAGGCTATGAATTTTTTCATCAGCCATGTCGAGTGCCTGATTGGCATAGTTACGGCCTGAATCAATTGCGTGATCGGCAGAATTTGCAAGGCCATCTACAGCTTGGCGAGTATTTTGTGTGGCGTTAGCGGAGGTAATCATGGGGGTTCCTTGGGTTAAAAATCAGCGTTAAATGTGAGAAGGGCAAGCCTGCAATCAGTTCTTTTTAATCAGACTGACGACAAAAGTAACGATAGCGATGATGGCAAATATAAAGAACAAAATCTTGGCAATTTCGACAGCACCAGCGGCAATACCGCCAAAGCCAAAGATTGCAGCGATGAGTGCAATGACCAAGAAAACCACAGAGTAGTGAAGCATTTGCAGATTCCGATTTATAGATGATTAATGAAGACGACCGAGAGAATCTGGCAAATTTGCCTGCACCGGCTGCGTGACCCAAGTCTTTTGCCTTGCTCACGAACACATGACATAAGTTTACGAGTGGCGCAGTATTTTGGACATCAGTTTTAACCGCGCGACTTTGTCATCCTCACAGACAAAGGCGTGTAGGACGATGCCGACAGTATGCTGGCGCGCCGTTATCGACCCGCACCCGCAGCAGTTGCTGCCTGATGTCAGCGGTCTTTTGGCAAGACCGCGGTGATGGTAGTGCCTTCTACAGCATTGCTTGTTACGGTCAATTTACCCCCAGCGGCCTCGACCCTGTGGCGCATGCCTGTCAGGCCATGGCTGCTCGGACTGACCGAATTGGTGTCAAAGCCCTTGCCGTTGTCGTGTACTTCAGCAGTGATGTAACCGTCCATATTTTGCAGACTGATCACAATTTGCGTGGCCTCCGCATACTTGCCAATGTTGGTCAGAGACTCTTGCACCAGGCGGTAAACCGTCAGCTGTGCCGAACCGCCAAGGTCGACGATTTCCAGATCCGTGGTGATCGTCAAGTCCGCACGTTCTTCAAACTCGCGCGCCAGAATTTCCAGTGACGCTACCAACCCCAAGTGCGACAGTGATGACGGCCGCAGGTCTTCAACAATCCGGCGCTTTAACGCTATACCGCTGTTTAAAGTAGTCGTCAGGTGCAGCAAACGCTCAGTCGCCTCCGGCTGCGAAGAGCCCAAACGCGACTTAAGCCGGGCCACATCCAGTTTTGCAGCGGTAAGAAGCGCACCCAATTCATCGTGCAGTTCCCGCGCCAAGTGCCCGCGCTCGTCTTCCCGTACGTTTTGCAGGTGGGTGGCCAGCTCGGCCAGGTTGGCGGTGCGTTCGCGTACCTGTAAGTCCAGCTGGTCGCGCTCACGCTGAAGCAACTCTTTTTCGCGGACGCCTGAATTGAGCAACGC
Organism: Polaromonas sp.; assembly: GCA_043756405.1. GTDB lineage: Bacteria > Pseudomonadota > Gammaproteobacteria > Burkholderiales > Burkholderiaceae_C > Polaromonas. The sequence goes on from JAYURC010000113.1 coordinate 8,397, forward strand.
CTTTGTTTGCAGCAAATACATATAAAAGGCCAGCAAACCAACAATGGCCAGTATGGACACGCCTATGCGCGACAGCAGCAGGGTTCGCCTGACCTGCGCTTGTCCCCGCTCCATATCGAGGATGCTGGTAGCGGCAAGTTTGGCTGTTTGCACGCGTATCGCCTGCATATGCTCTTTGCCGACGTCGGTGGTCAATACAAACCGCCAGGCTTCTTCTTTGTCTTCTCGGCGCATGCGAATGGACAAGTCAAGCTCCGCCAGCTTGCGCGAAATATGCCGGGACAAGATGCCGAACTCAGCCAGTTGCTCTTTGTAAGGCGTAAAAATAGTGCGCAGTGCGTCAAGTTGCTGGTTAACCTGATTGATGGCTTTGTTGTAAGGCTCCAGGTACCGTTCATCACCCGTCAACAAGTAACCGCGTTGTCCGGTTTCTGCATCAAGAATGGTTTGCTTCAACTCATGCAGCGTGCCGCGTGTGATTTGTGCCTCTTCCATGTCATCTACAGCATCGGTTGAGCTGCGAAAGCTTGCTTCGTTGATGAAAATCAGCCCAACGACGACCAGAACCGCCAACGGCAGACTGATCGCCATTCTTGGTAACTTCAATATATTCACGGGAAACTCTCCTACAGTCAGTACGGCTGGTATGGTCAATAATTACTACAAAAATTCGCTTTCAGTGGCGACTTTACGGGTTTGAATTTGCACTTTAGATATACGGAGAAAAACAATATGATCAAAATCGGAATAGTTGATGACCACGCAATCGTGCGTTCCGGACTCAAGCAGTTTTTCTCTGAACACGTTGACCTGCGCGTTGCTGGTGAAGCTGCCAGCGGCCGTGAAGCCATTGATCTGGTCCGCAATACCGAGCTTGATATATTGGTCATGGATTTGTCCATGCCGGGCCAAAGCGGTATCGATGCGCTGGCCATGATTCGCGCCAAAGCGCCAGATGTTGGTATTTTGATTTTGAGCGGCTACCCGGAGGAGCATTACGCGGTTAACCTGATTCGCCAGGGCGCCAGCGGCTACCTGAACAAAGAGTGCGACCCTGCAGAAATTGTTGATGCCATCCGTGTTATTTCGCTCGGCAAGCGCTACATCACGCCGAACGTGGCGGAGCTGCTGGCTCAGCAATTGAACCGCCCGCAGGACATGGCATCGCACGAACAATTGTCGGAGCGAGAGTTTCAGGTGTTCTTGAAATTGGCAAAAGGTGAGACAGCTGGCGATATTGCCAAGGCGCTGTCGCTCAGTGTGAAAACTGTCAGCACCTACCGCACGCGTGTGATGGAAAAAATGAGCCTGGCCTCGAACAGCGACCTGACTTACTACGCGCTTAAAAACAAATTGATCGACTGACAGGAGTGGTTGTGTGGCGAAGGTGCTGGCGTCAGGCATCTCTGTCACGAATTATTTGCACCATTTAGCTGCAGGCAAAACTCAACCAGCGCATCAATTTCATTGGATTTGTCAAACACCGCATCAACCCCAAGCTGAGCGCAACGCTGGCGAATCTCAAGGGTGGCGTAGTTGCTTAGCACCACCACTTTTTGCGTTGGTAATCTGTTGCGGCACGCAGCAAGCACACCCAAACCACTGCCTTGCTTTAAAAACAAATCGAGGATGGTCAAGTCCCACAGCTGTGGGTTATTCTGCAGCCAGACTTTGGCCTCATCTTCGTTGTCAGACATGCCAATGGCATCCAGATCAACAAGTTCCTCGAGTGTCGCAATCAGATTTTCACGAATCGTGGGATTGTCTTCAACGAGAAAAGTTTTCAGCCGCACTAAGAGAGTCCTGATCAGTTATGTATTGTTTCGCAAACAGTAGGTATTTTGCGCTCAAAGTTGGTTGGTTTCTGTAGGAAAGTTCCTACTGTTTGCCTGACTTTCGCGGCGTGTAGGCAAGTGCCGACACTTGCCCATCGTACTTGACCACTCTAACGTGCCGTTGGCCATCAGAAAATGGCTTTTTGTCTGTTCGATTGAATGACTTGTTACTGATAGAGACACCAATCCTTGTTAAAAAAACCTATGAGTCGTACATCGTTCAAATTCATTCTTTTCAATCGGTGGTTACTAACTCTTGCCGCCTTGACTGTCATGCTAGCTCTGGTGGTATTTTTCTTCCCATGGGACGCATTACGAGGCCCCATCAACCGCTATGTGTCGTCGGAGCTGGGAAGGCGTTTTGAAATCACCGAGCGGCTGTCGGTCAATCTTGGCAAAATTACCACGATAAGGCTTGACGGTGTGGCGCTTGCCAACCCGGATTGGGCCAGCGAGCCTTTACTTCTCAAAGCCAAAGCGGCAGAATTTGATGTCAAGTTGCTGCCGCTGCTTTTTGGCAATGTTGACTTGCCCCGTATTGCCTTGGTTGAGCCTCAAATAGGTTTGCAAATTGAACCTGATGGCAGGCGAACTTGGGCATTGTCCCGCGACACGACAGATGCCAGCGCAACGCCCAAAATCGGTGAAGTGAAGGTCGATAACGGAACGCTGAAATATCGTGCTGCTGCGCAAGGTGCGGACATGACGGCACGCTTCACTCTGGATGCCGGGCAAACCACACCGCAACAGGGAACTGCGCAGTTGCCGCTTGGGTTTAAAGCGTCGGGCAAGTGGAACAACGAGTCTTTTACAGCCAGCGGGCGCACAGGCGGGGTTCTAAAAATCAGCCGTGACTTGACAGAACCGTTTCCGATAGAGGTCTTCGCCCAAGCCGGAAAAACTACGCTAAAAGCCAGCGGTACGGTAGAGAATCTGCAAGAATTTTCAGGCTTGAATGCCATGGTGGACATCCAGGGTCGCAACCTTGACGAGCTCTATAAATTGGCAGGGGTGGTGCTGCCATCTACCCCGCCCTACAAGCTGCGTGGCCAACTCAGCAGGCGCGGCCAGGTGTGGAGCGCAACGCAGATGCAGGGGTTTCTGGGCAAAAGCGACCTGACGGGCGACATGAGCTTTGACACCGCGCAAAAAATGCCGCTGCTAACCGGCAAGATTCGTTCAAGGGTTCTGGATTTTGATGATCTGAGGCCCATGATTGGCCTACCCGCCAAGTCGCCAGTCGCCGCCAACAGCACGCCGAAAACCAGCGCAGTCCCGACTCAAAAAGCTGTGTCTGCCAAGACGCAGCGCAAAGTGCTGCCAACCGTCATGCTGGATTTGGTCAAACTCAAAGCGATGAACGCTGATGTGACTTACACCGCTTTGGACATTCGACATATTGAAGAATTGCCGCTGGACAAAGGCAATGTTCATGTGAAGCTCAATAATGGCATCTTGCAGCTTGAACCCTTGGCGTTGGGTGTGGCGGGTGGGTCGCTGGCCGGCAGAATCACGATTGATGTGAACGTCGTTCCGGCTGCTTTTGACACCAAGTTTGATTTGCGTGCAGTTCAGCTGAACAAACTCTTCCCGACCATTGAAAACACCAAAACCAGCTTTGGCAAAGTCAGCGGGCAGGTTGGTTTAAAAGGACACGGTAACTCCATGGCGCAAATGTTGGGATCTGCGTCTGGTGATATCGCGGTACTGATGGGTCGAGGGGAAATCAGTAACATTTTGATGGAGTACATGGGGCTCGACGGCGGTGAAGTCATCAAGTTCTTTTTGCGCGGCGACCGCAATGTGCAATTAAGGTGTGCGGCAGCGGCATTTGAAGTCAAACAAGGCTTGATGTCCAGCAAAGTGATTTTGCTGGACACCAGCGATACGGTGATCAATGGGATTGGACAGATCAGTCTGGCCAACGAAACGCTTGACATGGTGCTTAAGCCTGAACCTAAAGACAAGAGCATTTTGAGCCTGCGCTCACCACTCAAGGTCGGCGGTACGTTTGCCGCACCGACAGCTGGGCCCGATAAAGCGGCGTTGGCAGGCCGCGCTGGCTTGGCGATTGTGCTTGGCGCGATCAACCCCTTGCTGGCTTTGCTGGCGACGGTTGAAACCGGCCCCGGGCAGGATGTCAATTGTTCAGCGGCTTTGGGCGTGGCGACCAATCCGAAAGCCAAGGCGCAAGCAGCACCGGTTAAAACGCCTGCTCAGTGACGGCCGCAGACGGGGCAGTCAGCGTTGCGCGGTATTTTGATTTCTGACCACGTCATGCTGCGGGCATCCAGCATTTGCAGCCGCCCGGTTAACGCTTTGCCAACATTCATCAACAGCTTGAGCGCTTCGGCCGCCTGAACGCTGCCAATAATGCCCACCAGTGGCGCGAAAACGCCCATGGTGGCGCACTGCGCTTCCTCCAGCTGAGTCGTTTCGGGAAAGATGCAGGCGTAACAAGGCGAGTGCGCATCACGCGGGTCGTGAACCGTGACTTGCCCGTCAAACTGAATGGCCGCACCCGACACCAGGGGTTTACCGTGCTTGAAACATGCCCTGTTGATGGCGTGGCGCGTGGCAAAGTTATCGGTGCAGTCAAGCACCACATCTGCTTGCGCTACAAGCGCTGTCAGCAAAGCATCGCCCGCACGCTCAATGACGACCCTGACATCAACATCCGGGTTAATGGCGGCTATGGATTGCTGAATAGACTGTGCTTTGAGCCGCCCCACATCAGCCAGCGTGTGCGCAATTTGCCGCTGCAAATTGGTCGCATCAACCGTGTCATGGTCAACCACCGTGATTTGGCCAACGCCGGCGCTGCCCAAATACAGCGCAACAGGTGAACCCAACCCGCCAGCACCAACAATCACGGCATGGGCGTTCAACAGTCGCTGCTGCCCATCGATGCCAATTTCGTCCAAAAAAATGTGGCGCGAGTAGCGCAGCAGCTGTGCGTCGTTCACGCCTTTGTACCCAGAGTCTTAGTTTTGTTTTTTCTCGTCTTTGTTCTCGATCACCGCCGTTTTACTGACGATCACCGGGCGCCCTTTGAGCTGGTTGATGGCCTGGAGCAGCGGAAAGTCTTTGTCGCTGCCAAGCTCTGGGGCACGGCGCTGCTCAGGCGTTTTTTTGTTCTCTTCTTCCAGTTTTTTTAAGGCTACTTCACGCGCTTTCTCACGACTGGCTTCCCGGGCTTCTTTGGCCTCTTTGGACTCTTTGGCTTCAGAAGCATCTTGCCCGCTACCCAAATGCTTTTCAAGGTCAGACTCGCGGGTGCGCAAAGCCGCAAACGGGCTGCCCTCCAGCGTCTCGTCAACCATCACGTCGGGGATGATGCCTCTGGCCTGAATCGACTTGCCGCTGGGTGTGTAGTAAAGCGCTGTGGTCAGCTTGATGCCTGTGTCAGGTCCTAGTGGCCGCACAGTCTGTACCGAGCCCTTGCCAAAAGTCTGGTTGCCCATGATGGTCGCACGCTTGTGGTCTTGTAGTGCACCCGCCACGATTTCGCTGGCTGATGCCGAGCCTTCATTGACCAGTACCACCAGTGGCACGGTTTTAAGAGCGGCTGGCAGGCGTTTGAGCGGGTCAGTGCCAGCACGGCGCAGGTAAAACTCCGGTGCCGCTTTGTAAACAAATTTACTTTCGGCCAACTGGCCGTTGGTTGACACTACCACCACGTTCTCGGGCAAAAATGCTGCCGATATCGCCACTGCGGCGTCAAGCAGACCGCCTGGGTCGTTGCGCAGGTCAAGCACCATCCCTTTCAGGTTTGGTTCCTGTTTATAGATGGCTTCGACCTTGGTTGTGAAATCTTCAACCGTGCGTTCCTGGAACTGGCTCAACCGTACCCATGCATAGCCGGGCTCAATGACTTTGCTGCGCACTGACTGGGTACGAATCTCTTCGCGAATGATGGTGACCGGGAAGGTACGACTTTCGTCTTTGCGGAAAATCGTCAAAACGACTTTGCTTTTCGGTTCGCCGCGCATTTTTTTGACAGCTGCATTCAATGACAAGCCTTTAACGGGTGTGTCGTCGATGCGGGTGATCAGGTCATTCGGCTTGAGACCTGCGCGGTCCGCAGGCGAGCCTTCAATCGGCGACACGACTTTGACCAAACCGTCTTCCTGACTGATCTCAATACCGACGCCGACAAACTGGCCGCTGGTGCTCTCACGAAACTCTTTGAACGATTTTTTATCGAAGTACGCTGAATGCGGATCCAGGCTGGCCACCATGCCTGTAATGGCGTCTGAAATCAGTTTTTTCTCGTCTACCGGTTCAACGTAGTCGGTTTTGACCATGCCAAATACATTGGCAAGCTGTTGCAGCTCTTCAAGCGGCAAGGGTGCCAGCCCGCCACGCGCTACAGCCTGCAGCTGGACGGTGGTCAGCGCACCGGCCACCACACCAATTGAAACCCAGCCAGCAATTTTGAGCTTTTGACCCATGTCGATACCTTGAAAGTGAACAGCAAAAATGAAGAAGCAATATACACCCAGGACAAAACCCTTGGGATTGAGTTCCGCAGCTTCAAAGAATACGCACGGACTTTGCGGCTGGATTTACAAAAGCTTTACGCCGCGCCCAGGTTGCCCAGGTAATAGTGCTTGATCGGCTTTAAATTCGCGTCCAGCTCGTACACCAGTGGTGTGCCATTGGGGATGTTCAAGCTCACGATATCGGCGTCAGAAATATCGTCCAGATACTTGACGAGGGCGCGTATCGAATTGCCATGTGCAGCCACAACAATACGTTTTCCCGCCTGTATGGCGGGCGCCATGGACTCGTTCCAAAACGGCAGCACGCGCGCTACAGTGTCCTTCAGGCATTCGGTGAGCGGCACCTGGCTGGGTTGCAGCCGGGCGTAACGGCGATCGCCGCGCTCACTGCGCTCGTCGCCTGCGGCCATTGCAGGCGGCGGCACGTCGTAGCTGCGCCGCCATAACAAAACCTGTGCATCGCCAAATTTTTTGGCGGTTTCAAGTTTGTTCAACCCTTGCAAGTCGCCGTAATGACGCTCATTGAGCCGCCAGTTGTTGACCACCGGTAACCAGGTTCGGTCCATGGTGTCCAGTGTGTGCCAAAGCGTGTGGGTGGCGCGCTTGAGCATACTGGTGTAGGCCACATCAAAATCATAGCCTGCCTCCAGCAGCAGCCTGCCCGCGTTTTTGGCCTGCGCAATGCCGGTATCGGTCAGCGGCACATCGGCCCAGCCAGTAAAGCGGTTTTCCAGATTCCAGGTGGATTCGCCGTGGCGTATGAGTACTAGTTTGTGCATATGAAAAGAAGTTTTGGAGGCCTAATAATCGGCTGGAAAAGCGGTGGTGTAGCGTTATTCTAAAATCACACGCTTCGCTATTTAATTGCTTGAGTATTTCCCAAAGGCTTACCGTGAAATTTTTGATTGATAACTGGATGCTGATATCCATCGCCTTGGCCTCTGGTGGCATGCTGGTCTGGCCCATGATTGCAGGTGGAATGGGCGCCGGTGCACTGACCGCGGCCGGTGCCGTGCAACTCATTAACCGCGAAAAAGCCGTGGTGGTGGATGTGGGCGAGACAGAAGAATTCGCCTCCGGCCACGTCGGCGGTGCCAAGAACGTACCTTTCAGTGAGCTGGAGAACAAACTCACTAGCGTGGTTAAAAACAAGACCCTACCGTTGATTCTGGTTTGCGCGACTGGCGCACGCGCCAACCGCGCGGTGGCTGTGGCCAAAAAACTCGGCTACGAGCAGGCGCAGGCTTTGAGTGGTGGCCTGAAGGCCTGGAAAGAAGCCAATTTGCCTGTCGAGAAAGCAGCGGCTTAACATGCAAGCCGTCAAAATTTACACCACTGGCACCTGTCCGTATTGCATTGCCGCCAAACAATTGCTGGCCAAACGCGGCGTGACTGAGCTTGACGAAATCCGTGTGGACCAAGTGTCTGGCGAACGTGAAAAAATGATGGCACTGACCAACCGCCGCAGCGTTCCGCAAATTTTTATTGGCAGTGTGCACGTCGGCGGCTGTGACGACCTGATGGCGCTTGACGGCAAAGGCGGTTTGTTGCCTCTGCTAAATTCCTGATTTTTATTTTTAACTGCAACCTGAAAGCTATTCATGGCCGAAGCCAATCTTGACCCGGTGTTTCAAATCCAGCGTGTTTACCTCAAAGACCTGTCTCTGGAGCAGCCCAATTCCCCTGAAATTTTGCTAAATCAGGAGCAGCCCGGCGTAGACATCCAGTTGGGTGTTGAAGCCGCCCCCGTGGCGGACGGCTTGTTTGAAGTGACGGTGACTGCTACTGTTCACGCCAAAATAGCTGATAAAACGGTGTTTTTGGTTGAAGCCAAGCAAGCCGGTATTTTTGAGCTGCGCAACATGCCGCAGGAGCAATTGGGCGCCATTTTGGGCATTGCTTGCCCGCAAATTGTTTACCCTTACCTGCGCGGTAATGTGGCCGATATGGTGCAACGCGGCGGTTTTCCGCCCGTGCATTTGGCCGAAATCAATTTTCAGGCGATGTACGAGCAGCAGCAGGCTGAAGCTGCCGCCGCCGCTGTTCCGCCGCAAATCATTGTTTAAATAACGTCATGGTCGTCAGATCATGAAAATGGCTGTTCTTGGGGCTGGTGCATGGGGCACGGCGTTGGCGATCAGCGCCGCCGCCAGGCACCAAGTCGTACTCTGGGCGCGTGACGAATCGCTGAGCAAATCCTTGGCGACCGACCGTGTCAACGCCCGCTATCTGCCAGGTATTGACCTGCCGGCAGATTTGCACATGGCTGGCGGGCAGGCGGCACTGGGTGGCGTGCTGGAAGGCCAAGACCTTTTGATCATTGCGACGCCCATGTCGGGTTTGCGCGAATTGCTGCATCGCCTTCAGCACGTCAAAACCCCTGTTGCCTGGCTTTGCAAGGGCTTTGAAACACCTCAAAAGGGTCATTTTGAGGCATCATTTGGCCTTCTAGCCCATGAGATACGTGCGCAAGCAGCTCCTGATTTAATAGCGGGCATCCTGAGTGGCCCAAGCTTTGCACAAGAGGTGGCAGGCAGCCAGCCCACCGCGCTGGTTGCCGCCAGCGAGCACGCTGCCGTGCGCGATGCGCTGGTTGAAGCCTTTCACAGCCCCACGCTGCGGGTCTACGCCAATGAGGACATCGTCGGCGTTGAGGTTGGCGGCGCGGTAAAAAACGTGTTGGCGATTGCTACCGGTTTGTGCGATGGCTTGGGGCTGGGGCTGAATGCCCGGGCAGCGTTGATTACACGCGGCCTGGCCGAAATGACGCGCCTGGGCATGGCGCTGGGCGCAAAACCTGAAACGTTCACGGGCCTTTCTGGCCTGGGCGATTTGGTGCTGACAGCTACCGGCGATTTAAGCCGCAATCGCAAAGTGGGTCTGGCGCTGGCCCAAGGCAAAACGCTGGCTGAAGCCGTTGCAGCCCTGGGACATGTGGCAGAAGGCGTGTACTGCGCCCGCACCGTGGTGCAGCGCGCAGCGCGCCTCGGCATTGACATGCCGATTTCTCAAGCCGTGGTGATGCTACTGGACGGGCAGATCACACCAGAACAGGCTGTGGCGGCGCTGATGGGGCGCGAGGCGACCACCGAGGCGCCCTGAGTCTTGATCCGGCCTTGTGAGCCATGAACCGTTCGCCCTGAGCTTGTCGAAGGGTTTCGACAAGCTCAACCCGAACGGAAATTAAAACAACAATCGGCTGCATCAACAGTTGGGTCAAGGTTCCATCGCAAACCCAACCACCTGCTCACCGCCGCCAACCGTACCCACCGACTTGGCGGCTCACATTTTCAAATCAATCATGACCCAGCGGCTTGCTGATGTGCCGTCGTTGTTTAAAGCGGCAAAAGCTACATCGCTTGGCCCCTGGGTATCAAACGAGGCATTGTTAAAAGCCATGCTATTGATCCGGCCTTATGAACTATGAACCGTTCGCCCTGAGCTTGTCGAAGGGTTCCCCTTGTGCGACCCCGGCTTCGACAGGCTCAGCCCGAACGGA
>JAYURC010000114.1:0-18172 GCA_043756405.1 Polaromonas sp.
TGGCTGTACCAGCGCTTGAACTGAGGTAACAAACGCGCCAGATCAGACGCCGGGTTGGCATCAGCAATCGCTTCTGCAAAGTCGTCGCAGGTTACGGCTTCGCCGTCATGCCGCTCAAAATACAGCGTCATACCTTTGGCGAATCCATCACGACCCGCAGGGTCGTTCATGGACGCGACCAGCCTTTGCATCATGCGCACAACCTCAGCACCTTTTTCGTAAATCGTCACGGTGTAGAAGTTGCTGATTTCCACATAGCTGTCTGGTCGCACGGGGTGCGACATGGGGCCAGCGTCTTCAGGGAACTGTGCGGTGCGCAATACGCGGACGTCTTCAATGCGCTTGACGGCTCTGGCAGAAGCCTCACCGCACAAGTCTTGAGAAAACTCCTGATCACGGAAAACTGTCAAACCCTCTTTCAGCGACAACTGAAACCAGTCGCGGCAGGTCACGCGGTTGCCTGTCCAGTTATGAAAATACTCGTGCCCGACCACACTTTCAATATTGCCAAAATCAACATCCGTTGCAGTCGCCTGGTTGGCCAACACGTACTTGGTGTTAAAGATGTTCAGGCCCTTATTTTCCATCGCGCCCATGTTGAAGTCGCTGGTCGCCACAATCATGAAGCGGTCCAGATCAAGCGGCAAACCAAAGCGTGCTTCGTCCCAGGCAACCGAGTGCATGAGCGATGTCAGCGCGTGTTCGGTTTTGTCCAGGTCGCCGGGGCGTACGTAAACTTGCAGCGTGTGGTATTTGCCTGCACGCGATGTGATGCGCTGCTCGCGACACACCAGTTGTCCTGCAACGAGTGCAAACAGGTACGCAGGTTTTTTGTGCGGATCAACCCACTTGGCGAAGTGACGGCCACCCTCAAGTTCGCCTTGTTCGACCAGATTGCCGTTTGACAGCAGCACCGGGAACTTGGCCTTGTCAGCCCGTAGCGTCACGGTGTACAACGCCATCACATCAGGGCGGTCTAAAAAGTAGGTGATGCGCCTGAAGCCTTCTGCCTCGCACTGGGTAAAAAACGAATCGTTGCTGACGTACAGTCCCATCAGCTTGGTGTTTTTGGACGGCAAGCAGGTTGTGAAAATTTCCAGCTCAAAAGCCTCGTGCCCTTCTGGCAAGTTCTCAAGCACCAGTTGGTTGCCGTCCATTTTGAAAGACGTGCCCTGGCCATTGACCAGTACACGGGCAAGATTGAGGTCTTCACCATCCAGCCGTAACGGCTGCGCAGGCACATCCGCATTGCGGCGCAGCGTCATTTTGTTCAGCACGCGCGTCTTGGTCGGGTCTAGGTCAAAACACAAGTCCACCGTGTCTATCCAGTAAGCGGGGGCTGCATAGTCAGCGCGGTTAATGGCCACTGACGGGGCTTGTCCGGCTCCGCTGGCGTCAAGCTTTTGCAGCATGAGTTTTTCCTGAATAGTGTGTTGTCAAAATGAATAAGCTCAGTGCGTGCATTACACGCCCTGTTTGAGCGATGCCTCAATAAACTGGTCCAGATCCCCATCCAGCACCTTTTGCGTAGCTGACGTTTCGTAGTTGGTACGCAGGTCTTTGATGCGGCTGTTGTCGAGCACGTAGCTGCGGATCTGGTGGCCCCAACCGACGTCAGTTTTGGTGTCTTCGAGTTTTTGCTGGGCTTCCTGTTGCTTGCGCAGTTCAAAGTCATACAGACGTGAGCGCAGGCGCTTCCAGGCGACGTCGCGGTTGCCGTGCTGGCTGCGGCCATCCTGGCACTGCACCACGATGCCGGTCGGCAGGTGGGTCAGGCGCACGGCTGAATCGGTTTTGTTAATGTGCTGGCCGCCCGCGCCGCTGGCGCGAAAGGTGTCCACCCGCACATCAGACGGATTGATGGCAATTTCAATCGAATCATCAATCTCGGGGTAAACAAAAATCGACGCAAACGAGGTGTGCCTGCCGCCCGATGAGTCAAACGGCGACTTGCGCACCAGGCGGTGCACGCCGGTTTCGGTGCGCAACAGGCCAAAGGCGTATTCACCTTCAATCTTGATGGTTGCGCCCTTGATGCCTGCGGTGTCGCCAGCCGTTTCGTCTTCAATCGTGGTTTTAAAGCCTTTGCGCTCGGCGTACTTCAGATACTGACGCAGCAGCATGCTGGCCCAGTCACAGGCCTCGGTGCCGCCAGCGCCAGACTGCACGTCTAAAAAGCAATTGAGCGAGTCAGCCGGGTTGTTAAACATCCGGCGGAATTCCATCTTTTCAACCTCGACCGCGACCTTGGCCGCTTCGCCTTCAATCGACTGCATGCCTGCGATGTCACCTTCGTCCTTGGACATGTCAAAGAGTTCAACGTTGTCAGCCAGCTCAGACGTCAAGCGGTCAATGACCTGAACCACGTCTTCAAGGGATTTTTTCTCTTTGCCAAGCTCTTGCGCTCGCTTGGGGTTGTCCCAGACCTTTGGGTCTTCGAGGGCGGCGTTGACTTCGCTTAATTTACGTTCTTTGGCAGGGTAGTCAAAGATACCCCCTGAGTTCGTTTACGCGGGTGCTCAGGTCTGCGAGCTGGTTGCCAATGGCGTTGATGTTTTCTGCTTCCATGATGTCCTCAATCGGGTTGTTCGTTCAATCTGGTGATTTTCTCATGCATTGAAGGCTGAAGATGTCATTCAACGCGGAGAAGAGGAGATCGCGGAGGACGCGGAGTAGCTGAAAAATTTTTTGACTCCGCGTCCTCTTGGATCCTTCGCGTCTCCGCGTTCAATCCCCGTTCCCGTATCAGCTGGCTAAAAAATCTTCAATCAGCGCGGCCAGCGCCGCTGGCTGGTCGTGGTGCAGCATGTGTCCTGCGTCCTCCACACGCGCAACTGTGACGTCAGCGATTAACTTCAGTCGCTCGTGGTAGTCCGCCAGCGTGTAGCGGCCCTGGTTCCATTTTTCAAGGGAATCATCAGATGCCTCCACTGCCAGCACGGGCGCGGTGATGCGTTTGTAAATTTCCAGTGTTTCTTCAACCCGGTAAATGTTGGCATTGACAACCTTGTGCCCTGGCGCGCCCAAGATGCGCCATTGCCCGGCGGCATTTTGTTTTGCCCAGTGCGCCGTCAGCCAGTTGGCTTTGTCCTGGCTCAAGCGCGGGTTGGTTTTCATCAAGCGTTTGGCAACACCTTCAAGTGTGCTGTAGGGTTTCAAGTCCAGTTCGCCTTTGTGCAGGCTTTTTAGTTCGTCCATCCACTTGGCGTAGCGGCCGGGGGCTTGGGCGGGTGTGCTGGGTGCCAGGCCAAAGCCCTCAAGATTGACCAGCTTGCGAATGCGCTCAGGCCGCACGCCTGCGTAAACCATGGCCACATTGCCGCCCATGCTGTGGCCAACCAGATCGATTTTTTGATCGCCCGCGTAATGGTCCAGTAAAAAATCGAGGTCGGCAAGGTAGTCGGGTAGCCAGTAATTGTCTGCAGTACCGCTCGTCAAACCAAAACCGCGCCAGTCAGGTGCAATGATGGTCCGACCTTCGGCAAATGCATCGGTCAGTGCATCCACCATAAACTGATATGACGCGGCAACATCCATCCAGCCGTGCACCAGAATCAGCGGTGGCAAACTGTGTGCCCCCACGCTTTTCACTTCGTGTAATGCGCTGCCCCCCGGGGGGGTGGGCCTTGCTTGGGGCGGCCCGTCGCTGGCGGCCAAGGCACTTTTAAGCTGACCGCCTTGCCAGATCCGGACGTGGTAGCTGAGCGAACGTATTGGGACAAACTCGCTGCGGGAATGGCGTTTTTCTTTGTACATTGGAGGAATGATAAAGAAAGCAAAAGTTGAGCGCAGTCAAAACCGGGACAAAACGGCTGATACCTACGCTGCCATGCATGCGGGCTTCCGGTGGCATGTGCCCGAGTATTTCAATATTGCCGAGGTTTGCTGTAACCGCTGGGCAGACTCAGAAAGCGCAGAGCCAAATGCTATAAAAAATATAGCTATATACGCCCACAAACCGGGGGCTAAGGCCAGTTTTTATACCTATTTTGAGCTTAAACAGGCCACTGACGCGCTCAGTCACGTGCTGCAATCCTTGGGCGTTCAGCGTGGCGATAGGGTAGCCATCGTTATGCCGCAGCGTTTTGAAACGGCAGTCGCCTACATGGCCGTTTTCCAGCTGGGTGCCGTAGCAATGCCGCTGTCCATGCTGTTTGGGCCTGAAGCGCTGGAATACCGCCTGCAGGACAGCGAAGCCGTAGTGGCGATTGCTGACGAAAGCAGCATGGCCAGTTTGCAGCAGGTGCGTACGACTTGCCCTGCGCTGCGGACGGTCATTGCCGTCGGCGCTGCGCGTGCAGATATGCAATACGAAGCGGCCACCCAACAACACCAAAGCGCTTTCACCGCAGTCAAAACCAAAGCCGAAGAAGCGGCAATATTGATTTACACCAGCGGCACGACCGGCCCGCCCAAAGGCGCGCTGCTGCCGCACCAGGCACTGATTGGCAATTTGACGGGGTTTGTGTGCAGCCAGAACTGGTTTGGTTTCTCACCCGTTCGCCCTGAGCTTGTCGAAGGGCCGCTTGAAGAGGCTTCGACAAGCTCAGCCCGAACGGACTCCAGCGCAGTGTTTTGGTCTCCTGCCGACTGGGCCTGGACGGGGGGCTTGATGGATGCGCTTTTGCCCACCTTGTATTTTGGTCGCCCGATTGTGGCCTTGAATACCCACCTAGATGGCCGCTTCAGCCCTGAGCTGGCTTTCAGTTTGATGCAACAACACGGCGTGACACACAGCTTTTTGTTTCCTACCGCGCTCAAAGCCATGATGAAAGCGTATCCGCGGCCGCGCAAGCATTTCAGTCTCAAGCTTGAAGGCCTGATGAGCGCAGGTGAGGCGGTGGGTGACGCGGTTTTCGGCTACTGCCGGGACGAGCTGGGGGTGGTGGTAAACGAAATGTTTGGCCAGACCGAGATCAATTACATCGTGGGTAACTGCAACCGGTTTTGGCCACCCAAGCCTGGCAGTATGGGCAAAGGCTACCCTGGCCACCGCGTGGCGGTACTTGATGATGAAGGCCGGGAATGTGCAGTCGGCGAGCCAGGCGATGTGGCGGTTCACCGGTTTGATGTTCACGGTCAGCCAGACCCGATTTTCTTTTTGGGCTACTGGAAGAATGACGCGGCCACACAAGCCAAATTTACCGGCGACTGGTGCCGCACAGGCGATATGGCCACGCGCGATGCAGACGGCTACCTGTGGTACGAGGGCAGGGCAGACGATATTTTCAAGGCTGCTGGTTACCGCATTGGGCCGGGTGAAATTGAAAATTGCCTGGTCAAACACCCGGCGGTAGCCAACGCTGCTGTGGTGCCCAAGCCCGACAAAGAGCGCGGCGCAGTCGTTAAGGCCTATGTTGTACTTGCTCCTGATTTAGGAGCTGCTCGCGCACGTATTCATTCGTCCAAAGCTGTATTCGATGCTGAAATAACGGCTGAATTACAGCTTCACGTTAAAAAATTGCTTGCGCCGTACGAATATCCAAAAGAGATTGAATTTATTGAAGCACTGCCAATGACGACCACTGGCAAAGTGCAGCGGCGAATTCTCAGACTTCAGGAAGAACAACGATTCAAGAAGGCGTAAACGCGTAAAGGCGTAAAAAAGCACCCGAAGGTGCTTTTTTTTATTCAACATCCGCTAGCTTATTTGGCAGCGACTTGCTCAGCCACATAAATCTCGACACGGCGATTTTTGTCGCGACCTTGCTGCGTACCGTTGTCTGCAATCGGCTCACGTGCGCCACGGCCGTCTGTGGAAATGCGGTTGCGTGCCACACCGCGTGCAACCAGATAGTCCCGGGCGGCTTCTGCGCGGTCAACCGACAGTGGGTTGTTGACGCTGTCAGAACCTGTGCTGTCCGTGTGACCAATGATGGTCACAGTAGTCACGGCGTTTTGGTTCAGGCTGGTGGCGAACTGATTCAAGATCGGCCCAAAATTGGGTTTGATGGCTGAGCGGCCCGTGTCAAAAGACACATCGCTTGGGATGTCGAGTTTCAGCCGGTTGTCGTTGGTTTGCGTCACAGCCACGCTGGTACCAGCGGTGGCTTGTTCCATGGCAGCTTTTTGGTCCTGCATCTTTTTCGACCAGATGTAGCCACCGCCTGCGCCCGCTGCGCCGCCCAGTACCGCACCAGTTGCCGCACCTTTGGAGCCGCCCAAAGCCGCACCAAGGAGTGCGCCGCCTACTGCGCCAATACCAGCACCCTGCGCTGTACCTTTTTGGGTTTCGCTCATATTGGCGCAACCAGACAGAACGGCAATGCTCAAAGCAATACAGCTCAATGATTTAAAAGTTTGAGTCTTCATGAAAATGTCCTTTTTATAAATTTACGAATAAAGTTGTAGCAATACATTCTTGCTCACCTGATCGATGCTAGTCCGATAAATGCTAAAGGCGTGTAAGACAAACACGCGAAGTTTTTGTATCGATCACACACTTCAGCACAACTAAACTAGCGCCTTGTGACTTACGTCACTTTTTTACCCATTAAATTCCACATGAATAAAGTTCAACTCGGCCAAAGCGATCTTCAGGTGACGCCCATCTGCCTGGGCACCATGACTTTTGGTGAACAGGTGGACGAGGCCAACGCCCACAATATCGTTGACCGTGCACTGGACCGGGGCATCAACTTTATGGACGCTGCCGAGATGTATTCAGTGCCCGCCAGAGCTGAAACCTTTGGTGCGACTGAAACCATTTTGGGAAACTGGTTTGCTAAAAATCCATCAGCCAGAGCCCAATGGGTGGTGGCCACCAAAGTTGCAGGCCCGGCGCGCGGCATGCCCTGGATCCGCGACAGCAGCCCCGACCTGACCGGCGCTGACATTATTGGCGCCTGTGAAGCCAGCCTGAAACGCCTGCAAACCGACGTGATTGACCTGTACCAGATCCATTGGCCAGCGCGCAATGTGCCGATGTTTGGCATGCAGTACTTTGACCCGACCAAAGAAAAAGCAGTCTCATCCATTCGTACCCAGCTTGAAGCGTTGGCAGCACTCGTCAAGGCCGGCAAGGTGCGCGCGATTGGTCTGTCAAACGAAACGCCGTACGGCATACACGAGTTTGTTCGCTTGGCTGACCAGCACGGCTTGCCGCGTATCGCCACGCTGCAAAACCCGTATTGCCTGATCAATCGCACCTACGAAAACGGTCTGGATGAAAGCCTCTACCGCCTCGGTGTGTCGCTGCTTGCGTACTCGCCGTTGGGTTTTGGTTTGCTAACGGGCAAGTACGACAAATCCGGCATTGCTGACCCGGCGCATAAAAATATTGGCCGCATGAGCCTGTTTGAAAGCATGCAAAAGCAGCGCTGGGGCAGGCCGGAGGCATTAACCGCCGCTCGCCGCTACAACGCGCTGGCTTTAGCCAACGGCATGAGTCCGACCCAGATGGCCCTGGCTTTTTGCTTTACCAAATGGCAAGTCACCAGCACCATTATTGGGGTGACGTCGGTGGCGCAGCTGGATCAAAATATCGATGCAGTTGGCACAAATTTAGATGAAGAGCTAATGGCCGAAATAGACAAAATCCGGTGGGAAATACGCGACCCTGCACTTTGATTCAGGTAAAAACAGCGGGTCGGTGTATTGACTGAGCGAGAAACGTAACAAAAGGAATAGCAGTGGATTATTTATATTCGACCGCCGCAGTTGTGCTGGCGTACCTGATGGGTTCACTGTCGTTTGCCATCATCGTCAGCCGCTTGTTGGGGCTGAAAGATCCGCGCAGTTATGGCAGCAACAACCCAGGCGCCACCAACGTGCTGCGCTCGGGCAGTAAAACAGCGGCGATTGCCACGCTACTGCTCGATGGCCTTAAAGGCTGGTTGCCCGTGGTGCTGGTCAAGTGGTTTGGCAAAGATTACGGGTTGGGCGACGGCACCATGGCGGCAGTAGCGTTTGCTGCTTTCTTAGGTCATTTGTATCCCGTTTTCTTCAAGTTTCAGGGGGGCAAGGGCGTGGCAACCGCTGCGGGTGCGCTGCTGGGTATTGAATGGCTGCTAGGCTTGGCCACATTGGTCACCTGGCTCATCGTTGCGTATTTCACTCGCTATTCATCGCTGGCATCCATGGTCAGTGCGGCCTTTGCGCCCCTGTTTTATCTGCTCGGCAACCGCGTAACGTGGTACTCGGAGCGCAGCGTGTTGCTGGCTATTTTTATGATCGGCCTGCTGCTGGTGTACCGACACCGCGAAAATATTAACAAGCTGTTATCGGGTAAAGAGTCGCGCCTGAGTTTTGGCAAAAAGCCAGCGCAGTAAACGTCTACCGTTTGGTCAGCGTCATCTGGTCGTTTTCGCGCAGCATCTGAAAGCGCGTTAAAAAACTGTTACCCAGCAGCATGTACGGCATGGGCTGCGGCGTGACAACAGCGTCTACGCCAAACACTTCCACATCACCCACACGGACTGAATCGAGCTTGATCCGGTAACCCTGTACGTTGCCGTTGGCCGTCGACATCATTAGCGGCTGACCCGCCCTGAAGTTGATGCCCGTGCGCTCAGCGTCCTGCGCACCCATCGCCACCGATGTTGCGCCGGTATCAACCATGAACTGCACCGCCTTGCCGTTGATTTGCCCGGCCGTCATGAAGTGGCCGCCCGTGCCAGAGACCAGCACAATACGGTTGCCCTTGCCGCCGCTTTTGCTGGCGCCCATGTTGACGGGTGCTTCGCCTAGGCGCAGGGAGTTTCGCTTGCCGTTTTGCTCGACCACGGCTTGGTCGCCGCTGGTAGAAATAACTTTAACGCCTTCATGGGTTTCGCCTGCCGCGACGGTTTTGGGGGCAGTGCCATTAACCACCAGCAAAGCCTTGTTGCCGAGCATGCCCGCCAGTGCAACAGATTGCGCTTGCGCTGTATCAGCCAGCAACGTGGCCAATAAAAGCGCTGCAGTATTGACCAGCTTCAGCTTCATGGGTCAATCACGAAAGTTGTTAAAGCTCAGGGGAAAATCTGCGTTTTCAGCTTTGATCAGCGCCATTGCCGCCTGCAAATCATCGCGCTTGCCGCCGGTCACGCGTACTTTTTCTTCCTGAATCGCGCCTTGTACCTTGATCTTGCTGCCTTTGAGCAGCACCTGTATCTTCTTGGCCAAATCACTCTCAATGCCGTTGCGTACCGTGTTGATCTGCTTGACCTTGTCGCCGCCGATTTTGGTAGATTTGCCTACGTCCAGAAAGCGCGCATCTACGGCTGCCTTGGTCAGCTTGTTACGCAAAATATCGTTGATCTGGTCCAGCTGAAAGTCGCTGTCACCAATCAAGATAATCTCTTTGTCTTTTAGCTCAATCGATGCAGGCGTGCCCTTGAAATCAAAGCGCGTACCGATTTCTTTGGCAGTGTTCTCCACCGCATTTTTGACCTTGACCAGGTCCGCTTCAAGCACAGTGTCAAAAGAAGGCATGATTTTTAAAAGTTGGGTAAATTAGGGGCAGCTGGGTGGGACAATCGCACGATGTTAGTCGAGAAAAATGTCCCGCTTCAGTCTATTAATACCTTTGGCACTGTGGCCAAAGCCTTATCTTTGGTTCGCGTTCAGTCCCAGGCGGATATTGACGCACTGCTGGCTGACCCTGCGCTGAAAGCAGCGCCTAAATTCATCCTGGGTGGCGGCAGCAACATTGTGCTGACGGGTGACGTCAAGCCGCTGGTACTGAAGGTCGAAATCATGGGAAAACGACTGGTCAGTGAATCCGCCAAAGCATGGATTGTGGAGGCGGGTGCGGGTGAAACATGGCACGATCTGGTGGCCTGGACGCTTGAAAACGGCTACCCCGGACTTGAAAACCTGGCGCTCATACCAGGCAGCGTGGGCGCGTCCCCCGTACAAAATATCGGCGCTTACGGTGTTGAGCTGCAAGACCGCTTTGAATCACTGGATGCGATTGACCTGAGCACAGGCCAGCGCTTTACCCTGAATGCTGCGCAATGCGCTTTTGGCTACCGGGACTCGGTATTCAAGCATGCCGCAAATGGTGGTCTTAATGGCGGATTTGGCTTGGCCGATAAGGCACTGATCACTCATGTGCGATTCGCTTTGCCAAAAAACTGGAAACCTGTGTTGGGCTACGCAGACATTGAGAAAAAGCGCCTTCAGGCCAATGTTGATGTACCGACCGCGCTACAAGTTTATGAGTGGGTTTGCGAGATTCGTCGTGCCAAGCTGCCCGACTGGCGCGTGTTGGGCAATGCGGGGAGTTTTTTCAAGAACCCGACGGTGACAGCAGAGCAGTGCGCCGACATCATCGAGCGTGAGCCAAAAATTGTGCATTACGTGCTGGCTGACGGCTCGGTCAAGCTGGCAGCGGGCTGGTTGATTGACGCGTGCGGCTGGAAGGGCAAGCACATTGGCAATGCCGGTGTGTACGAGCGCCAGGCGCTGGTGCTGGTTAATCGTGGCGGCTCTACAGACCCTGTAACCGGTGGCGAAGTGATGACGCTCGCCAAGGCGATTCAAACCAGCGTGTATGAACGCTTTGGGATCTTGCTGGAGCACGAGCCCGTCGTCGTTTAAGGTAAAAATTCATTTTTCGGGCGAATTGCGGCGTTGCGCGGTGCTCGGAATCCTCATGTACTGAAGTACATTCCGGTGTCCTGCGCTCTGTGCGCCTTGCACTTCATCCCGAAAAGCTGAATTTCTAGCAGTGCTCTCAAGGTGCCAGACGTTCCCTAAGCCAAGCGCCATCGGCCTGCAACGTGTAACGCAGCCGGTCATGCAGGCGGCTGCGGCGGCCTTGCCAAAACTGCCAGTTGTCGGGTTTCAAGCGGTAGCCGCCCCAATGCGGTGGGCGTGGCGGGTTCTCGCCAAACTGGGCTGCAAATTCCGCTTCTTTGGCCTCCAGCACATCACGACTTGCCACCACATCGCTTTGCGGGCTGGCCCAGGCGCTGATGCGTGAGCCAAGCGGGCGTGAGTGGTAGTAAGCGTCGCTTTCTTCTGGTGAGATTTTTTCGACCACACCTTCAATTCGCACGGTGCGCTCCATCTCCACCCAATGAAATTGCAGCGCTGCGTAGGCGTTGCCCGCCACTTCAACGCCTTTTCTGCTTTGGTAGTTGGTAAACCACACCGGGCCACGTGCGTCCAGCCCCTTGATAAGCACAATGCGCGTCGATGGCCGCAAGTCGCTGCCGACAGTGGCCAGCGTCATGGCGTTGGGCTCGGGCACTTTGGCGGCAATCGCCTCGGCCAGCCATAGCTCAAACTGTTTTAACGGCTCGTCAAGCGCGGCGGATTCAACCAGCTCAGCCAGCTCGTAGCTTTTGCGCAGGTCAGCGATGGGTTGGTTTGGAGCGTCTCTGTTAGGCATACTTCAAGTATAAGTATTTCGTCAAATTTCAGTCTATGCAAACTCAAAAGTCTGGTTTACCCGTCGTGATTGTTTTAGCCGCAGGGCGCGGCGAGCGTTTTTTAGAGTCCGGCGGCACCACCCACAAACTGCAAGCCCTGCTGGCTGGCAAGCGCGTGATCGACCATGTGCTGGCGGCCGTCAAGGCCAGCGGTTTGGCGTATCACGTGGTGCAGGCAGATGCCAGCCGCCCCGGTATGGGCGACTCGATTGCAGCAGGTGTTAAAGCCACGCCCAGCGCCACGGCATGGTTGATATTGCCTGCCGATTTGCCGTTGATTAGCCCCAGCACCTTGCGCGCCATCGCGTTTGCACCACCGTGCGCCGTCACTGTGCCTGCGTATCATGGTCAGCGTGGCCATCCGGTACGCTTTGGCGTTGAATGTGCAAAAAAACTGCTGAACTTAAAGGGAAATCAGGGCGCAGCCCAATTAATATGTGCGCAAGAAGCTACTGATTCAGTAGCGTTGATCGATGTGGACGACGTCGGTTGTGTGCTTGATGTTGATACGCTGGACGACCTGGCACGGGCTGAAGCTTTGATAATCAGTCGAAAAAATTAGTCGTCAGGCCAGTTGCATACCCTTCAGGCTAGTCGCATACCCTTCAGGCTAGTCGCATACCCGTTTGAGCAACTCACCCAGCGCCCGGTCGTGAATGCCGACTTTCCGCAAACCTTCGTAGGTCATTTGGGCATAGTCGCGCGTCGTGCCGTAGCGCCCTGATGCACTGGCAAATATTTTTCGGTACACCTCATGAGTTAACTCGCCGGTGTGGTCGGGGCTGCGTTTTGACAAAGTAAAAGCCAGCGCATTGACGCAATGCTTTTGACCGTTGTGCAGCGTCTGGCAGCGCAGCCATTTGGGCTCGTACACGGCGTTGGGCATTTCGCGTTCCCACAGCGGCGGCAAGGCCGCAGCTACTTTTGCCCGCGGGATGCGAAACACCATGCCCTTGCAGCTGCCGCCTGGCAGCAGGCCAAACACCAGACCAGGTTGTTCAGGTGTGCCGCGGTTGTAGGTGCTCCACATTTTTAGCGCGCGGTGGTAGCCGCTGGTGGTGGCAAAGCGTTGCTCTGCAAACTCAAACTCGGGCCGCCAGATCAAGGAGGCATAGCCAAAAATCCACAAATCATTTTTGCCGCCCCACTGGCTTTTAATAGCGTCCAGCGAATGTGCGGGGTTGTGTGCGCAGATGGGTTGAGCGTGGGCTGGGGCTGTCACACCCAGACTTTACAATGTGGCAGAAATATTTTTAAAGAAAGTAAAGCAATGTCTTCTCAAAATGATGGTGTGGATAGCGGGCAAAGCGCAGGGGTGTTTGTGGTGTTTGGCGTTGTTGCTGTGGTGGTAGCTTCGGTCATTGGCGCCAGTGTTTACGACCAGGTCAAAAAGCCAGCCACGCCAGCTACTGCGGTGGCAGTGCTACCTGCAAAGGGTTTGCCTGCCAGCAGACCTGATATTGACAACGCTGCTCAAAACGCTATGGATGCGGCCAGCGTCAAGGTTGAAAACGGCGTGGTGAAGTTCTACTTTGCCTCTGGCAAGTTTGACCTGGCAACCGGCGCTAATGCTGCATTGGCTGATATCGTCAAAAGCGCGCAGGCTGGCCGCAAGCTGGTCATTTCTGGCTACCACGATGAGACGGGCAGCGCCATCAAGAACGCTGAGCTTGCAAAATTGCGTGCCTTCGCTGTGCGCGATGCTTTGAAATCTCTTGGGGTGACTGACAACAATATTGAGTTAAAAAAACCTGAGGTGCTGCTGGCTGCGGGTAGCAATGCTGAAGCGCGCAGGGTAGAGGTTGCTCTGCAATAACAGCCTTTGAATCCGTGGCAGTCACGTGGCATTCAGTAACCAACTGGTAACTTTTATGCGGGTAAATAGCTGGTAACCCGTTACCATGAGACATGTAATTAAGTTACTTGCTTTCATGAAAAGGTTACCCCATGGCACCATCCGCCTCCTCAAATTTTGTAGCGCTACACCCAGTAGTTGCCAGCGTTACAGCCCGCATCGCTGAGCGTAGCCGCACCCGCCGCAGCGCCTACCTTGCGCAGATTGATGCAGCAGCCACCAGGGCCCGCAGTGCTGACCGCATGGGTTGCGCTAACCTGGCCCATGCCGTCGCAGGCACCCCGGCTGATGACCGCTTCAAGATTGTGGCCGAACGCGCGCCCAACATTGGCATCGTGACTGCCTACAACGACATGCTGTCAGCGCATACGCCGTTCAAAAATTACCCCGATCTGATCAAAGACGAGGCACGCAAGTTTGGTGCAACTGCGCAAGTAGCTGGCGGCGTGCCCGCCATGTGTGATGGCGTCACCCAAGGCACGGCGGGTATGGAGCTCAGTTTGTTCAGCCGCGATGTGATTGCCATGTCAACCGCAGTCGCGCTGTCGCATGACATGTTTGATGCCGCATTGCTGCTGGGTGTGTGCGACAAAATTGTGCCAGGCCTTTTGATTGGCGCGCTGCATTTTGGCCATTTGCCGATGGTTTTTGTACCAGCCGGACCGATGCCGTCGGGCATCACCAACAAAGAAAAAGCGCACACCCGTGAGCTGGCGGCCCAAGGCCTGGTAGGGCGTGCCGAACTGCTCGATTCTGAAATGAAGTCCTATCACGCACCGGGCACCTGCACGTTTTACGGCACAGCCAACAGCAACCAGATGCTGCTGGAAGCCATGGGCTTGCACGTGCCCGGCACAGCCTTTGTTAACCCTGAAAACAATTTGCGCGATGAGCTGACGCGTGAATCCGCGCGTACTGTCTTAGGCATCATCAAGGCAAAAAGATATGCGCCCATCGGCCACATTGTTGATGAGCGCGCCATTGTGAATGCCATGGTGGCGCTGCTGGCCACCGGCGGTTCTACCAACCACCTGATCCACTGGGTCGCCGTGGCGTTTTCAGCCGGTATCACGATCAACTGGAACGACTTTTCAGACCTGTCAGATGTGGTGCCTACGTTGGCCCATGTGTACCCCAATGGCAGCGCCGATGTGAATCAATTTCAGGCCGCAGGCGGCCCGGCGCTGGTGATACGCGAGCTGCTCGATGCGGGCTTCATGCATGCCGATGTTTTGACGGTGCGCGCTGGTGGCATCCGGGAATACACCCAAGAACCGTTGATGCAAGGCGCGTCTTTGGCTTGGGCAGAAGTCGGTGAATCCAAAGACGAGTCGATTGTGCGCAGCGCGGCTAATCCATTCAGCGCTACGGGCGGGCTCAAGTTGCTGCAGGGCAACCTGGGCCGCAGTGTGATCAAGGTATCGAGCGTGCCGGATGATTCCCAGGTGATCGAAGCGCCTGCCCGGGTCTTCGACTCGCAGGGGGCTTTGATGGATGCCTTCAACGCAGGCGAGCTGGAGCGAGTGTGTCTGGAAGACCCCGCACGCGGCGTGATCTGCGTCGTGCGCTGGCAAGGCCCGCACGCCAACGGCATGCCTGAACTGCACAAGCTCACACCGCCGCTGGCGGTATTGCAGGGTAAGGGTTACAAAGTGGCCTTGGTTACCGATGGCCGCATGAGCGGTGCGTCAGGCAAAGTGCCCGCTGCGATTCATGTGTCGCCTGAAGCCGCATCGGGTGGCCCGCTGGCCAAGGTGCGTAACGGCGATGTGATCCGCCTTGACGCACTGACGGGTGACTTGAACGTGCTGGTGTCAGCTGAAGAGTGGGCGGCACGCACCGCCGACAGCATGCCCGCCGCCCTGCGCGCCCATGACAGCCAGGGCCTGGGCCGCGAACTTTTTACCAACATGCGCCGTAGCGCATCCACTGCAGAAGAAGGTGCTTTGTCATGGATGTGAATTTAAATATTTCTGGCCGCCTGACCGCCCTGCAAGTCATGCAGGACTCGCCCGTGATCCCCGTAATTGTGCTGACCGATGCAGGGCAAGCCGTGCAAATGGCACGCGCATTGGTAGCAGGCGGCATACGCATGCTGGAGGTCACGCTGCGCACGCCCCAAGCTTTGGCCTGCATTGAAGCCATCGCCCGCGACGTGCCTGAGGCTGTGGTAGGCGCAGGTACCGTGCGCAACGCAGCTGATGCACAAGCCAGTGCCATGGCCGGTGCGCGTTTTATGGTCAGCCCGGGTTACACCCATGCGTTGGGGCAAGCCTGCCTGGACCTGGCGTTACCGTTGCTGCCTGGCGTGGCCACTGGCAGTGAAATCATGATGGCGCAGGCTGACGGATTAACCGAGCTGAAGTTCTTCCCGGCCCTGCAGGCAGGCGGGCCAGCCATGCTCAAAGCTTGGGCTGGCCCATTTGGTGAGGTGCGGTTTTGTCCCACAGGCGGCGTGACAGCAGCCAACGCCCTTGACTTTTTGGCCTTGTCCAATGTGGTGTGCGTCGGCGGTTCGTGGCTCACACCAGCTGATGCGCTGGCAAGAGGCAGCTGGGCCCAAATCACGGCGCTCGCGTTTCAGGCCAGTCGTTTGGGGCGTGGGGCGGTTTAATGGTTTCTGGGAGGCCGTTTTGGGCGGTTTCTGACCATTTGAGGCCGTATTCAAGTGCTAAATATGAATCTATCCCAAAGAATGCGGACGCAATTTGCTATTAAATAAATAGCAAATGAATATTGTTCGTTTTACGGCACTGCAGCTGTTGGCGTCGTCACTTTGATCAAGCCCTTGCCCACATAGTCATCAAACTGGATTTTGGGCATAGCCGTTAAACCCGCCACGCCATCGCCCGCGTCCCAGCTTAACGTGGCGCTGTCGGGTGCCAAAGTTAGCTCTACCGGGCCCACCGGAATTTCAATGGGCGCACCATCGCCTGGCCGGTAAGTGACGCAGCCAGTGATCATGCCGGGTTGCGCAATCGGCTCTGCTGCGGGTTGGGTTTCCGATAAGGTCATTCAAATCTCCTGAAAGAGTTATTACCGCCGCTTTTCTGGCGACAGTCTGTCAGTCAAAAGTGGTTTTACCTGTCATTTCAAAACACCAGCTAAAAAGCTCCGTAAGCTGGGTACTGGCTCAGGTTACCCAGTCATAAGCCCCTGGTGCCAGGCCCGCAAGGCTGTAGGGTCCAATCGCCGAGCGAATCAGCCGCAGGCAGGGCAGGCCGACAGCCGCTGTCATCCGGCGTACCTGGCGGTTTCGCCCCTCGGTAATGCACAGCTCCAGCCAGCTGGTGGGTACGGTCTGGCGCGTCCGAATCGGCGGTGTGCGTGCCCACAGCGCGGGCGGCTCGTCAATCTGCAGCGCTTTGGCGGGCAGCGTCATGCCATCGTTCAGCCGCACACCCGACCGCAGTGCCTGAAGCGCCGCATCACTGGGCGTGCCTTCAACCTGCACCAGGTAAGTTTTTGGCATTTTGAAGCGCGGGTTGCTGATGCGCGCCTGCAAGGTGCCGTCACCCGAGAGCAGCAGCAGCCCTTCGCTATCGGCGTCCAGCCTCCCGCAGGCGTAGATGTTTGGCAAGTCAATAAAGTCCTTCAAGGAGCGCCAGCGGCCTTCGGGTGTGAACTGGCTCAGCACGCCATAAGGCTTGTTAAAACGCAGCAGGTTGGACGATTCGGATGCGCTCACCATTAAAAGGACGAGCCCGGCTCATTTAAAAATGCAATTTCTTCAGCTGTTGATGCGCGGCCCAGGATGGCGTTGCGGTGCGGGTATCGGCCAAACCGGGTGAGGATGGCTTGGTGGAGCCGCTCGAAGTCCAGATTATTTTCAAGCCCCGGCAGCGCAAACAACTGCACCGCCTGGGTGTGGATAAGCTTTGACTCGCTGTGCATGTACGGCATGTAGGCAAACGGCCGCTGGGCAATGCTTGATAGCTGGTTGTGGCCATTGGCCACCAGCTCTTGCGCCAAGCCAAGAGCCAAAGCATCTTGCGCAAACGCGCGAGGCGTGCTCCGGTACACATTGCGTGAAAACTGGTCCAGCACAATGATTTCAGCCAATCGGCCTTCGGGCGTAGCGCGCCAGGCAAACAGCTCGCAGCGCTGTGCGGCCTCCAGCGTGGCGCCAAAGCGTGTGCGAATCTTCTCGTCAAGCGCAGTGTTTTTGGCAAAGTGCTGTTTGTCAGTCAGCTCGTCAAACGCCAAGCTATTGGTTAAAGCCAGCAGTGCTAAAAAAGTTTGTTTGGCGCGGGCGAGACGCAAGCGGTTAAAGGAGATGGAGAAGCTGCTGATCATGGTTGCACTGTCAGTGGCAGACTGGCTTTGGTTGCTTGATTATTTGCATAGGCAACTGTAACGCCACACAATTTTTCACATTTACCCTTGCCGGTCGTCATAGGCACATTCACCAAAACAGTGGTGCGCCTACAAGCTCATGCTCTGTATGACTAGCAATGATCAAGTGACTGGAATTAGGATTTGAATTCACCGATTTTTTAAACTTTTTACAGGAACAGTCATGTCCAAAATTTCGTCTTTGCAAGAGTTGTATGTTGATGAGCTGAAAGACCTTTGGTCTGCCAATGACCAAATGGTGCGTGCGCTGACCAAAATTGCGCCGCAGGCTCAAAACGCCAAGCTTCAGTCCATGCTGAAAAAATCACAAGCGGGCATTGCCCAACACACCGAAATCTTGAAATCAATCATTGAAGAGCAGGGTGAAAAAGTTAAAAAAGAGCATTGCAAAGGTATGGAAGGCTTGGCTGCCGAAGCTATCAAGCACACCGTTGAAGAAGCGCCTGAATCAGGCCCGGTACTTGACGCCGCCATCATTGCGCAATTTCAGCGCATGACGCATTACGGCATCACGGGTTTCGGTACGGTGTCAGCTTTTGCTACAGCATTGAAGCTTGATGATGACCAAACCAAATTGCAGTCTTGCGTGAAAGAAATGTAC
>JAYURC010000115.1:0-18140 GCA_043756405.1 Polaromonas sp.
GCTGTTTTCAACCCATCCGCCGATTGAAGAGCGGATTGCAGCGCTGAAGAACGCACAGCCTGGCAAGGTCTGAGTTGGCAAGTAGATGCTCCTGAATCAGGAGCTGCTTGCGCCCGTATTGATTGGGCTTGAGGCACTTTTCATAGTGAAAATAGCCGGCGCTCTCAAACCCCAAGTGCAACAGTATCCTAAACCCATAAAAGGAGTGTTGTATGCCAAAGAGTTACTGTCATTTAAGCGATCTGGAACGAGCCCAGATACAGGCCTACCTTGAGCTGGGCAGCAAAGTCCGGGCAATTGCCCGGACTTTGCTGCGCTCGCCATCGACCATTAGCCGCGAGCTCAAGCGCTGCGGCTGGCTTGGGGCTACATCGACCCCACCAGTGGCCAAACTGCGCACCAGAGGCATCAACGGCTACTGGTGCGAAGCCGCCCACAAGCGCGCTTGTGCCCTGGCCAGCAAACCCCGCACAACCCCCAAACTGGTCATCGGGGACAAGCCAGGAGTGGGCAATGCCCTGTGGAGCACTGTTCATGCGGCCTTAAAGCGTTTGTCGCCCCAACAAGTTAGCGGCACACTGGCACGCATGGACACCCCCCAACGCATCAGTCACGAAACCATCTATACCGCCATCTATGCCATGCCCAAGGGCGAGCTGCGCAAAGAAGTCATTGGCATGCTCAGCAGACACCGCCAAGGCCGCAGGCCGCGCACGGCTGGCAAGGACAGGCGATCCATGATCATTGGCATGACCAGCATTGATGAGCGTGACCCGTCAGTCAATGATCGCTTAGTGCCCGGCCACTGGGAGGGGGACTTGATCAAAGGCGCGTTTAACCGCTCTCAGGTGGGCACGCTGGTCGAGCGCAAGACGCTGTTTACGCTGTTGGTGCAACTGGACAACGCCACGGCGGCTTGTACGGCTAACGGCTTTATCAATGTACTCAAGCGGGTCGATGCGCAGATGCGCCTGTCTTTGACTTATGACCAAGGCCGGGAGATGGCGCACCATGCGCACCTGGCACGCCAGACGGGCATGGAGGTGTTCTTTGCCCATCCGCATAGCCCGTGGGAGCGAGGTATCAATGAGAACACCAATGGTTTGCTCAGGAAGTATTTGCCTAAGGGTTCGGACTTGGGTGTTTACAGCCAGGCGCAGCTGGACGAAATCGCCTTTGAACTCAATGCCAGACCGCGCAAGTCGCTGGGCTGGAAGTGCCCGGCTGAGCTGTTCTTGCCTGAAGGTGAGTTCGACTTTAAGGCCTACTGGGCCAAGCAGCTTAAACTGCCTGCTGTTGCACTTGGAGTTTGAGACCGCCCAGACCACAAAGCAGTGTTCGGGGCTAATCGGGATAGGGCTCCGATTGATTTAGCTCAGCTAAGCGCATTCAACACAGCCCCAGGATTGCGTTCAATCACATTCAGGAAAACCAGCGAGGCTCCGCTGGGTGAGCGGTCGCCGCGCTCCCAGTGTCGCAGGGTGGCTACTGAAAAGCCAAAACGGGCAGAGAACTGTTCCTGGGTCAAGCTCAGGCGCTCGCGCAGGCTTGAAACGTCTACCGCGTGCGGTTGGTAAAGCTTGACGCCAGCGGGCTTGATCCCCTTGGACTTGGCGTGAGCAACAGCCTCGGTAAGGCCTTGTTTGATGCTGTCGAATGCGTTTGTCATATTCGTTCCTTTGTTTAAGTTTCCAGCCAAATTTGAACCAATAGCTCAACCAGGCCAGCCAGTTCGTTGCGTTCAGCCTTGCTAATATTTGCCCGCTCGTTTTTGGCAAAAAGAGTCAGGAGGTACAAGGGCATTGATTCATTGTGAAAGTAGTAAATCACCCGAACGCCGCCCGACCTGCCTTGCGCACCACGACCCCAGCGCAATTTACGCAACCCGCCTGTGCCCTCCATCAAATCGCCCGTCTTGGGGTGCGCAGCCAGATAGTTCACGATATCCAGGCGCTCCGTAACACTCAACAGTTTTTCAACTTTACGTATGTACTCTGGCAATTCAGCGATCGTTAACATCTCAAAATTATAATCCAATGGATTATATGTAACGAAGAACGGTTTGAAATTGAAATAGCAAATTTTTCGAAAGAACAGTAGTACGTCGCGTGGCAGGCAAACGGATTGTAGAAAAAAGGTGCCAAGTCTTTCATCATCATATTTATGAAGTCGGCATGATTTACAAATGATCCTTAGAAAATTTGCGGAGTTAACATTTCACGCAAGAAGAAGCCGCCCGTAAGCAGTCGCGGGCTCATGGATTGCGGATCAGGTTCGCAATGACAGCTGTTGATCCAAGGCAGTGGCTATCAGGCCTCAGTCAAAACCCCGCGCACAAACACCTTCAACTCCCCAGGCGCAAAAGCGAGCCAGTTTTCATTGGTCGTTAGAGGCGCGCTGACCACCACTGCAACCTTGTCGGTCGGACGGGTGTGCTCCGCGAAGTTGACGCTCATATCCTCGTCGCTCAGGGTGGCATGGGCAAACGGGTGTTTGCGTTCCACGTAATAAAGGATTTGCGAGTCAGGTTTTGACGAGGCATGCGCCCACAGCGCCTGGCCATTGCTGAGCAAAAAGTTGAAGGTGCCATGCTGCGCAATGGTGGTTGCAAGTTCGCGCAGGGTAATGCTCAGTTCCGCCACGCTGGGCACATCAGCATGGGACTTGGCCAGCTCTTGCATGATCCAGCAAAACGCGCGTTCGCTGTCGGTGGCACCCACCGGCTTGAAGTTGCCATGCAGGCGTGGCGCAAAGTCCTTGAGGTCGCCGTTGTGGGCAAATACCCAGTAGCGGCCCCACAATTCCCGCACAAAAGGGTGGCAGTTTTCAAGCGCTACCCGGCCCTGCGTGGCTTTTCGGATGTGCGCAATGACGTTGCGGCTTTTGATCGGGTAGCGGCTGATCAACTCGGCCACGGGCGACGAGCAGGCGCTTTGATGATCTACAAAATGGCGCAAGCCCTTGTCACTGCCGCCTTGCCCTCCTACGCCTTCCTGCCCTTCAAAAAAAGCAATCCCCCAGCCGTCGGTGTGGTGATCTGTATTACCGCCGCGCTGCGCAAAGCCCCTGAAGCTGAAGGTGACGTCGGTCGGGGTGTTGCAGTTCATGCCCAGTAGTTGGCACATATTTATTTAACGGTCAATCTCGCGGTTCAGACCACAGCTTGCCACCAGTTGCCCAGTTCTCGCGCTTGATGTCGGTGATGATGATGTCAACCGACTCAGGCGCGCCACCCAAAACTTCCACACTGACGCGGGTGATCTCAGCAACGAGTTTTTTCTTCTGGTCGATGGTGCGGCCTTCCATCATTTCAACGTGGTACGTGGGCATGTTTTTCCTTCAAATTTGTTGGTCGTTGGCTGACCAATGCAGCCTGGTGTGCCCATCATAATGACCCGTGCAAAATTTCTCCCACATGCCGACCCTTGCGGGCCGGGCTTATCGCTGCCATTGCGGCAACCCGATTTTTTTCAGGAACAGCAAGTGCCTTGCCTGCGGCACACCCCTTGGGTATGACAGCGCCCGGGCCACACTACTCCCGTTGATGCCCGGGCCAGCCGAGAGCAGCTGGACGCAATGGCAGCCACAGCTGCCAGCTGATCTACCGACCCCGGCGGAGCCACCCCAAACCTACACCCGATGCGCAAACCTGGCCACACCTGCGGCCTGCAACTGGCTCGTACTCTTGCAACCTCAGCAAGATGGCCAATCTGCACAACTGCTGTGCCAAGCCTGCCGCCTGAACCGCACCATACCGGACCTGAACGACCCGATGCACCCGGACAACGGTGTGTTGTGGGGCCGAATTGAGCTGGCCAAACGCCGCCTGTTTTCAAGCCTGTTGGCGCTGGGTTTGCCCGTTGCATCGCTGACCGAAGACCCGGTGCGCGGTATGGCGTTTGATTTGCTGCGCTCACCCGATGGCGGCCCGCCAGTGATGACCGGGCACAAGGCGGGTTTGATCACGCTGAATCTGCAGGAAGCCGATGATGCCGTGCGTGAGGCGCTGCGTAACGCCATGCGCGAGCCGTATCGCACGTTGCTGGGCCACTTCAGGCATGAAATTGGGCACTATTACTGGGACCGACTGGTCAGCGGCACGGACTGGATGCAAGGCTTTCATACGCTGTTCGGTGATGAGACCCTGGACTACGCCGCCGCCCTGCAAAAAAATTATGCTGATGGCCCGCCCGCGCAGTGGTGGCTACGTTATGTCAGCGCCTACGCCAGCTCGCACCCGTGGGAGGACTGGGCCGAATGCTGGGCGCACTATCTGCATATGCGCGACACGATTGATACCGCCGTCAGTTTGGGGCTGGCAACTGACAGCGCTCATCTTGAATTTACCGCCTTCACCCTTAGTGCGCTGTACCAGCCCGAGCACCCGGATGCACAGACGTTTCTGAATTTTCTCAACGACTGGACCCGGTTGACAACGCTGCTCAACGAGATGTCACGCAGCATGGGCCAACCTGACTTTTACCCGTTTGTGCTGCCGCATGAGGTGGTTGCCAAATTGCACTTTATTCACTTGCTGGTCACCACAGGTCGCTGGAACGCTGACGACGATCAGGCAATTTCGATTCAAAACCAGAGTTCGATTCAAAACCAGAGTCAGAGTCAAATACAAAGCCAGTCGCAGAGCTAGTCATAATTTGCTATTAAATAAATAGCTATTTACGCACGCATTTATTGCGCTACAGGCATAAAACGATAATTTTTTATCCACCTCAACTCTTTTCAAGCCACCGCTGGCTCATTTTTACCCGTAGCGGCATCTTGCTGCGCCGCCCGGCTTTGAGCAGCCGCTGCGTCCACCACCGCGCCCAGTGCCTGAGCCACCACGCCCTGGGTATCAATGGGCCTGAGCAGGCGCTGGGCAATGAGCTTTTCGCAACTGCGTTTGGTCATTGAATGCGGTTGCCCACCGTGGCTGATGAACATGAAGAGCGCCGCGTGACTCGACGCCCAAATCAGCTGCGCCCGCAGCCATTGGCGTTTTGAATACAAGTCCACCCAGCTGCCAGTTTTAAGGCGGCTCAGCGTTAAAGCGGCTTGCGCTTTGACCTGTTCGCTGCGGTGATCAATGTTCTGGTTTGGGGGCAGCGCCACGGGGGCACCCGGCAAATAGACCAGCGTTGTATTTTCAGGTTCGCCCGCCGCGCTCAATTCACCAGTCTGGCTGTCACACGGTATCGCTTCCGCCAGCTCGGCAGCCTGTGTTGGCTGGGTGTCTTCAAAGCCAGCGGCATCCAGGTCGTTGCGCCCCATCCAGAGCGGAGCATCAGACAAAGCCCGCAGCTTTTCCAGCCGTTCGGCGGGTGTGACCGCTTCCTCTTCAGGCTCAAGCGGTATCGCGTTTGAATCTTCAGCATCGCGCTGGTTTTTCAGGCGGCGCAATTCAAGCACCGGGCGATGCAGTGTCATCAATGATTCAAAAAAAGCTTCGTTCTCTTTTGGGTTCTGACCCAACATGGCCAAGCCGCTGTGCAACTTTTCAAGCAAACCGGGAAGCATGGCGATCAGCTTGGCAGGCTGCTTGAGCGTCACGTCGCTTTTGGCGCTCCACACCAAATCTTGCACAACCGAGCCAAAACCCTCCGGGTCGACCTGATTGCGCGCATCAAGCAGCCGGGCGTTGGCCATCACCAGCGCCCAGGGGCCAAACAAAAAGTCCAGTACCACGCCGGGTACTTTTTCCAGGTCAGACCGGGCGCTTAAATCCAAGGCAATCTGGTCAGCCTTGTCTTGCCGTTCTTGTGCAAAACGCAAGGCTTGTAACACCCGCTGGCGTTTGTCAAATTCCTGCTGGTCTTGAGCGTTCCAGGTTTGTTCCAGCGTTGCCAGCGCTGCCCGAAAAGGCTTGGTGTCGTCAACCATGCTGGCGTTGAGCTGGTTAAAAGTTGCCGTCAGTGCCAGAAAAAATTCGTTGAACTCGGGGCTGAACTCGTCGTTGTATTTAAAGCTGCGCTGCGCCACCCGCTCCATCAGCTGGCGGCCAGCGTGGCGTTCATCACTAAAAAAGCGCGGGTCAACCATGGCCAGACGCAGCAGGGATGGCTCTAGCGCCACGATTGCCTCCCGCACAGGGCGCAGCAGCCGCGGGGCTTGTGCCACCTGGCTGACCAGCTCGCGCACCACGTCAAGCCCCAGCACCTGGCTGACTTTGGTGGCCTCTTTTTCAAGCAGCGTACGCACAAGTGTGCGTGCACGCGCGTTGCCATACGGGCCCCAGACCTGTTCACTGAGCGCGGTGTGGGCGTTGACGGCACGCGGTGGCCTGTCCACGGCAGGCGTGCGTTCAAGCCGGCCTTGCGCAGTAGGAGACAAAGGCGTTGCCACGCTGGCTGAATTACCTTGGGCAAATGCTGCAGCGGCTGAGGACGCCTTAATGGCTGCCAACTCTGCTTGAATGTCGTCGTAATACAGCGCAGCCAAGCCCTGTTCTGCTGCGGCACCACCACCGTTCGATAAAAAGTCGCTAAAAAGCCCCGCCTTGACACCTTGGCATGACAAATCTGCCAGCGTCTGTGGTCTGCTAACGACGCCCTGTACACCGCCGCCAGGATGGGTGCCAGGGCCGCTGTAGGTTGAGGCGTCTGGTTGCGCAGCCAACGCCGTTGGTTTGAGCGGCGCAGGCGCTGCAGGCTGCAGCCTGAACTGGTGATGCGCCGTTTGAACAGTGGCTTGCGTCAGCACCTCAATGGCTTGCCGGTAAATCAAATTGAGCTCACGCCCCAGCGGCTTGGCCATGTGCCTGATCGACAGCTGGGTGGCTGCGGCATCCTCCAGGCTTGCCCCCATCAACTGCTGCAATACGCGGGTAAAAACCTCGGGGCGTAGTGGGTTACGTTCTGGCGCCAAAAAGCCCAAACCCAGTGCAGAACCAACCAGCGCATCCAGCTCAGTCAGCGTGTTGTCTGTGGCTCGTAGCAGATCTTGCAACAGACGCTGGGTCTCAATTTTTTGCGTCAGGTCCGCATCATCGACCAGACCAAAAGATGCAACCTTGCTGGGTGCAACCTGTTCGTTCTTGCCAAGGCCGGGCCTTGTCACCGTGGGCTTGGTGAATTCAATCAGCAGGTGCTGCGCGTAGTGTTGTGCCCACACCGTTTTGTGCGACTGCAAATAGCGCCAGCTTTCAGCCAGTGCATCGCGCTCCGCCAGTTCCAGGCTCTGCGTTTCTAGCGTTTGCAGCTCTAGCGTGACATGGTCCGCGCAGCGCTCAAAGGCAGCCGCTGCCGCACCAGCAGCGGCTTGATAACAATCCAAGAGGACGTCCGGTTGCGCAGCCATAAATGAAGGGGCACGGGTTCATGAGCAGGTCATGAACAGATCGTGATTATCAAAAAAGCCAAGCGTACTTGGCAAACGTAAAAAAAGTTTGCGTGCGTGCAAACTCTTTCAAAGATTGCGATTGCACACAATTTTTTACAGGTTAGCGCCTTGTCAACTTCATTTTTTGCTGGACGAATCCCGCAAACGCGCAAAAACCTTCCAGAAAACCGCGTCCTGGGTGGCGGCAAAGTTAATACGCATCAGCGTGCTGGGCTGGCGCGCAGCATGAAACAGCGCACCTGGCGCGAGCAGGTAGCCTTCGTCCAGCATCCGGTGCGCTAAAAGTTCTGTGTCGGTGCCGGTGTCTACCCAGCCAAACAGGCCTGCGGGGTCGGCAGCAAAGTTGCAGCCATATGCCGTGGCCAGTTTGACGCTGCGCGCCCGGGCCACTGCCAGCTGCCCGCGCAAACGTTCTGCGTGGCGGCGCAACTGGCCTTGGTCAATGCACCAGGCCAAAGCCTTTTCAAGCAGGGCGGGTGTGGTGAGCGACGCCAGTAATTTGGTGTCAAGCAGGCGTTCAAACAAGTCCAGTGGCGCGGCCAAATAGCCCACCCGCCAGCCGGGCACCAGGATTTTGGCAAAACCGCTGACATAGATCGTGCGCTGCAACCCGTCCAGTGCCGACAAGCGGGTGGCGTGTTCGGGCGCCAAGTGACTGTAGGTATCGTCTTCAACAATATGAAAGTTGTGCTGGTTGGCAAGCTGTAAAACCCGGTGGGCGCTGCCGGGCGGCAAGCAATAACCAGTCGGGTTGTGCAGCACGCTGACGCTGACAAAAAGCCTGGGTTGATGCAACTCACAGTAGCGCGCCATCACGTCCAGGTCTGGCCCGGCAGCAGTGCGCGGTACCGGCAAAATGCGCATGCCCAATGCGTTGAGCCGCGCAAACTCAATCGCCCAGCCGGGTTCCTCCACCATCACGTAGTCGCCCGCGCGCAGCAGCGTGCGGCTGACAATGTCTAGCGCATGGGTGGCACCAACTGTGGTGATGATCTGGCTGGGTGCGGCATGCACATTGATGCTGGCCAGCTTTTGCGCTAAAGCCCGGCGCAGGTCACTGTCGCCTGCCGGTTCGCCGTAATGAAGCGAGCAGTCATGCAACGCTTTGGCACCGGTAAAACGCCGCACGGCTGCGGGTAAAAATGTTGTTTCCAGCCAGTCGGGTGGGAACACCCCCATGCCCGGCTGCGGCTTGCTGCTGACACCGTGAAACATGCCGCGGATGAGTGCCGTAGCGTTGACCGGGTTATGCTGCGCCAAGTTCGTGTAACTGGCCTGAGACGCTATTGATTCAGGAGCTGTTTGCGCATATATTTGTTGGGCTGCAGCTGTTTTTTGTATGTCATCTCGCACATAAAAACCACGGTTTTTACGGGCCTCAACCAAACCCAACGCCAATAACCGGTCGTAAGCGGCCACCACGGTCGATGCGCTCACACCCTGCTGCTGCGCACACTGGCGCACCGACGGCAGACGCGCGCCGCCCGCCAGCAAGCGGGTGCGAATGCGCTCGGCAAAACGGTTGGCCAACTGTTCAGTGAGAGACTGAGAGGCGGTTTTCATCAGCATAAATCGGGCCTTGAGTGCGGGGCTGTGTTGTTAAAGGCAGCAATACAGTTTTCAGGAATGTATGCCAAAGTGTATTGGTGGTGTGCTTGCCATGACTATAAAGTCAAGCTCATGAATTGGCAAGAATTTATCGCTTTATTGGTGCTGAGTACGGCGTCCAGCTTTACACCGGGGCCCAACACCACGCTGTCAACAGCGCTGGCGGCTAACCACGGTTTAAAGCGGGCGATGACATTTGTGTTGTCAGTGCCGGTTGGCTGGGGCCTGCTTTTTACCTTGTGCGCTGCAGGCCTGGGAGCGCTGGTGGTGCAAGTGCCCGTGCTCAGGCAAGTCATTACGTGGGGCGGCTGCACTTATCTGGTCTGGTTGGCGTTAAAGCTTGCCCGTACCCGAACCCTTGCGCAAGCCGACAGCAGCCGGCTCAATGTAACTTTCTGGCAGGGCGTGATGCTGCAGTTTTTAAACATTAAGGCCTGGTTTTTGGCGCTGACTGTGGTGGCAGGCTGGTTGGCCGGCAGACCTGATGCGCTGCTGCGCTTTGCACAAATTTTGCCTTTAATGCTGTTGTTTGGGTTTACCAGCAACCTGGCTTACGCATTGGTGGGCTCGTTGTTACGCGATTGGCTGGGGCAACACAATCGCCTGCTGTGGTTTAACCGCTTCATGGCGCTGGCACTGGTAGCTACCGCTGTATGGATGTTTAATTTATGAATGCGCCGGGCCATCATCCAACCATCAACAAAGGCCTGTGGCTGGGGTTGCTGGGTATTGTGATTTTTTCAGTCACGCTGCCGATGACGCGGCTGGCTGTTGGCACACACGACGCGCCACAAATGTCGGGCCTGTTTATCGCCATGGGGCGTGCGGTGGTTGCGGCTGGTTTGTCTGCTTTGTTTTTGCTAGCGACAAAAGCCAGCTTGCCAGCGCGCAAAGACTGGTTGCCATTGATCATTACTGCGGGCGGCATTGTGTTTGGGTTTCCGCTGTTCACGTCCATTGCCATGCGCCATGTGGAGGCCATGCACGCCAGCGTGATTGTGGGCGTGCTACCGCTGGCTACTGCAGCCGTTGGCGCACTATTACACCGGCAGCGACCGTCAATTGGGTTTTGGGTGTGTGCCGGTGTGGGCAGTGCGCTGGTGGTGGTGTTTGCGGTGCTGCGCTCAGGCAGCTCAGGCTTACACATCAGCTACGCCGACGCGCTGCTGCTGGCCGCCATGTTGTGCGCCGCAGTCGGTTACTGCTATGGCGGCCGTCTGGCAGGGCACATGCGGGCGGAGCACGTCATTTGCTGGGCGTTGATCATCTCTTTGCCCTTTACCTTGCCGCTGTCCATTTTCTCTTGGCCAACGCAAGTCATCAAGCCAGCGGCCTGGTGGGCGTTTGCTTATGTCGCCGTGTTTTCGATGTGGCTGGGCTTTTTTGCCTGGTACCGCGGGCTGGCATTGGGCGGCACCGTGCGGGTCAGTCAGGTGCAATTAGTGCAGCCATTTTTGTCGATGCTGTTTGCGATTCCATTACTGGGAGAAAAGCTGGATGCCGTGACGGTTGGCTTTGGGCTGGCGGTGATTGCGACCGTATTTATTGGGAAAAAGATGCCTGTGGGTAGCCCAGCTGCATCATCGAAGTAAATCTTTGAGGAAACACCTTATGAAAGCATCGATTTCTCAAGCGCTGGCTCGTTTGCCAGCTGCACCCACAGATACTTATCCTGCGGGCGCTCCGTTCGTCAGCATGATGGCGGGTGGAACCATGAGCGTAGAAGTGTTTACCCCAAAAGGCGAAGACCTGCAGCAACCCCACACGCAAGATGAGTTGTACTTTATTCACAGCGGCACCGCACAAATCATCATCAACGAGCAGCGTTTTGATGCCGCGCCAGGCGAGGCGTTTTTTGTGGCCGCTGGCGTCGTGCACAGGTTTGAAAACATCAGCAATGACTTTTTAACATGGGTTGTTTTTTATGGCCCACAAGGGGGCGAGCAATGACAGGCGCGGTGGACTTGACAACTTTCTTGCTGTTCTCAAGTGCGGTGCTTGTGTTGCTCGCGTCGCCCGGCCCGAACATGCCATTTATCCTGGCGCACGGCTTGGCTCTTGGCTCGCGCGGTGGCCAAGGGCGTACTTGATTTACCGTTAGCCTGATACCTTGATCGCCCCAAATGTACCAACGCCCCTTCAAACAAATTGACGTCTTTACCGCCACGCCCTACTTGGGCAACGCACTGGCTGTGGTACTGGATGGCAGCGGCCTTGACGATGAAGCCATGCAGCGGTTTGCGCGCTGGACCAACTTGTCTGAAACTACGTTTGTCTTGCCGCCCACGCAAAGTGCCGCAGACTACCGCCTGCGCATCTTCACACCCGGCGGCGAGTTGCCTTTTGCCGGGCACCCGACGCTAGGCAGTTGCCACGCGTGGCTTGAGGCGGGCGGGCAGCCCAAGAGCAAAGAATTTATCGTGCAGGAATGCGCCAAGGGCTTGATCAACATCCGCCGTGATGCACGCAGCACGCAGCTTGCTTTTGCAGCGCCGAGCTTGTTGCGCACTGCACCCGATGTCGCCCTGCTGGCGCAAGTGGCCAGAGCCCTCGGCATCACCACAGCGCACATCACAGCGGCGCAACTGCTCGACAACGGGCCAGTGTGGCTGGGCTTGCTGGTGGACTCGCCCGAGGCGGTGTT
Organism: Polaromonas sp.; assembly: GCA_043756405.1. Taxonomy (GTDB): domain Bacteria; phylum Pseudomonadota; class Gammaproteobacteria; order Burkholderiales; family Burkholderiaceae_C; genus Polaromonas. The sequence goes on from JAYURC010000115.1 coordinate 11,591, forward strand.
GCAGCTGTTGCCCAATCACCAGGAGCTTTCCAGCCTGGGTGTAAAAGTTGGTGTCGCCGGTATTTACGCGCCATCATCATCGCCACTGATTGCAAGAGTCAACCGTGAGTCCAAAGCCTTTACACAAACCGCCGCTGTTCCAGCGCCCGACCTGGAAGTCCGTGCCTTTGCCGCCTGCATCGGCATCAGCGAAGACCCAGTCACTGGCAGCCTGAACGCCAGCCTGGCGCAGTGGCTGATGGCCGATGGTTTGATGCCGACCCACTACACCGCCTCGCAAGGCGTGTGCATGGGCCGTGAGGGATTGGTCGACTTGCACCAAGAGACTCAAGGCCAGGTTTGGGTAGGTGGAAAGTCCGTAACTTGCGTTAGTGGCGTGGTGACGCTATGACAGCTCAAATTGACCACCTCGTCATCGCCGCCAGCACGCTTGACGAAGGTGTTGCCTGGTGCGAACGCACGCTTGGCATCACGCCCGGGCCGGGCGGCGAGCACCCGTTGATGGGAACGCACAATCGGCTTTTCTCCATCGTGTCACCCGCCTATCCAACCGCTTACTTCGAGATTATTGCTATTGATAAAGGAGCTGCTTGCGCACGGACTATGGGCGCCAAGCGCTGGTTTGATCTTGATAGTCAGGAATTGCAGAAGCAAGTGCGGCAAACTGGCCCGCAATTGATTCACTTCGTTGCAAGCACGCAGCATGCTGCGCCTGCCGTGCAAGCCTTGACAGAGCTTGGCATAGAACGCGGCGAGCTGCTGTGCGCATCACGCGCCACGCCGCACGGCGTGCTGTCGTGGCAAATCACGGTTCGCCATGACGGGCAGCGCCTGCTGCACGGCACACTACCTACCTTGATCGAGTGGGCTAGTTCGCATCCCACGCAGCACATGGCTGCCTCTGGCGTAACGCTGCAGTCATTAACGGCCAGCTTGCCAAATACCAATCAGCTCCGTGCTGCTTACGTTGCAATGGGTCTGCAAGGCGTTGGCGTAATAAGCGGTCAGCCCAATTTGGTTGCCACCCTGCAAACAACGCGCGGCCTGGTCACGCTCGAATCCAGAGGTGTTTAAAACCTGCAAATTGAAGATTATTTCTTCAATTTGCAGGTTTTTGATATGATGCATTGATGATTGATCGCAACATCGCGCCCCTGCTGCTCAAGTTGTCCAGCCAGTATCCGGTGATGACACTGACTGGTCCCCGGCAGAGCGGCAAAACCACGCTGGCCAAAGCACTGTTTCCTGACAAGCCCTACGTGACGCTGGAAGACCCTGACATTCGCCGCTTTGCAGGTGACGACCCGCGCGGCTTTTTGGCGCAGTATGCAGGTGGTGCAATTTTTGACGAAATTCAGCGCGCACCTGAACTGTCGTCATATCTTCAGGGGATGGTCGATGCCAACCCCGAGCCGGGGCAATTCATTCTGACGGGCAGTCAGCAGTTTGAGTTGATGACGCAGGTGACGCAATCGCTGGCCGGGCGAACCGGTATTTTGCGCCTGCTGCCTTTGACGCTGGCAGAGGTACAGCGGTTCCATAAAAAAGTTGCTGCGCCTGATTTGCCGGGTACTTTGCTTAAAGGCTTTTATCCGCGTATTCATGATCAAAAGCTTGACCCCTCGCAAGCGCTGGCCGATTATTTTTCAACCTATGTTGAGCGCGACTTGCGGCAACTCGCTGCCGTGCACGACCTACAGCGGTTCGAGCGCTTTGTGCGCCTGTGCGCGGGGCGCTCTGGACAACTACTCAATCTAGTGAGTTTGGGCAACGACGCTGGCGTGTCGCAGCCCACTGCCAGAGCGTGGATAGATCTGCTACAAACCAGTTTTATCGTCTACCTGCTGCCGCCGTGGCACACCAACACCGGCAAGCGTCTGGTGAAGTCGCCCAAGCTGTACTTTTACGATGTCGGTCTGGCCTGCTGGTTGCTGGGTTTGCGCACAGCTGCGCAGGTGTTGCGTGACCCGTTGTGGGGCAGCCTGTTTGAAAACTTCATCATCATGGAAGCAATGAAAGACCGCTTGAACGCCGGCGAAAGCGCCGAAATGTATTTTTACCGCGACTCTGAAGGCAATGAGGTTGATTTGCTGCTGCCCACAGGCGGGCAACTGCACGCCATTGAGATCAAGGCGGGCGCGACGGTCAACCCGGATTACTTCAAGGGGCTGAAAAAATTTGCCTCGCATCAGCCACGGGCGATTGCGGGGGGCAATGTTATTTACGGCGGTGCGCAGGGCCAAAATCGCAGCGACTGGCCCGTTTACTCATGGCAGCGACTGCTATTTAAATAGGAGCTTATAGTGCCTGAATTTATTGCGCTACAGCCTTAAAACACTAAATATAGGCAATCCGATGCGCTGGTAACAAGTTTTCACTACAACCCACCGCACAATGACCACATGGGAACTCTCTATTTAGTCCGCCACGGCCAGGCTTCATTTGGTGCTGATGATTACGATGTGCTGAGCCCGCTGGGCCACCAGCAGGCTGTGCGTTTGGGTGAGTATTTCAAAAGCAAAGGCTTGGTGTTTGATGCCGCACTGACGGGTACCTTGCAACGCCAGATCAGTACGCATGAGGGCATTTGTCAGGGCATGGGAATAAGCCCGCAAAGACTTCAGTGGCCAGGCCTGAACGAATACGACAGCCACGCTGTGATTGCAACGGTTCACGCCGCCAAGCTTGAAAAACCCACCACGCCCGAACAATACCGCCAGTACTTTCGCTTGCTCAAAGACGGCCTGACGCAGTGGATGAATGGCGTGGCCAGCCCGCAGGGCATGCCCAGTTACGGCGACTTTGTTTTAGGCGTGACAAGTGCGCTTGACCATGTACGCAAAACGCACGATGGCAATGTGCTGCTGGTGTACAGCGGTGGGCCGATTGCGACCGCTGTTGGGCATGTGTTGGGCTGCCCGCCTGAAGCAACCATTGAACTCAACCTGCGCATTCGCAATTCTTCGGTCACCGAATTTGCCTTCACGCCAAAGCGCCACATGCTGGTGACCTACAACACGCTGCCGCATCTGGATGCGCCCGAATATGCCAACTGGATCACATATGCCTGAATTTGGTACGGTTTAAGCGCCGTCATTAAACTGGCAGTGTGCAAGAAACACAAAATCATCTTTTCGTCGTCTGGTTTAAAAAAGACCTGCGCTGGCACGACCATGCGCCGCTAGCAAATGCGGCAGCGTGGGCTGCTGAATCCAGTGGCCGTGTTTTGCCGCTGTGGGCGTATGAACCAACGATGTGGCAGCAAAGCGATATGTCCGCGCAGCACGCAGGTTTTGCCAATGAATGCTTGGGTGAACTTGATGCATGGATCAAACAGGACAGCACTGGCAAAGCTGGGCTGGTACGAATGCATGGCGAGATGGTGGAGGTGCTTTCAGCGCTGCACGCCAGGCTGGGCACTTTCACATTGGTCAGCACTGAAGAAACCGGCAACATGTGGAGCTACCAACGCGACCTGGCGGTCATCAGCTGGTGCTCTACAAACAATGTCGAGTGGCGTGAATTCCCCAGCAATGGCGTGGTGCGCCGCTTGCTGTCGCACGGTGGTGGGCGCAACCGCTGGACGCAGCACCGGCTAAAACGGTTGCAGGGCGACTTGCTGCCTGCACCGGAGCAAGTCAGGTGGTTAGACGCCAATGCGCTGGAGGGCCTACAAAATATATGCGGCGAAATGTCAGCGCCAGATTTGCAATTGACTGGCCCGGACAAGCCGAGCCGCAAACGCGGCGGACGCTCGCTGGCCCTTACTGAGCTGCACACATTTTTGCAGCAACGCGGACGCACCTACCGCTTTGACATGTCCAGCCCCGTGACAGCCCCCGAGAGCTGCTCACGCATATCGGCCCAACTGGCCTGGGGCACACTGAGTATTCGAGAATGTGTGCAGGCCACTGCCCAGCGCCGGGCCGAGTTGCAGGCCCTGCCAGCCGGTGTGCGACCCGACGGCTTTCTGGCATCACTCAAAAGTTTTGAAAGTCGCTTGCATTGGCACTGCCACTTCATTCAAAAGCTGGAGTCTGAGCCTGAGATAGAGCGGCGCAACGTTAACCGCGGCTTTGACAATTTGCGCAACGAAGGCGAGCTGACTGACGCCGAAAACGCCCGCTTGACGGCGTGGTGCGACGGCCGCACCGGCTACCCTTTCATTGATGCCTGCATGCGCAGCCTGAATGCAACGGGCTGGATCAATTTCAGGATGCGGGCGATGCTGGTCAGCTTTGGGGCGTACCAGTTGTGGTTGCATTGGCGGCACCTTGGCACACACCTGGCTCAGCAATTTACCGACTACGAGCCGGGCATTCACTGGAGCCAGTGCCAGATGCAGTCCGGCGTGACGGGCATTAACACCATCCGTATTTACAGCCCCACCAAACAAAGCCATGACCAGGACCCGACGGGCGTGTTCATTCGCCAGTGGGTGCCTGAGCTGGCTGACGTCGTGGTGGTTGCGCCTGAATTTATTCACGAACCTTATTTGATGCCCATACCGCCTGCCAACTACCCCGCGCCCGTGGTTGAACTGAAGGCCGCAACACTGGACGCCAAAGAAAAAATATACGGCAAAAAGGCTGAAAAAGCCGTGAAGGTTGAAGCCGCGCGCGTGTTCGAAAAGCACGGTTCGCGCAGCCCTAACCGTGAGATGGTGCGCACGCGCAAGCCTGCTGCAAAGGCAAAAAAATTGTTGGACCCGGCGCTTGAAGCGCCGCAACTTGGCTTTGACTTTTAACTAGTCAACCGTTGCCGGAGGCGCATGCCGGGCCTGCCTTTGAGCAGGATGCCGCGATGGTTTTGCAGCCGTGGTTTGTTGTGCCGCCAGCAGCGCCGCCAGACATTGAGGTCTGCCGCGTGCGCCACTTGCTGTGTAGTCTGCCAGCAGCGCAGTTTGTACGGCTGCGCTGTTCAAACTGCGCTCTTTGATCAAATGGTCATACACCCAATCAACCAGTTTTTCATGGGCAAATTCATGCGTCTTGGCCGTGGTTTGCCACAACCAGTCGCTGAACGCCAAAAAACGATAAAAGGCTGAACCGGGCTCAAGCAGTAACGCCAGCGTTTGATTGAATCGCCCTGAATTGGCGACAAGATCCCAGTAGCGTGCAAAGCGCTTGATGCGTTGCATGGTCATGAAGTCAACCGTGGAATTTTGCAGAATGGTGTAAGGCGTTTGGGGCTCGTACACCATGGCATAGCTTGCCGTGTGCCGCGTGATTGGCGTGCCGCGCAAGCGCTTCAAAATGCCGAACTGGATTTCATGCGGCCTGAGTTCATACAGCTTGTCAAAGCCCACGGCAAAGCTGTCTAGTGTTTCGCCCGGCAGGCCAAAAATCAGGTCGGCATGCACATGCGCTTGACTTTGCGAGACCAGCCAGCGCAGGTTGTCAGCGGTTTTGATGTTGTCTTGCCTGCGAGATATGCGCTGCTGCACTTCAGGGTTAAAACTTTGGATACCGACTTCAAACTGCAGCGAACCCGCCGGGAACTGGGCGATCAGTTCTTTTAATCGGTCATGCAGGCTGTCAGGCACGACTTCAAAATGGATGAACAGATCCGGCGCGCTGGCTGCACATCCATCCGAATCTTTAATCCGGTCCAAGAAAAACTGCAAAATCCGCACCGAAAAATCAACCTTCAAGTTAAACGTACGGTCCACAAACTTGAAGTTGCGCGCGCCGCGCTGGTAAAGAGCGTCCAGCTCAACCATGAACAAATCCAGCTCGAACGCCCAGGCAGTCTTGTCGAGCGAGCTCAAGCAAAACTCACACTTGAACGGGCAGCCGCGTGACGCCTCCACGTACAGCAAGCGGTTGGCCAAATCATCCGCCGTGTACTCGTTGTACGGCAGCGCAATCGCATCAAGCGCCGGCTGCTCACCTGCAATAACCTTCATCAAAGGCTGCGGGCCGTCCAGCACCGCCCGACACAGCTTGGGAAAGCTCACATCACCCCAACCCGTGATCACATGGTCGGCCAGTCTGCAAATTTCTTGGCTGTCAGTTTCAAAGCTGACTTCAGGCCCGCCCAACACGACGTTGATGTCAGGCCGCAGGGCTTTGAGTAATTGCACGACCTGCGTTGTCTCCACCACGTTCCAGATGTAAACACCCAGGCCAATGATTTTGGGGTTCAGGGCCAGCAGTTGCTCTGCAATCAGCAGTGGCGGCTGCGCGATAACAAATTCGCGCAGCAGCGTTTGGCTTTTTAGCCCCGGCCCGCCATGCACGTCCATGTTGGCCAGCAAATAGCGAAGCCCCAGCGACGCATGGATGTATTTGGCATTCAGGGTGGCAATGACGATGGAGCACGTTGGGGTGGACATCTCTTTATTATCGGAGTTCGGCCTTTTTAGCTGTAATTAAGCCCATTCAAAACCGACCAAACTGCCAAGCCTGCCGGAACTAATGCGCTAAAAAGCCGCTCTCATGCTATTGATCCGGCCTTGTGAACTATGAACCGTTCGCCCTGAGCTTGTCGAAGGGTTTCGACAAGCTCAACCCGAACGGAAATTGAGGCATCAGCGGGCCGAATCAAT